>JAFRZC010000149.1 GCA_017442765.1 Prevotella sp. | reverse complement strand
TTGATGAAGAGCTGGTCGGTCAGCGAGGCCGGACGCAGTATGCGCCACGAGGCTCCGTAGTCGTGCAGCTTTTTCTCAAACAGCGTGCGACATTCCTGCATCACCGCCCTGAACTGCTGTTCTGTATTTTGATTTTCCATATATGGCTGCAAAGGTACGATTAAAACAGCAGAATGCAAAAGAAAAATTAATTTTTCTTTCTTTCATTGGATTATGGACCTTAATTTGAAGGAACGAAAAAACGCTGGAAATCTAAATTATAGTACTTCTTTACACTTTTCCATTTCTTCTATGATGATGAAATTGTCAGATAGAGGCATTTACCCTTAGTTGTTAATAACCATATATTTCCTGTAACTTTGCATCCAACTCTTCCATTTTGTCACTACTGGATGCTTTATATACTATTTTCCAGGATGGATCTATAATAAATGTAGTCGGATATGTTGTTACATCAAAGCGGCTGGCCATATTGTCCACGGCATACAAATGTTCGCAAATATGTGTCCAGTTCATGTTGAGTTCTTTTATGAGCTTGTTTAGTTTGGGAGTGGTTGCTAAATCTTGTTCATTGGCGATACTGATGATTTGCAAATCAGGATAAAGCTTATGTATTTTTACGAGATGTGGAATAATGGAAATACAGGGATTGCACCATGTTCCCCAGAAGTCAAGAAGGACATAACTTTTGCCCGTTTTAATAGGTTTTCCACCCATATCCTTTGCGGGAATCTTTGGAGCATGAAAACCTTCATACGGAGCAGTTGGCAGTATTTCTTTATTTTTGTTGGGTGGTGTTATACTGATTCGACATTTTTGTCTTGTGTAATCTAAGTCAATGAATTTAAAAACCAGATTGTTGTGAATTATAGGAAATTTTGTGTTCACCCACGTTCCTCCATCTTTAAGTTGTCTTGCAAGATCGGTAGCATTCGATGGTATTGTATCTGTAATGGCATACTCTCTCTTATTATTTACGCAACAGAGATAATAGGTGTTGCCGTGATATAAGAATTTTCCCACGCAGAAGTCATGTATCCTAAGCAAAGGGAAGAAATCATCAAATGAATCTTTGTTAGTGATAACAGATTTTCCTCTTTCCAAACCGCTTATTAAAATATTAGGAGCGACCCAGATATCCTCATAGCGTTGCGGGGTGAAATTTCGGGCCTCTTCAATTTGTTGTCGAGTGAAAAAGTATCGGTAGTCGTTGGAAAAATCGTGGTCGTTGTTTAAATCCAAAGAACAATAGTATTCATTTTCTCGCTCTTTTCCTATAATACACAATATGTTTTTACATTCATATACATAGTAAGACGTTGTGTCTTCAGGAACACCTTTTATATCTTCCGGTAGGGTCTGGCATTTTAGCATAAAAAAACTTGTTCCGATAATCTCTTGAAACTTTATTTCAATTCCGAGACTGAGCGTGTCTGTTTCCTGTGCGTTTCCTGTAAGTGTAATAAAAGCAGACAGCATGATAAAGAAAGTTTTAAGGATCTCCATAATCTTTGAATTTTTATTTTTGCGATTGCAAATATAGGTAATATTTTTGAAATATCAGTCTGTTGGGCTATTAATTTTTGTTTTCTTCTGAAAGGAATGCTTTTGTTGTGTGCGGATTCGTAACTTAAAAATGGAGCAAACAGCAAAGGAAAGGCCATTTCTTGACCCATAATAGGGTTTTGAAATGGCTTTTTCTTGTTCTCAAGTTTCAAACTGTAAGATTTTCGAGAAGGCATTTGCATTTTGACATACCCTCTTTCTCGTTGCTTTATCCATGTGGATTTTAGCTTCCTACGTAATCCAGCGGGTGGCGCTTGATGACGAGGGGATAGCGTTCGGGGTGGCGCAGACTGTCGATTTCGAGATTTACATCAAGGTCGGGCCACTCGATGGCTTCGGAGCCGCTCATCTGCACGTTCAGAACGCTGCGGATGGGGGCATCCTGCATCCAGGGTATGCGATTGTATGACAGGAAATAGTCGTGCCCACACACAGAAACCATGATGCCTTGCGCATTAATCATCAATACGCTTGCCGATATGTTCGCGGAATTGCTCTTTGAATCTGTCTGCATGTTTCTCTATTATTTTCTTGATTTAGTTCAATTCGTGTTCAGGAATTCCCGTATTTCTTGCCAGTTCTACTGACGGCTCCAACCAGAATTTGGCTTCGCTGTTGCCAAAGAGTACATGGATATGCATCCGTTCCTCTTCGTTGGAATATATCTTGAAGATATACTCGTTCTCGCGTCTGAACACTGGACTCATTACATTATTGTTATATTTATGGCTGCAAATTTAGGTATTTTTTTGAAATAGATGTCTGTATGACAAAGAATTTTAATTCTTTTACGATTTTGTGGAATGAAGTCCGAGGGATAATCTGTCTTTTGTCTTAGTGAGTTTTAGTGTAAGATTTTGTAATTAAAAACCGGAAGAGTGTTAAATTCGTTCACATTTTTAACACTTACGATTTGACGTAAGGAGGCGAAAAACAGGTTGCTTTCTGACCGAAAACTAACTTTTCACCCATCATTTTTTACCTTTCATTTCCGAAAGGTATATGTTTGGGGTTGTGAAAGACCGTTTTTTGGCTTCTGGAACATGGTCTTTTGTCACCCGAAATACGGTCTTTCGCGAGTGAAAGCTATATGTTTCGGAGGTGATAAGTGCTAAGTAAAAAGTGATGAGTGGGTATAAGCGACTGAGGTTTAGCGAGTTGACGGAATGTAGGTTTTTGGGCATTTTTTTCTTATAAGTTGACAGGCGGAAATAAAAAATGCCGAAAACCGGCATTTTGAGAAAACGTTGAAATGTTAAAATCCTGCTATTATTTAACATTTACGGCAGTGGTGGCCTGCCGCAGTTCGTTTTGGCGGAAATGAATCATTCTGACCACGCCGCACATGGCCTCGTAGCGAGCTCTGAGCGAGTCGCGGCGCATTCGCAGCCGGTTGGCCTGGCCGATGTCTGACGTGCGGTCGATGAGGCGCAGGGTCTGTTGCAGTGCCGAGTCGGTGTGTATCACGTCGGTCTGTGCCATTTTGAGCGATGCGTCCTGCCAGATGCGCAGTGCCTGCCGACGTTCCTCGATGGCCATCGGAAAGCGTTCGCGCAGGGCGGTGATGCTGTCGAGCGTAGCGCCATAGCGTCCCTTCGCGTAGAGCGACTCAATCTCTCCAAGCAGGTCGGCGGCCATCTGCTCCTCGGTTTCCTTGCACGAGCCCAGGGCGACAATCATCAGTAGTAGCCAAAGATGTTTCATGAGCATAATTCCGCTTGTTGGCGGATTCGTGCGCAAAGGTACAAAATAATTCATAATTCGTATTTTTTAATGCATAATTTTTAGTATCTTTGCACCCGTTTAAGGAGATTTAAGATTTTATGACGCTATATTCCGATGCCGAGCTGGCACAGATTCTCGACCGTGAGATTTTTCATCAGATAGGCCAGGCCGCCGACGAGCTGCGCATGGAGTGCTATGTGGTGGGCGGCTATGTGCGCGACATTTTTCTTGAGCGGCCGTCGAAGGATATCGACGTGGTCGTTGTGGGCAGCGGCATCGAGGTGGCCCGCCGCCTGAAGCATCGGCTCGGCCGGCGTGCTCACCTCTCGGTGTTCAAGAACTTCGGCACGGCGCAGGTGAAGATAGGAGCCCCCCTCCATCTCCCCCCCGAGGGGGGAGGGCTCGGCCTAATTGACAGGTATCAGACGGCCGACCCCATGAATTATGCATTGCTAAAGGAAAAAGCAGAGGAACGCCGTAAACACCAAACAGAGGCTGAGGTCGCTATGTGGCAATTGCTCAGAGCGAATAAACTGGGTTGGAAGTTCCGCCGCCAACACATTATAGGAAATTATATCGTTGATTTTGTCTGTCTGGAAAAGAAACTTGTAATAGAAGTTGACGGCGGTTATCATTTTACCCCAGAACAACAGCAGGAAGACAAGTTGCGAACAGAGGATTTACAAAGAATGGGATTTCAAGAGTTGCGGTTTACGAACGAACAAGTATTGGTGATACCAGACAGTGTCGTGGAAGAAATCTCAGCGGGGTTGAACTCCTCCCCCTCGGGGGGAGGTTGGGAGGGGGCTGTAGTCGAGTTCGTCGGTGCCCGCCGTGAGAGCTACAGCCACGACTCGCGGAAGCCCATCGTCGAGGACGGCACGCTCGAGGACGACCAGAACCGGCGCGACTTCACCATCAATGCGATGGCCATCTGTCTGAACAAAGACAGGTTCGGTGAACTTGTCGATCCGTTCAACGGGCTGGCCGATCTTGAGGATGGCATCATCCGTACACCTCTCGACCCCGATATCACTTTCTCCGACGACCCCCTGCGCATGATGCGTTGCGTGCGATTCGCCACACAGCTGGGTTTCTTTATCGAGGAAGAAACCGAGGACGCCCTGCGCCGTAATGCCGACCGGCTGAAGATTATCAGCGGCGAGCGCATCAGCGACGAGCTCAACAAAATCATCATGGCCCGTCACCCCAGCACCGGCTTCGACTATCTCTACCGTGCAGGGCTGTTGCAGCTCATCTTGCCCGAGCTGGTGGCGCTCGACAATGTCGACACCTCGCATGGCCGTGCACACAAGAACAACTATTACCACACACTGGAGGTGCTTGAGAACGTGGTGAAAGCTGAGGGAGGTCTATGGCTTCGCTGGGCCGCCCTCCTCCACGACATCGGGAAGATGCGCACACGCCGCTGGGAGCCCGTGCAGGGCTGGACTTTCCACAACCATAACTTCATCGGCGCAAAGATGGTGCCGCAGATTTTCCGACGGCTGAAGATGCCGCTCGACGCAAAGATGAAATATGTGCAAAAACTGGTTGACCTGCACATGCGCCCCATCGCCATTGCCTCCGACGAGGTCACCGACTCGGCCGTGCGCCGTCTGCTCAACGATGCGGGCGACGACATCGACGACCTGATGACCCTCTGCGAGGCCGACATCACCAGCAAGAACCATATCAGGAAACAACAGTTCCTCCGCAACTTCCAGCTTGTGCGTGAGAAGCTCGCCGACCTGAAGGAGCGCGACTATAAGCGACTGCTTCAGCCTGTCATCGACGGTAACGAAATCATGCGGATGTTCGACCTCAAACCCTCGCGCGAAGTGGGACTGCTCAAGCAGGCTCTCAAAGAGGCGGTGCTCGACAACCGCGTGCCCAACGAGCGCGAGCCGCTCATGAGGCTGCTCTTGCAGAAAGCCGGGGAAATGGGATTGACAACCTAAAAAGAGTTAAAAATACGCACTTGCTTGCGCGTATGTGTGGGAAAGTTTGTAATTTTGCATTTCAATAAATAATAGCAATAGGTATGAATATCCAAAAAACATTATTATTTGCGGGCATGGCCGCAGTGCTTGTCTCCTGTGGGGGCAAGAAGCAGGGTATGCCGAACTTTGGCGACAATGAGTATCCTGTAGTAACGGTTGATGCCAAGAGCGCCGCCATGCAGACCACTTATCCCGCCACGCTGAAAGGCATTCAGGACGTGCAGATCCGCCCGAAGGTGTCGGGATTCATCACGCAGGTTTGTGTGAGAGAGGGCCAGAGCGTCGGAGCCGGACAGCTGCTGTTCATCATCGACAATGCCACCTATCAGGCGCAGGTACGTCAGGCTCAGGCCGCCGTCAATACGGCAACAGCACAGATGAATACGGCCAAACTGACCTACGAGAACAATCAGCAGTTGTTTAACAATAACGTGATAGGCCAGTTTGAGCTTCAGTCGGCAAAAAACAACTACGAAGTGGCGAGCGCACAGGTCGCGCAGGCCAAGGCTGCCCTCGCCTCCGCACGGGAGACACTCAGCTTCTGCTACGTGAAGAGTCCTGCAAGCGGTGTCATCGGCAGCTTGCCCTTCAAGGTGGGCGCACTGGTGAGCGCGTCGAGCGTGGAACCGCTGACCACAGTCTCTAACGTCAGCACGGTAGAAGCCTATTTCTCGATGACAGAAAAGGACGTGCTTGAGATGTCGAAGAACTCCGGCAGTGTCAATGCCGCGCTCTCCACATTCCCCACCGTGAAGCTGCAACTGGCCGACGGAACCATCTATAACCATCCGGGCAAGGTCAGCAAAGTCAGCGGTGTCATCGATCAGGCTACGGGCAGCGTGTCGGTCATTGCCCAGTTCAGCAATCCCGAGCGCCTGCTCAAAAGCGGTGGCTCAGGCTCAATCATCATTCCCCGTGAGGACAGTCACGCCATCCTGATACCGCAGAGCGTGGTGTCGGAAGTGCAGGACAAGCTTTTCGTCTATGTCGTAGGCAAGGACAACAAGGTGAGATACACCGAGATAAAAGTTGATCCGCAGACCGACGGCAACAACTATATCGTGCGCGACGGACTGACCGTGGGCGACCGCTACGTGACCAACGGCATACAGTCGCTCACCGACGGCATGGAAATCAAGCCCATCACGCCGGCTCAGTACGAGAAGAAGATAGCAGATGCGCAAAAGCTGGGTGAGGCCAATGGCTCGACCAAGGGATTCATCGATGCGATGAGCGGTAAGAAGAAATAATCTTGACCAGACAATTATGACATTTACAAATTTTATAAAGCGCCCGGTGCTCTCGACGGTGATCTCTGTGGTCATCGTCATCCTCGGCTTTATCGGGCTCGCCACGCTGCCCATTGAGCAGTATCCCGACATTGCCCCGCCGACGGTTGTGGTCTATACGACCTATCAGGGAGCCGATGCCGAGACGGTGAAGAACTCCGTGCTGGCACCTCTGGAGGAAAGTATCAACGGTGTGGAGAACATGACCTACATGACATCTTCCGCCTCGAATGCGGGTTCTGCCAATATCACGGTCTATTTCCGTCAGGGTACGAATGCCGACATGTGCGCCGTGAATGTCCAGAACCGTGTCAGCCAGGCACAGGCTCTGCTGCCTGCCGAGGTAACCCGTGTGGGTGTGACGGTCATGAAGCGACAGACTTCGCAGGTTATCATGTACACGCTGACAAGCGATGGCCGCTACGATGACGAGTTCCTGACCAACTACGCCAACATCAATATCGTGCCGGCATTGAAACGTATCAAGGGTGTGGGCGATGTGCAGTCGCCGGGTATGAAAACCTATTCGATGCGTATCTGGCTGAAGCCCGAGGTGATGAAGCAGTACAACCTGATGCCAACCGATATCAGCGGAGTGCTGGCCGAGCAGAATATTGAGGCCGCCCCCGGCTCGTTCGGCGAGCAGTCGAATGTGGCATACGAGTACACGATGCGCTATACGGGTCGCCTGAAGACTGCCGAGGAATTCGGCAATATCATCATCTCAAGCGATGCCGGCGGACAGACGCTAAAGCTGAAGGACGTGGCCAAGATAGAGCTTGGCGCGTTGCAGTATTCCGTGGCCATGAAGAATAACAACCAGCCTTCGGTCATGGGTATGGTGCAGCAGATTGCAGGCTCGAATGCCACGCAGATAGCCGAGGATGTGAAGGCTGAGCTTGAGAGTCAGGCCAAGAGCTTCCCGCCGGGGCTGACGTATAAAATCAACTATGACGTGACGGAGTTCCTCTTCGCGGCTATCGAGGAGGTGGTCTTCACGCTTCTCATGACGCTGGCACTGGTGTTCTTTGTCGTTTACCTGTTCCTTCAGGATTTCCGCTCAACGTTGATTCCGCTCATTGCCGTGCCGGTGTCGCTGATTGGTACCTTCTTCTTCTTGAATGTCTTTGGTTTCTCCATCAACCTGCTCACGTTGTCGGCCCTGCTGCTGGCCATCGCCATTGTGGTCGATGATGCCATTGTGGTGGTCGAGGCTGTCCATGCCAAGCTCGACCAGGGCTATAAGAGCTCGATGCGGGCATCCATCGATGCAATGAACGAGATCTCGGGCGCCATCATTTCCATTACGCTGGTGATGGCATCGGTGTTCATTCCGGTTTCATTCATCGGCGGAACGAGCGGAACGTTCTATCGCGAGTTCGGTATCACGATGGCGGTCAGTATCTTCATCTCGGCGTTGAACGCCCTGACCCTGTCGCCGGCACTTTGTGCCATCTTCCTGAAACCGAAAGACGAGGAGGGCAACGAGCGCAAGATGTCGCGCCTCGACCGGCTTCATGCGTCGTTCAATGCTTCCTACGACAAGATACTGAACAAATATAAGAACGGGGTAGAGCGCACAGTCCGCAAGCCCATTCTTATTGTCATTGCCGTGATTATCGGTATCGTCGGACTGGCTACGACCATGTCCACCACGAAGACGGGACTTGTTCCCGACGAGGATACCGGCACGCTGTTCTGTATGATTTCGATGCCTCCGGCAACATCGGTGGAGCGCACCAAGCAGGTCATCAGCCAGGTTGACTCGATGCTGGCCAGCAATCCCGCCATCCAGAGCCGCGAGCAGTTGCAGGGCTATAACTTCATTGCCGGTGCCGGTTCTGACCAGGCCACGTTTATCATCAAGCTGAAACCCTTTGCCGAGCGTACGGGCGGCTTCTGGTATAAGTTGAGCGGTCTTTGGCAGGGCGACGGAGTGATGCGCTTCTTCGTCAATCCGAAGGAATCGACCTCGGTGCTCGGTATGATTTATAAGCAGGCCGCACAGATTAAGGACGCGCAGATCTTGGCGTTCGCTCCCCCGATGGTGCAGGGATATTCGTTGTCGAACGGTCTGTCCATTGTGATGGAAGACCGTACGGGCGGCGACTTGTCGAAGTTCTTTGAGATTACGCAGACCTATCTGGCCGAGCTGAACAAGCGTCCGGAGATACAGATGGCAATGACCTCCTACAACCCTAACTATCCGCAGTACATGATTCACGTCGATGTGTCGAAGTGCAAGCAGTCGGGTATATCTCCGTCAACTGTCCTGACCACGTTGCAGGGCTATTATGGCGGTCTTTATGCGTCGAACTTCAACGCCTATGGAAAGCTTTATCGTGTGATGATCCAGGGTGATCCTGCAACGCGCATGACCCCCGAGAGCCTTAACAGCATCTATGTGCGCACACCGCAGGGCATGGCTCCGGTCAATGAGTATTGTACGCTGAAGCGTGTCTATGGTCCTGCCAATATCAATCGTTTCAACCTCTTCACGAGCATCAATGTGACGGCTACGGTCAACGACGGCTTCTCGTCGGGCGAGGCTATCAAGGCCGTAGAAGAGGTGGCTGAGAATATCCTGCCGCAGGGCTATACCTACGAATACTCCGGGCTTACCCGTGAGGAGGCTTCCTCGAGCAATTCCACTGCATTGATATTCGGTCTGTGCCTGATATTCATCTACCTCATCCTGTCGGCGCAGTATGAGAGCTATATTCTGCCGTTGTCCGTAGTCCTTTCCGTACCGTTCGGACTGGCCGGAGCGTTCCTCTTTACGCAGATATTCGGTCATAGCAACGACATCTACATGCAGATCTCGCTCATCATGCTCATCGGTCTGTTGGCGAAGAATGCCATTCTGATTGTGCAGTTTGCCCTTGAGCGCCGCCAGATGGGTATGGCCATATCGTGGTCGGCAGTGCTGGGCGCGTCAGCCCGTCTGCGTCCTATTCTGATGACTTCGCTGGCGATGGTCGTCGGTCTGTTGCCGATGATGTTCGCCTCGGGTGTCGGCAAGAACGGCAACCAGACACTTGGCGCGGCGGCCGTAGGCGGCATGTTGATTGGTACGTTGTGCCAGATTTTCGTGGTACCTGCCTTGTTTGTCATCTTCCAGAGCTTGCAGGAAAAAGTCTCACCGTTGAAGTTCGAGGAGGCAGAGAATCCCGAATTGGAGCGCGAGCTGGAGCAGTATGCTCACGGTCCGATGAAAGAATACACATTAGAAGAATAGAATGATGATGAAACTGAAATCAATCCTATACATAGGTGCGGGGATGCTGCTTGTGAGCAGTTGCGGCACTTATAAGCACACGAGGCAGCAGCTCTATGCGCCCTACGAGCGTCCGGCCGTGAACACGAAGGGAATCTTTCGCGACACACTCTCTTTCAGTCGCGACACCATCTCCCTGACCGACACGCTCGTCGCCACCGACACCGTCAGCTTCGGTCAGATGCCGTGGCGGAGTGTGTTTACCGACCCCTATCTGCGCGAGCTCATCGAGAAGGCATTGGTCAATAACACCGACCTGCTCAATGCCGCCCTCAACGTGAAGATGGCCGAGGAACAGCTCAAGGTTGCCCGTCTGGCCTTCCTGCCGTCGATTACGTTTGCTCCGTCGGGAACCATCTCGTCGTGGGATTTCGGCAAGGTGAGCAAGACCTACCAGCTGCCCCTCTCAGCCAGCTGGAACGTTAATCTCTTCGGAGGTTTCCTCTCACAGAAGCGTTCTGCTCAGGCGGCTCTGCTCGCCACCCAGGACTATCAGACCGTGGTGAAGACCAATATCATCTCCGCCGTCGCCAACATGTACTACACCCTGCTGATGCTTGACAGCCAGCTGGCCGTGCTCGACGACATGGAGCAGCTCACCAAGGACACGTGGGAGCTGATGAAACTGCTGAAGGACACCCGCGTGGGCTACCGTTCCACCTCTGTGCAGAGCGCCGAGGCCAATTATCTCTCCGTGCAGTCGCAGAGGGTTGACATGGTGCGGCAGGTGCGTGAGGTGGAGAACTCGCTCTCGTTGTTGCTCGGTCAGCCGGCACAGGCCATCCCCAGAGGGCGGCTCGACGATCAGTCGCTGCCGGCTGAGCTTGCCACGGGTGTTGCTGTCAGCCTGCTTGCCAACCGTGCCGACGTTCATGCGGCCGAGATGCAGCTTGCCCAGTGTTTCTACGGCATCGAGAATGCCCGCTCGCGGTTTTACCCGAACCTGACCATCAACCCCAGCGGCATCTTCACGAACTCGGCAGGAGTCGGGGTTGTCAACCCGGGAAAGATCCTGCTCAGTGCTGTCGGCAGCCTTGCCCAGCCCATCTTCATGAACGGACAGCTGAAAGCCGGATTGCGCGTGGCCGAGGCACAATACGAGCAGGCCTATAACACGTGGCAGCAGAGCATCTTGACGGCTGGCAGTGAGGTCAGCAATGCCCTCGTACAATACCAGGCCGCCGACGAGAAAGGCAGCATAGAAGCCCGTCAGATAGAGGTGCTCAAGCAGAACGTGGCCGACATCAAGACACTTATGACCCGTGCCAGCGGAACAACCTACCTTGAGGTCATTCAGGCTCAGAGCAGCCTGCTCAATGCCCAGATATCCAAGATAACCGACGACTTCAACAAAATGCAGGCCGTCGTCAATCTCTATCAGGCACTTGGGGGAGGCGTGAAATAATTGAAAATTGATAATTGATAATTGAGAATTATGGCCAATAGTGAGATTTCCCCCAGAGCCGAAGTCAGCCCTAAGGCGCAAATCGGCGACAACTGTAAAATATTTCCTTTTGTATATATTGAGGACGATGTTGTCATAGGTGACAACTGCATCATCTTCCCCTTCGTCAGCATCCTCAGCGGCACGCGTATGGGTGGCCATAACAAAGTGCATCAGGGCACTGTGCTCGGTGCACTGCCGCAGGATTTCAATTTCCGGGGCGAGAAGTCGGAGCTCATCATCGGCAACAACAATATCTTCCGCGAGAACGTCGTCGTCAACCGCGCCACCCATCGTGGCGGGCAGACCGTCATCGGCAACGACAACTGTCTCATGGAGGGTGCCCATATCAGCCACGACACCAAAGTGGGCGACGCTTGCGTCTTCGGCTATGGCACGAAGATTGCCGGCGATTGCGAGATAGGAAACGGAGTCATCTTCTCGTCTTCGGTCATTCAGAACGCCAAGACCCGCGTGGGCGAGGGAGCCATGATACAGGCTGGTACAACTTTCTCTAAAGACGTGCCACCCTATATCATCGCCGGCGGCACACCTGTGAGGTATGTCGGTGTGAACAACACCATGTGCCGCAACTATGGCATCGGCGAAAAGGTGCTCCGCCATATCGCCAACGCCTACCGTCTCGTGTTCAACGGGCAGGCCAGTGTCTTCGATGCCTGCAACCAGATAGAGGAGCAGGTGCCGCCCAGCGAGGAGATACAGAAAATCGTCAGCTTTATCCGCGCCACCGAGCAGGGTATCATCGGAAAGATCTGATTGGCTCTGCTGCTTTCAAATGTTAAAATTCGTCTGCCGCTGACGTAAAATTTAACACGCCAGAGCGCACGAAAAACCACCGGTGGCGTTATCCTCCACCGACATCAAAACGAGGCCTTCACGCGAAGGTCTCGTATTTTGTTGGCTATCAGTGTGTTGCAGATGGTTTTGCTCGTGACCTCCTGCCTTTCTTTTGCGAAACATATATCTCTCGCGTGCGAGAGATAATGTTTCGGGTGGTGAAAGACCGTGTTTCGGGGTGCGAAAGACCATGGTTTGCGAGGTGAAACATATATGTTTGGGAAAAAATGGGGAGTGAAAGGGGGAGTGAAAGGAGAGTGAAGGGGGAATGAAAGGGACAATAGGGGGCTAATGGAAATGTTAAAACGGAAACCTGGCTTTAACACTTGCGGCAGTGAGAGATATATGTTTCACCGCCGACGTTAAGACATGTTAACATTTCGGCTACTGCTTGGGGGATGCTGAGGCCAGGCAAACTCAATAGGCTGCCGTGCAGGGGATGCCTGCGGCGATGACGCGGTAGCGTATGCCGTCGAGCTCTTCGGGCGTGGCTTTGCGGAGTGTGCGGTCGGGTGTCTCGCGGTCGATGGTGTAGATCATAACCGACTGCGGTTTGATTTTCTTCAGGGCTTCGAGCCAGGGGAGGACATAGTGGTCGGTGGTGTTGTCAAGGTCCTCTCTCCTCTTTAAAAACATGGTCTGGATGATGACGTGCCCGTTGAACAGCCGCAAGCTTTCGACAATGTCGGCGACGCGGTAACGGGGGGAGACGGGGCGGTCAACACGGCGGATGAACTCGTCATCGACGGTGTCGAGCTTTTGGATGTTGTTATCTACTTTCATCAGGGCAGTGCGGACAGGCGGCCGGTGGACGAAAGTGGCGTTGCTGAGCACGCTGATTTTCGCCTCTGGGCAATGGCAGTCGCGCAGCCGGATGGTGTCGTCGATAATCTCGGGAAAGTGCGGGTGGGCGGTGGGTTCGCCGTTGCCGGCAAAGGTGAGCACGTCGGGGCGGATGCCTTCGCCTGCCATGCTGACGAGTTTCTCTTCGAGGGCATGGCAGACCTCCTCGCGTGTGGGGCGGGGCAGGGTGGGGCGGTGGTCGGCGTTAAAGCCGCATTCGCAGTAGATGCAGTCGAAGGTACACTGTTTCCCGTCGGCCGGCATGAGGTTGATGCCGAGCGAGATGCCGAGACGGCGGCTATGGACGGGTCCGAACACGGGGGAAGGATAGATGATGGTGCTCATTCTTCAAAATTTTTCACGCGGCACGCCGCGTCCCTACAGATAATTTGGTAATTTTTTGCAAAAATACGAAATAATTGATAAATGACAATTGATAATTGCTCATTTTTTTGTAATTTTGCAATTTGGAATTTTATATTTGCTCTTGTGTATGGGAAAGAAACGTAAGAAGACGAGTAGCCGACAGGGGTTGCAGGTCGTGACACTCTGTATCAGTACCGCGCTGGTGCTCATTTTGCTGGGCTTGGTGGTGTTTTCCGTGTTGACTGCCCGGAACCTGTCGGCTTATGTGAAGCAAAACCTTGTCGTGACGTTGTTCCTCGACAACGAGGTGACCCCCTCTGAAGCCTCGAAGCTCGCCGCCCGTCTGAAGAGCCGCACCTATGTGAACGGTCTTGACTATATCAGCAGGGAGCAGGCACTGAAGGAGGGCATCGAGACGCTGGGCGCCGACCCGTCGGAGTTTATCGGTGAGAATCCGTTTTCGTCGTCGATGGAGCTGACGCTGAAGTCCGACTATGCCAACAACGACTCGCTGGCGTGGATAGCCAAAGAGTTGAAGGCCTATCCCAAGGTGACGGAGATAAAATATCAGAAGGATCTGATAGAGGCTGTGAACCGCAATCTGGCGAAGATCAGCCTGGTGCTTTTGGTCTTGGCCGTTCTGCTGACCTTCGTGTCGTTCTCGCTCATCAACAACACGGTGCGTCTGGGCATCTATGCGCGGCGTTTCTCCATCCACACGATGAAGCTCGTAGGCGCGTCGTGGGGGTTCATCCGTCGGCCGTTTGTCCGCAGGGCTGTCGTCGTAGGCCTGATAGCTGCGGTAATCGCCTGTTTAGTGCTGGGCGGGCTGATCTGGCTGCTCTATCGCCATGAGCCCGAGATACTGACCGTAATCACGTGGGAGGTTCTCGCCATTACGGCAGCGGTGGTTTTCGTCTTCGGAATACTCATCACCGCCATGTGCGCAAACATCTCCGTCAATAAGTTCCTGCGCATGAAGGCAGGAGAATTGTATAAGATATAATGGATAAGAGAAATTTTGCATTCGACAAGGTCAACTTCATATTGTTGGCCATTGGCATGATAGTGGTCGTCGTGGGTTTCATCCTGATGAGCGGCGGCAGCTCTACCGAGGCTGCATATAATCCCGACATCTTCAGCGTGCGCCGCATCCGCGTGGCACCGGTGGTTTGCTTCTTGGGATTTGTATTTATGGTGTATGCCATCATTCGTAAACCGAAAGGCGAGTAAATGGACTGGATAGAAACCGTGATTATCTCGATTGTAGAAGGGCTCACCGAGTTCCTTCCCGTATCTTCGACGGGTCACATGATCATCACGCAGAACCTGCTGGGCATTCAGCCGGGCGACCCGTTTGTCCATGCCTTTACGTTCATCATCCAGTTCGGGGCCATCCTTTCTGTGGTGTGCCTCTATTGGAAACGCTTTTTCAAGTTCGACAACACGCCGGTGCCTGAGGGTAGCTCGGCATGGCAGCGTCTCAAACATAAATACGCTTTCTACTGGCTGCTCCTCGTGGGAGTCATTCCCGCAGTGGTCATCGGTCTGCTGGCCAAGAAATCGGGCTTACTCGACTGGCTGCTCGACAGTGTCGAGGTGGTGGCCGTCATGCTCGTCGTGGGCGGTATCTTCATGCTTTTCTGCGACAGGCTCTTCAACAAGGGCACCGAGGAGAACAAAATGACCGAGAGGCGTGCCTTCAACATCGGTCTCTTCCAGTGTATCTCGGTCATCCCGGGAGTGTCGCGGTCGATGGCTACCATCGTGGGCGGCATGACGCAGGGGCTAACGCGTAAGCGTGCCGCCGAGTTCTCGTTCTTTCTGGCCGTGCCAACGATGGCAGGGGCAACGCTGCTCGACCTGCTCGATCTGTTGAAAGATGACGCCGCGTGGGCCACAAGTCATAACATCTGCATGTTGGTGCTCGGCTGCGTCGTTGCGTTCGTCGTGGCCTTGCTTGCCATGAGGTGGTTCGTGGGTTTCCTCACCAAATACGGGTTCAAGGTCTTCGGCATCTACCGCATTATCGTGGGAGGAGTCATCATCATCCTGCTGCTCACGGGCCATTCTTTGGTAATGGTGGATTGAGCGCATGAAAGTCTTACGATAGATTGAAATGAATTTTCAGGAAGGAGAAATCATCGCCATCGATAAGCCCTATCGGCTGTCCAGCTTCGGCGCTTTGGCCCATGTGCGCTATCTGGTGTCGAAGCACATAGGCGTGAAGCGGGTGAAGATGGGGCATGCGGGCACGCTCGACCCGTTGGCCACGGGAGTGCTCGTCCTCTGCACGGGCAAGATGACGAAGCGCATCGAGGAGTTCCAGCAGCACACGAAGGAATATACCGCTACGCTGCAGCTGGGAGCCACCACGCCGAGTTACGACATGGAGCACGAGGTCGATGCTACGTTCCCCACCGCGCATGTCACCCGTGAGCGTATTCTCGACGTGTTGAGCCGCTTTGAGGGCGACATCATGCAGGTGCCGCCAGCCTACAGTGCCTGTAAGGTGAACGGAGACCGCGCATACAATCTGAAGCGCAAGGGGCGCGAGGTGGAGCTGCAGGCCAAGCCTGTGCGCATCGATGAGATAGAGCTTACCTCTTTCGATGAGGAAACGATGCGGATGAGCATCCGTGTGGTATGCGGCAAGGGAACCTACATCCGTGCCTTGGCCCGCGACATAGGGGCTGCGCTCGGTAGTGGTGCCTATCTGACCGCCTTGCGCCGCATCCGTGTAGGTGACATACGTGTGGAAGATTGCATTGGCTACGACCATGTTCGGGAGTGGCTTTGCACGGTTTGAATTATGCATTATGAAATATGAACGATAAGGATGAAACTGTCACAATTTAAATTCAAGTTGCCGGAGGAGCAGGTTGCGCTCTATCCGCATAGCATCTATCGCGAGTTTGAGAACGAGAATGGTGAGAAGGAAACCTTCCGAATCACCCGTCGCGACGAATGCCGTCTGATGGTGCTCCACCGCAAGTCGGGAATCATCGAGATGTATAAGAAAGACGACAAGGGAAACCCCATAGAGGGCGAGTATCTTGACTTCCGCAATGTGCTCGACTATTTCGACGACAAAGACGTCTTCGTCTTCAACGACACCAAGGTCTTTCCCGCCCGTCTTTACGGCACGAAGGAGCGCACCGATGCCAAGATAGAGGTGTTCCTGCTGCGCGAGCTCAACCGCGACATGCGCCTGTGGGACGTGCTTGTGGAGCCCGCCCGCAAGATTCGCATCGGCAACAAGCTCTTCTTCGACGAGAGCGGTACGATGGTGGCCGAGGTCATCGACAATACCACCAGCCGCGGCCGAACATTGCGCTTCCTCTACGACTGTCCGCACGACGAGTTCAAACGCGAGTTGTATGCCTTGGGCGAGGCACCGCTGCCGCGCTACATCCTCGACGGGCGAAAAGCCGGCCATGCCACAGCCGACGACTTCGACGATTTCCAGACCGTATTCGCCCGCAACGAGGGAGCCGTCACCGCGCCTGCCACCGGCCTGCACTTCAGCCGCGAGATGATGAAGCGCATGGAGATAAAGGGCATCCGTTTTGCCTACGTCACCCTGCATTGCGGCCTGAGCGCATTCCATACGATAGAGGTAGAGGATTTGACCAAGCACAAGATGGACTCCGAACAGATGTACGTAGGCCGTGAAGCCTGTCAGACTGTGAATCGAGCGAAGGAGGACGGCCACCGCGTCTGCGCCGTCGGCACCAGCGTGGTGAAAGCCACCGAGACCGCTGTCGGCACCGACGGAATGCTTAAGGAGTACGATGGCTGGACCAATAAGTTCATCTTCCCCCCCTACGACTTCGGTATGGCCGACTCCATGCTCGCCAACTTCTACCATCCCTATTCCATCCTGCTTATGGAGACGGCAGCCTTCGGTGGGTATGACCTTGTCATGAAAGCCTACGAACTGGCCGTAGAGAACGGTTACCGGTTCGGTTGCTTTGGCGACGCAATGCTCATCCTCAATGACTGACCGTCACACCGTCTACCTCTCACTGGGCACAAACCTCGGCCGTCGCAGGCAAAACCTCAACCGTGCCATCCGCCTGATAGGCCGACAAGTTGGCGAGGTAACGAGAAAATCGGATTTTCTGGAGACCGAGCCCTGGGGCTTCGATTCGGAAAATCCGTTTCTGAATGCCTGCGTCTGCGTGCAGACCACGCTCACGCCCCGCCAGCTGCTCGAGGTCACGCAGCAGATAGAGCGGCAGATGGGAAGAGTGAAGACAGTAGAGCCATCCCCCACGGAGAAAAGGCTACGGGGGCGCAAGCATAGCTCGGGATGGCGGGGAAGCGAAAGTACGGAGGGAGTGTCGAGAGTCTATCACGACCGCGTTATCGACATCGACATCCTGCTCTACGACGACCTCCGCGTCGACGAGCCCGACCTGCAGATACCCCATCCCCTCATGCGCCAACGTGAGTTCGTCATGCAGCCCCTGCGACAGATCTCTTGCAGCTTGTGGCCTAATGAAAGTGATAAGTGAAAAGTGAACAATGAACAAGAAAACTATCATCACCGCATGGTTCGCCCTCATGGCAATGGTGGCATTTGCCCAGCAAGTGATGTTGGCAGACAGCATAACCAAGAATCCAGTTAGCTATGCTACTGTTTACGATACTAATGGAACTGTAATAGGACGCTCAGACATGGGAGGATATATTAATCTTCAGAAGGGCTTCGAATATCACATTTCTCATATAAACTACGAGCCTAAGACTCTCGTTTATAATGAGGACAGCATCGTTTTCCTGTCCCCATCATCTTATAAATTATCAGAAGTTAGTGTTACAGCAAAGAAAAAGAAGTATTATCATTGTAAAGTGTACTTTAGGAGTATAGAGCATGTAGATTCATGTCTGAAGTATTACATGGACGGAATACGGGAATTCTATATCGACACCAAAAGCAAAAAGGTGCATTGCGGTAGTATCGAAACGAATTACTTTATGTCAAAGAAAAAAGATATTGCACAGAAGGAACGAAGCATGATGATGAGCGACAGGTACATGGCTCTTCCGTTTCCCGGCAAGAACACTTTATATGAGGAAACAATGCGTGACAAAAAGAGAAGTATCGAATTGGGTATTGTCTACGCGGATTCTATATCAATAGGTAGTTGCGAGATCTTTTCTGACAAAGACGAGATGCTTTTGTCCATAGATGCCTTGTGGCCCAAAAACGCTCTTGTGACAAACCTGTTCGGGTACACACAAGTATTGTCGAAACACAACAAGACGGAATTATATCGATATAATGATTTTGATACTCCCTCCGTTTTCAATCTGAAATCCTCCAACAGTTATCGGCATCTGACACTGACCCATAAAAAAGAAAATCTTGTAAGGGACATTGATGTAGAAGATGTATTCTACGTTGTCGAGTATGAATATACGGATACAAAAGAATTATCTTCGTCAGAATTGTTGCAGGAAGATTATAAAAAGTATTCTGGCATGTTTCCAACCATCGAAAGGATAAGGGAACAGCTGGTTCGGGAAGAATAGTTGATAATTTCATAGGGAAACATATATTTCCAATTAGGACAAGGAAAGGAAAACAAAAGTTCCGCAGTCCTAAGGTATAGATAAGACAGTAAAATTTATAATTCATAATTATCAACCAGAGAGGAATCGTCATGAAACAACAGAGATATGCTGTCATCGTGCTTTTTGCACTGATTATAGCGTCGAGCCTGACGAGTTTTGGAAGCTATAGCTCGACGAGCAGGATGGTGAGCGAGGATATGGACAGGGCACTGGCA
>JAFRZC010000148.1 GCA_017442765.1 Prevotella sp. | reverse complement strand
AGCGCATGGCTGGAGAAGAGAAACAACCAGTGGCTCAGCAGTACGGGCGACCATGGATGGGAAGAGGTGCCCTACTGGCTGCGCGGCTATGCTAGTTTGGCTTATATCCTCGATGATGCTGCCATGAAACAGGAGGCGCAGACATGGTTTAACGCTGTGTTCCGCAATCTGAAGTCCGATGGTTTCCTTGGACCACAGAACACCTCTGGCGGCAAACCCGAGGTATGGGCGCAGATGATTATGCTCTGGGCATTACAAACCTATTACGATTATAGCGGCGACGAGCGCGTACTGTCAGCGATGACCAATTATTTTAAGTGGGAGCTTGCACTGCCTGATGACCAGTTCCTTGAGGATTACTGGGAGCATCAGCGTGGCAGCGACAATGAGTGGAGCGTTATCTGGCTCTACAACCGCACGGGCAACGACGAGTTGTTGCCGCTTATCGAGAAGCTGCACAACAATACTTCCAACTGGATGCAGAAAGGAAATCTGCCTAACTGGCACGGTGTGAACGTGGCACAGGGTTTCCGCGAGCCTGCCACCTATTATGTCTATACCGGCAACGTGGAGCATCTGCAATTTGCCTACGACAACCAAAATGAGATGCGCCGCCGTTTCGGACAGGTTCCCGGCGGGATGTACGGAGCCGATGAGAACGCCCGCGTGGGTTATAGCGATCCACGACAGGGTGCAGAGACGTGCGCCCTTGTGGAGCAGATGGCTTCCGACGAAATTATGATGGGCATCACTGGCGACCCTGCATGGGCCGATAATTGTGAGGATGTGGCAATCAACACCTATACCGCTGCGCTCACTCCCGACATGCGGGCACTGCGCTATATCACCTCACCTAACATGGCAATCAGCGACGGTGTGAACCATGGCGGAAGCATCGACAATGCGCTGCGCGGCATGCTCTCAATGAGTCCGTTTAGTAGCCGTTGCTGTCAGCATAACCATAGCATGGGCTGGCCCTACTATGCCGAGCATCTTGTCATGGCCACTGCCGACAACGGTCTTGCTACTATGCTCTATTGCGAGAGTGAGACAACTGCCAAGGTTGCCGACAACCACGAGGTACGTCTTGTCGAAGAGACCAATTACCCGTTTGAGGAAAATGTGCGTCTCACCATCCATACAGCTTCCAACATGGTCTTCCCCCTCTATCTCCGCATTCCGAAATGGGCGGAAAATGCTACGGTGAGTATCAACGGCGAAGTTGTTGGCGTGACCGCTGTGCCAGGCAAGTATGTCCGTATCAACCGCACATGGCACGACGGCGATGTGGTGGTGCTTCATCTGCCTATGCAGTTGAATACCCGTGTGTGGACGGCCAACAAGGGCAGTGTCAGTCTCGACTACGGTCCTCATACCCTCTCGCTAAAGATTGCCGAGCGCTACAATCAGCGCGATAGCCGCGACCACGACATTGTGCAGGACGACTCCCATTGGCAAGAGGGTGTAGATGCCTCGCTCTGGCCGGCCTACGAGATTTTCGCTGACAGCCCATGGAACTATGCGCTTGATACCGATGAGCAGTTCCAGCCAAAGGGATTCACCGTGACGAAGAAGACCTGGCCTGCTGACAATTTCCCCTTTACACTTGAAAGTGTGCCCTTCGAGTTTACCGCCAAGGGTCGTAAGATACCCTCATGGGGCTTCGACAGCACTGGCATGACCGACCTGCTGCCCACCCGCTTTGCCGAGAAGAGCGAGGAGCAGGAAACGCTCACTCTTGTGCCTATGGGTGCAGCCCGGCTGCGCATCACCGCCTTCCCCAACAACACCGACCATAATGGTGTGGATCCCAACTGTGAGGAGTGAAGAAGTGAAAAGTGAAACATAATTATTTATTCATTAAAACTATAAAACTATGGTAACCGTATTAGTAGTATTATTAGCCATTATCATTGGACTGATTGTGATAGTGGCACTTTACATTTTCTCAACGCAGCGAACCCTTGTAAATCTCGACGAGCTTTGCAAAAACGCTTTTAGTCAGATTAGTGTTCAGCTCAACTCGCGTTGGGATGCGCTCATGGCATTGGCTCAGACGGCCACGCAGTATGCCCAGCATGAGTCGCAGACCATCATCCAGACCATTCAGGCGCGTAAGCAGACCTCCGTCACCACACCCGCGGAGTATCAGGCCGACCAGTCCGCCTTCGCGTCGGTGTTCAGCCGATTGATGGCCGTGGCCGAGGCTTATCCGCAACTGCAGGCCGCCAATCTGTACAAAGAGACGATGGACGGCATCCGCCAGTACGAGGAGAACGTGCGCATGAGCCGTATGGTCTATAACGACACTGCTACGAAGATGAACCGCATGGTTCGCCAGTGGCCGTCATCGTTCGTTGCCAACATGCTCGGCTTCGGACAGAAGGAATACCTCAAGGAAGACGAGGAAAAGAAGAAGGCTTATCCCGACCTCTATCCCAATCAGCAACCCGCCCAGCCGCAAGCGCCAATACAGCAACCCTATGCCTAAGCGTTTTCTTCGCATCCTCATTATAGGATTGTTGCTGGTTTCTCTTCCCCTTGGGGGAGTCGGCGGGGGGCAGGCTTTGGCACAAGCACTCAACAACCTCGACATCAATGTCGTGCTCCACGACAACGGTGATGCCCGCATCACCGAGGTGCGCGAGATGGAGGTCACGTCAAGAGGCACTGAGTGCTATATTCCCATCGGCAACCTGAAGAGCGGCAGCATCGTCTATGACCTTGCCGTAAGCGACGAGACTGGCACGAACTATATTGTTGAAAACGGCAACTGGGATACCGACCGCAGTCGTTCGGAGAAGCGTAATCGCTGCGGCATCCACAATGTCTCCGGCGGTTACGAGATATGCTGGGGTATCGGCGATGCCGGAAAGCGCACCTATACCACCAGCTACACCGTCACCAATCTTGTGCGGGGGTATCAGGATGCCGACGGCTTCAACTTCATGTTCGTGGCCGACGATATGTCGCCGCTGCCCGAACACGTGAAGCTCACTATCGCCCATGAGGACACTACGCGCTACGTCTTCGGTCCCGTGAAGGTATGGGCATTCCGCTATCAGGGTACCATCGAGTTCGAGGGCGGGAAGATTGTGGCGGAGACCGCCGAGCCGTTCAGTAGTAGCAATTCCATGATCGTGATGGCACAGTTCCAGAAGGGCATGTTCCACCCCGATCGTACCAGCGAGAAATCGTTTGAGCAGGTGAAGGAGCGTGCCTTTGAGGGTAGCGACTACAAGAAGAAATCATCGAATTCATCGGGATTTTTCCGAACGATATGGAACAATCTCGAGCTCGTCATGGTAGCCCTTTGCGCCTTGTTCGCAGGAATTTGGGCTGCCGTTGTCGTTCCCATCCGGATCCGGCTACGGCGCAAAAAGCTGCTCGGCAACGAGAAAGAGCTGTTTTGGTATCGCGGCCAGCCCGTACGCGGCGATTTGAAACGCTCAAACGGCATTCTCAACCGCCTGCAGTACAAGAGCAACTACGACAATCTGCTCTCCGCCTACATCCTCCGCATGTTCTACATGGGGCTCATCCGCTTCGACCAGGTGCAGAACAACCACGGGCACCTCGTCAAGTGCTTCCGCATGGTATCTACCATGGCACTGCCTGTGACCACCGAGGACGACCGTAACATCAAGCAGCTGTATCAGATTTTCTGCGATGCTGCCGGCGTGGATGACATTCTCGAACCGCAAGAGCTGAAGCAATACATGAGCAAGCACGCCGAGAGCCTGCAGCCCTGGGCCAAGCGCATGCACAACGACATCAGCGCCAAGTCCATCACGCCAGACGAGGCCCGTCAGCTCTTTGGACTAAAGAAATTCTTGCAAGAGTTCACGCTCTCCGGTGAGCGGCAGATACAGGAGGTGCAGCTGTGGAAGGAGTATCTTGTCTTCGCCACGCTCTTCGGCATTGCCAAGGAGGTGATGGGCGAGCTGGAGAAACTCTATCCGGAGTATAAGAACCTCGACCGCGTCTTCTCCACCATCGAGAACGACCGCGACTACTATCTGCTCTACAACACCCTCGTTCTGAACAGCCATACCGGCATGCAGTCGGCTTACTCGTGGACCGACCCGTCAGCAAGGCGCAGCAGCGGTGGCGGAGGATGGGCTTCCAGTGGGGGCGGTGGCGGCTTCTCCGGCGGCGGTCACGGCGGTGGCATACGATAGTAATTCATAATGCATAATTCATAATTTTCAACTTTCAACTATGAAAAAGTTCCTTACCCTTATCCTGCTTGCAGTAGGCATGACCGCTGCCGCAGGGACAATGAAAACCATCACCGTTGATAACGAGGCCGATTTCCTGCGTGCCCTCGGCGGCAACCGCGTCATCAAGATTGCCGACGGCGCAAAGCTCAACCTCTCGCTCATCCTCGAATACGAAGACCAGTGCCTCGATGTGCAGATACCCTTCACCGACTATGCCGAGGAGCAGAAGGGCATCAAGGAGATGCTGTTCAGCGAGAGCCGCTTCGACGGTCGTCAGCTCACACTCAAGAACATCGCCAACCTCACCATCGACGGCGGCAACGGGGCTGAGATTGTCGTTGAGCCGCGCTATGCCAACGTGCTCACGTTCCTCAACTGCAAGAACATCACCCTGCGCAACCTCACGCTCGGACATACCGACGAGGGCTACTGCGAGGGGGGCGTGCTCTATCTCGACAACTGCGAGAACGTGAAGCTCGACAACTGCGACCTCTACGGCTGCGGCACCATGGGCATCGAAGCCTACCGCACTCATGAGTTGCGCTGTGCCCGTACCACCATCCGCGATTGCAGCTACGGCATCATGACACTCGTCGATACCAACGATGCCCAGTTCATCGACTGTCGCTTTGTGCGCTGCCGCGAGTTCGGCCTGGTGGAGATACGCGGTGAGCAATGCTACAACATCGACTTCCGCCGTTGCTACTTCGCCGAGAACCAGGGTCTGCTCTTCGCCATCAGTGCCCGCATCGTTATGGAGAAATGCGAGATCCATCATCCCGAGGAAACCCTCGGCAACACCGAGCTCATCATGGACAAGGATTGTCTGTGGAACGAGTAGCCGTCCTGTCTTATTTCTAAACAGTCATCCTCTTATCTCCCCATTACCAGCCGCAGCTGGCCGCCTTGGGCAATTTCGCTGAAGGTGAGCCAGTTGCGGCTGAGGCGTTTGCCGTTGAGGAATATCTCACGGACGAGAATGTTCTCGCGGCTGTTGTTCTCTGCCACAACAGTGAAGGTTTTTCCGTTTCCGACATTGATTTCTGCTTTATTGACGACGGGCGAGCCGATGTAGAATTGTCCGCCGGCGGGCTCCACCTGATAGATGCCCATAGCCGAGAGGATGTACCAGGCCGACATCTGTCCCACGTCTTCGTTGCCGATGAGCCCGTCGCGCCCCGTGTGGTACATCTCGTCCATCACTTTGCGTAGCAGCGGCGCGGCTTTCCTTTCCTCATTCTTCAGCATGCAATAGATGTAAATCATGTGGTGGCTGGGCTCATTGCCGTGGGCATATTGCCCGATGAGTCCGCTGATGTCGGGCGAGGCGAACTCGCCCATGTCGCCCTCGGTCGTGAAGAACTGGTCGAACTTCTTGATGAAGTTGCTTTTTCCGCCGAAGAGTCTGACCAGCCCCTCTACGTCGTGGGGCACGAGCCAGGTATATTGCCAGGCGTTGCCCTCGGTGTAGTCGTCGTCGCGGTGGCGCGACTTGATGGGGTCGAACGGCTCGCGGAACTTCCCGTTCGAGTCTATTGCCCGCATAAAGCCTGTCTGCGGGTCAAAATATTTCTTGTACGACTGGCTGCGGATGTGGAAATAACGGTAGTCCTCCTTGTGTCCGAGCAGCTTGGCGACCCGCGCGACGGCATCGTCGGCAATGCAGTATTCCAGTGCCTTTGCCACCGTCTCGCCCTCGTCGGCCTTGTCATAAGGGATGTAGCCATACTGCTGGAGCGTGCCGAGCAGCCGTCCGTCGTGCATCTGCGTCTGCCTCAAGGCTTTGTATGCACGCTCCTTGTCCTCGACAAAACCTTTCAGCACAAGGTCGGCCAGCACGATGGCGCCCGGGTTGCCCACCATGCAGTCGGTCTCGTTGCCCATGAGGTGCCACACGGGCAGTCGGCCTTGCTCGTCGCAGATGGCCATGAATGTCTCGGCAAAGTCGCGCTGCTTCTCAGGACAGATGAGCGTCATGAGCGGATGTGCGGCGCGGTAGGTGTCCCAGAGCGAGAGGGTGGTGTGGGTCGTATAGTCGGCCTGATGGTTCTTCCCGTCGGCACCGCGATAGCTCTTGTCGGTATTGCAGAACACCGAGGGTGCCGTCATCAGGTGGTACATGGCCGTGTAGAATACCTTTTTCTGTTCCTCGCCGGCTTCGATACGTATGCGCGAGAGCTCCTTGTTCCATGCCTCGTAGGCGGCCTGCCGCACCTCGTCGAAGTCCCAGCCGGGCATCTCCGTCAACATATTTACTTTTGCGTCGCCTGCCGAGGTGGGCGAGAGTGCCACCTTCACCATCAGGGGTCTCTCCGTGTTCGCCGTCTGCACGGTGTAGAGCGTGTCGCCCGACTGCTCGCCGAACTTGACCGGCACGGAGAATTCGATGGCGAAGTAGGTCCATCGGTCTGCGGCCCATCCCGTGCTGCGCCGATAGCCGGAGAGCATGGTGGGGCTGTCCTGCACGATGAAGCACTCCGTCATCTTGTCCCAGCCGATGCACTGTGCGAGGTCGATGGCGAGGACTCTCTTCTCGCCTTCCTCTGCTCTCCACGGTGTGTAGCGATGCATGGCCACGCGCTGTGTGGCTGTCAGCTCGACGCGCACGGCAGGGTCTTTCAGCCGGATGCTGTAGTAGCCCGGCCGCACCTCTTCGTCGTCGTGCGAGAACTTCATCTCGTGCGGTCCGGCAAGGCTCTCGCCTTCTTTTATCGGGATAAGCGCGATGTCGCCCAGACAGCCGATGCCCGTACCGCTGAGGTGCATGTGGCCGAAGCCGATCAGGATGGAGTCGCTGTCGTGGTAGCCCGAAGTCCAGTCCCAGCCGCGTGTGTACTGGGTCGGTCCCACCTGCACCAAGCCCCAAGGCGCGTTCGCGCCGAGGAACACATGTCCGTTGCCGCCCGTACCGATGCGCTGGTCGATGTACCGGACATAGTCTTGTCCGCTCATGCTCATCCCTGACATGCAGAGGAATAATGAAAAGAGTAGTTGTTTCATTGATGGATAAGTTTTTGTTTTTTTCCGCAAGCAAAGATAAACAAAATTTTCCATTTATGGTCTTAATGTTGGCTATTTTTAGAAAATTATATACTTTTGCAGTCAGATATAAGTAAGAGGCTGACTGCGCTCTATGGTGTAAATTATAAATCGATAGAAGATGATGAAAAGATTTCTGAGTGTATTGATTATGTCGCTTGGACTGTGCGGTGCAATGGCGCAGGGGTCGGGTGAGCGGATTCTCCTTATCGGCGACTCGATGCTCGACGGGTTGTGCCGACGGTTGCAGGACTATGCCGACGCGAACGGACACTATCTGCGCACGTTCATCTGGTACGGGGCGACGACACGCCACTGGGCCACGACGAAAGACATGGCGTATCAGATTGCGAAGGAGCGGCCCACGCTCATCGTGTTCAGCTGCGGGTCGAACGACCTGGGCTACTACGACCTGCAACGGCGAGAGGGATATGTGAAGGACATTATTGCGAAGTTCGGCAAGGTGCCGTATGTGTGGGTGGGGCCGACCATGCTGCGTGGCGTGAAGGACAACGGCATCGGGAGCATCATCCGCCGCAACACGGGCGAAAACCATTTCTTCGACACGACGAAGGTGAATCTCGTGCGGGGCAAGGACGGCATACATCCCACCTTTGCCTCAGCCGCTCAGTGGATGGACAAGATTGTGGAGTGGATGAAGGGCAACGGCTACCAGATAAAGCTCGACAAGCCGACAAAGAAGTCCACGCTCCGCAACTACGAGACGCACAACCCGAAATACAAGGGAATGCAGTAATACTGGGAACGTAGCCTCCTACGCTGCCCAGTTGATTTATGTTTCATTCGTCGCATACGTCATCATCCCATAGGCTTCTATGCTGTGGGGAACGTGCCGGACCGCTTCCACCGCCACCATAGCCGATGCCGGTGTCGCCGCCGTCAACATCTGTCACGCTGCCAGTGAGCAACGGTGACTGATACTTCATCGTGGCTACTTTCATCGCGGGCCTCATATATTCTTGTTTCCTCATACTTTTTAAAGTTGACAAGTTAACGAGTTGACAAGTTGGCAAGTTGACAGACTAACAACTGGTTTACTTGTTAACTTGTCAACTCGTCAACTAAACATTTTTACTTCATCACGACCTTGCGGCCATTATTCACATAGATGCCGCGTCGGGTGGGCTTACCGCTGAGCTTGCGACCGTCGAGCGAGTACCAGCCACTACTCCCCTTCCTTGGAGAGGGGTCGTGAGTGAGGCTTATCCCCGTTGATCCGCCGTCGAAGTTCAGCACGAAGGCACGAGCCTGGGTGGGCAGGTCGCCGGCTGTGATGCCGTTCAGCGGGAAGTAGGCACGGCAGGCACCGATGGTCATATCGGCATTGGGATAGTAAACCGTATTATCCGCGCCCATGAAGAGCATCGTCTTATCCTCTCCGCCGGTGTTATGGGGCGAGTAGATGCCGTGGAAGCTGGCGTATGTAGTCTCCACGTCGGTCGGTTCCGCGGCACTGACAATGACGCCCTCAAACGTCGGGTCGGTGATGTCGTCGCCTTCGTCCCACTTCACGATATAGGGCTTGCCAGCCTCGACAGCGGTCAGGTTGCCGCCGAAGTTGAGCGTCAGCGTACCGTCGTTGAAATCGGAAGAGGAGAGCGTGCGCACGGCAGCTCCCTCAAGCGGTGTGCCCGCGAAGTCGCTGACATCGAAGGGCAGGCAGAGCGTGTTCCACTTGCCATCCTTGCTGAACGTGCGCCCGGCGAGCGTGACATCGTACACCTGTCCGCTCGCGGCTGCATCGCTGATGATGTTGCTGTTGTCGGCATTGTCGGCCAGCGAGAGCGTGGGGTTGGCATCGTTCACCACCGTCCAGCCTTCGGGGATGCCGCTGACATTGTCGTCGGCATCGGGACCGACAGTCCAGTTTTCCATGCCGGTGGCCTTGCCGAAAGTGCCGGTGGCGGCGACGTTGCCGAGAATGCCGCTGAACGTCCAAGGGTTTCCCGCATTATCAACACATTCGACTCCATCCAAATCGAAATATTTTGAACACCTCGCGGCAAAGTCGGCATCCGTCTCATAAAGGTCGTTTGAGGATGATGAGCTGACTGCCGTGTTGGGCAAGCATGCCAGTCCGGCATTTGCCGCGCTCGTCCAATCCGAGTTCATCATCGCCGTATAGTCTGCGCTCGAGCAGACAGCGATACCCTTGTCCTCAGTCTCCCAGTCGATATACGGCACCAGCGTGCTGAACATCCCGCCCTTGAAATCGAGCAGACCATCTTTCACTCCGTCGAACACCGTTTGGAAATTGGTCAAGTCTTCTGAATACAGATAATAGAACGACTGCTGTCCGTTAAGCACAACCTCGCCGACATATAGGGTCGAAGACTGTATAACCGTTGCCGTTTTCCCCGTCACGTTGACTATAGTTTTGGCCTGAGCCACGGGCATCAGGCACAAGAGTGCCACGAATGTCGCGAGCATTCTTTTGATTGTAAAAAAATGTATATGGTTATCGAATTTTGAGAACCGGGCATTCCGAGTGACGAAATCCCCTGTTTTGAATGACGAAAGAAACTTGCCGGTTTCACAAAATTTTACAAAAATCCTCTTATTTTAAACTTTGAAATCGCTCATGGTTGCGTTTTTTTGAAAAACATTTTTCCTCGTGGAAAATAACGCAGTCCTGAGCGACTTTCGCTAAGTCTCTCATTATAAGTCGTATAAGTCCTATAAGATCATAAGACTTATATGGCTCTATTGCGAAAGATATATGTTTCGCGCCTGAGCGATATATGTTTCGGGTCATGAAACACGGTCTTTCGCATGCCGAAAGACCGTCATTTGGGAGGTGAAACATATATGTTTCGCAAACAGAAGACCAAAAATTTCCGATGAAATGGGTGAAAATTGACAAAAGCCCCATCGTTTCGCGATTTTT
>JAFRZC010000147.1 GCA_017442765.1 Prevotella sp. | reverse complement strand
CTCTCCTCTCTCCTCTCTCCTCTATAGCGTTGCGACGGTGATAGTCGTAGAACACATTATAGGCGATACGATAGAGCCATGTGGAGAACGACGACTGGCCGCGGAACTGCTTGATGTTGACGTATGCTTTGACGAAGGTGTCTTGCGCGAGGTCGTCGCTCAACTGCTCGTCGCCATGTGTCTGACTGCGGAAGAAGCGACGGACGGGCGACTGGTATTTCACAACCAGGCGGTCGAAAGCCCGCCGGTTGTGAAACATCACTACTTGAGAGACCAGTGTCAGGTCGCTTATTCCTTTCATCTTTATTAGTTACTCTTCTTTTGCGGGCACGCAACATCTTTTGATACGAAGTGACACTCGTTATCAGATATTTAGCACATGCGAAACTGAAATTAGTTGTCTTTCTTTGTCGTGCGGGCGATAATCATCTGACCGACACCGAGACAGGCAACAAGGATACCGATGCCGATGAGCCCGTGTGCGCCCATGACCCAGAAGAGCGCCATGATGCCTACGCCGATAGACGTGTTCTTCACTCCACGCTGCCACATGTCGTCCTCCGTGTTGCGTACGAACTCTCCGTTGTTGTCCATTCCTTGAGCGGGAGGCGGACCAGGCGTATTACCCATGTCGGCCACGCGCTGCTCGCGAAGGTCAACATTGCGGTTGTGACGCTTGATGAGATAGCGTAGCAGCATGATGACGATGATGACTGGCAGCAGCAGGAAGAGGAAGACAAAGATGAGGCAGACGACAATAATGGCGACAACGGCCCATACGCTTTCGCTGTTTCGCTTGGAGACGGCGTCTATCCATGAGAACGGGTCGTCGTAGTCGTCGGGATTGATACTGATGTCGCCCTCGGAGGCATCGTCCTCGTCAAAGTCAGGTGAGTCAATGGCCGTTGTGTCGGAAAAGGCAACAATCTCGTCATTAACCGTCGCCGAGTCGGTCACAGCAGGTGCCTGAGGCTTGCTGACAACGGTTGTCGGCTGATGGTGGCGGTGCTTGGGGCGTGCGTCTGCACTGACAAGACCGAGCGTGAGCAATAGGCTCAATACTATCAAATACTGTTTCATTTTTTCTTTAAGTTTTAAGTTTCACAAAATCATTTTTTCAGCATTTCTGTCAGTTAGACGAAAGAGTTACCGATTTTGTTGCAAAAGTGCGAATATTTTTTTAATTTTGCAAGGCAAAAAGCGGAAAAACATGAATCTGCCTGACGATTTCTTGCACGAGACCAGAAGCGCGATGGGTGAGCGACTCTTCGGGCTGCTGATGGATGGAATGAAAGCGGAGCCGCCCGTGAGCATACGGGTAAATCCCTGGAAGGGCACCGCCCCCGCCGACGGGGAGCAAGTGCCTTGGTGCAGGTGGGGCTACTATCTGCCCTCGCGTCCTGCGTTCACCTTCGACCCGCTGCTTCACGCAGGCTGCTACTATGTGCAGGAAGCCTCGTCGATGTTTACCGACCATGTCATCCGCCACCTCTCATCCCTCATCCCTCATCCCTCATCCTTCACGGCTCTCGACCTCTGCGCCGCACCTGGGGGGAAATCCACGGCACTGCTCTCAGCCCTGCCCGAAGGAAGCATGCTGATTAGCAACGAGACCGTGCCGAAGCGTGCCCGCATATTGAGCGAGAACCTTCAAAAGTGGATGATGCCCGAGGGTGCTCCCTACGTCACAAGCAACGCGGCAGGCGATTTCAGAAAGACAAGGCTCCTGTTCGACCTGATACTCTGCGATGTGCCCTGCTCGGGCGAGGGGATGTTTCGCAAGAACGGAAGAGCCGTCGAGGAGTGGTCGCTTGCTGGCGTGAGGAGATGCCAGCAACTACAACGGCAGATAGTAGCCGATATCTGGCCCTGTCTGCGGCCAGGAGGAGTGATGGTTTACTCTACCTGTACCTTCAATGTTCACGAGAACGAGGAGAACGTGGCATGGATAGCCGACGAGCTCGATGCCGAGGTCATAGAGACTCCCGTGGAAAGCGCATGGAACATCACGGGGCCACTGACAGGAAGCCATCCCGTCTGCCGCTTTATACCCGGTGTCGCCCGGGGCGAAGGATTGTTTATGGCCGTGCTGAGGAAGAAAAGCCTCACCCCCGACGTGTCCTCCAATAGGAAAGTAAACACTCACCTCTCCCTTTGGAGAGGGGGTAAGGCTCTAAGGGTCATCCCCAACGATTTTCTCGACGCATACAAGGAGGTCGCCAAGACTTCTGACTATCGCGCAGACCTTTCCTATGAGCAGGCCATCGCCTATCTGCGGGGCGAGGCCATCGTCCTGCCCCCCGAAACGCCGCGCGGGTTGACCATAGTCGGTTATCAGGGACACCCGCTCGGACTGGTGAAGAATATTGGCAGTCGCGCCAACAACCTCTATCCCAAAGAGTGGCGCATCAAAAGCACACATGTGCCGATATAGAAGTTAAAGGAGTTAAGAAGTTAAGAAGTTAAAGAAGTTAATATGAGACAATATCTTGATTTGCTCGACCGCATACTGACGGAGGGCACAAAGAAGGAAGACCGCACAGGAACGGGAACGCTCTCGGTGTTTGGCAATCAGATGCGCTTCAATCTCGAAGAGGGCTTCCCGCTACTGACGACGAAGAAACTGCATCTGAAGAGTATCATCTATGAGTTGTTGTGGTTCCTACGCGGTGACACTAATGTACATTGGTTGCAGGAGCGTGGTGTCCGCATCTGGAACGAATGGGCCGACAAGAACGGCGAGCTGGGTCCCGTCTATGGACACCAGTGGCGGTCGTGGCCCGACTATGAGGGGCACACCATCGATCAGATACAACAGGTGCTCGACCAGATTCGTCATACACCCGACTCGCGCCGCATGATTGTCTCCGCATGGAACGTGGCCGAGGTGAACAAGATGGCGCTGCCCCCATGTCACACCATGTTCCAGTTCTATGTGGCCGACGGCAGACTGTCGCTCCAACTCTATCAACGCTCAGCCGACACCTTCCTCGGCGTGCCGTTCAACATTGCGTCATACGCACTCCTCCTGCTCATGATGGCGCAAGTGACAGGACTACGCCCTGGGGAGTTCATCCATACCACTGGCGACACCCATCTCTATCTGAACCACCTTGAGCAAGCACGACTACAACTCACACGCACACCGCGCCAGTTGCCCGTTATGCGACTCAACCCTGACGTGAAGGATTTGTTTGCCTTCAACTACGAGGACTTCACCTTGGAGAATTACGACCCTTGGCCACACATCAAGGCAGAAGTGAGCGTTTAGTATTTAGCGTTTAGTGTTACGATATGATTAGCATCATCGCCGCCGTCGCCCGCAACAGGGCTATCGGCTATCAGAACAAACTGATTTACTGGCTGCCCAACGACCTCAAGCGTTTCAAGCAACTGACAACGGGTAACACCATCATCATGGGGCGCCGCACATTCGAGTCGCTACCCAAAGGCGCATTGCCCAACAGACGAAATATCGTGCTCAGCCGCGCCAAGCAGTCGTTCCCAGGTTGCGAGTGTTATCCGTCGCTCGAGGCGGCATTGAGGAATTGCAAGACCGACGAGGAAATCTATATCATAGGCGGTGCGTCGGTCTATGCCCAGGCGATGAGAGTGGCCGACCGCCTGTGCCTGACCGAGATTGATGACACACCCGACCATGCCGACACCTTCTTTCCGCCCTACGAGGACTGGAAAGAAACAAAGCGTGACAGCCATCGGAAAGATGACCGCCACGCTTATGATTATGCGTTCGTCGATTATGTGAGAGCGGACGAATCCTAATCCGCTATTTTGCCTTTACCTCCTCAAGAGCCGACACCCAGTTGGTGTCGATGGAGAATTGTGTGATATAGCCCGGATTGTCCACGTAGGCATAAACCATCTCCTTGTCCATATCGTTGAACAGCGCGTTGCCCGTCGTGGCACCTTTGAACCGCGCCATCACCAGCTCGCGCTCCTTCTTGTTCTTCGCCTCGGCCAGTTTCTTCACATAGAGGTTCACAAACTCAATCAGCGCATTCGCCTGCGTGCCAAGCTCGATGACCGTAAAGCCCTCAGTCTGTCCGCCTTTCTCCAAGAGATAGTAGAGCGCGTCGTACTTGAAGCAGGCAACCTTCCGCTCCTCAAGACCACGCGACTTGTCGGCAGCCTGAGCCTCTGAAAGCGTCATCAGACGTTTCACCTCATTGTAGATTTCCTCTTCCTGTTGTGCACTTGCGCCCGTCAAGAAGCCACAAAGCAAGGCGCAAACCATCAATAATTTTCTCATTCTTTTATCGTTATTATTCGTTTTTTTTATTCCTGTTCATCTGAGAGCGTGCAAAAAAATGCCAGCGAGCGCAGAGTCAAACTTGCTTGAGCTATGCCGAGCGCAGCTAAATTTATGCAAATTTAGTGATAAAAAGCCGAACAGGCATCAATCGCCGCCTACCTTTTTCCTTTTTTAATACTTTTTATCTACTCAAAACACTTCCCCGCCTATCCCTCAGCCCCTCATCGGCCATAACTTAAACTACATTCTCTTGCTTTGGAAAAATTGCCGCATGAGGTCGCGGCAGTCGTCGATAAGGATGCCCTGGGTGACGGTGCAACGGGGATGGAG
>JAFRZC010000013.1 GCA_017442765.1 Prevotella sp. | reverse complement strand
CCCCGGGGCGGTGATTTTGGCGAACAGGCGTGAGCGGTTGTTCTGCCCTTTCTTGTAATAGCTGCCGTATTGGCTCACTATTGCGGTTGTTGTGATTGCCATAGGTTATGATTTTGAATTAAGAATTGAAAATTGTGATTTCGTTTCACTGGTCACTATTCACTATTCACTCACATGCGTTCGGCGGCTTCGCGGTACATGTCGCTGTTTTCCCACTCCTTCTGCGGGTCGTCGGCGGGGGTGGTGTCCAGCCCGTTGACGGCGGTGGAGGGTACTTTGGCGAGCTTGTCTTCCATCTCGGCGACTTTGGCCTGCAGGTCGGCCTTGGCGGTCTCGGCCTTGGCTTTGGCGGTCTCGGCCTCGGCCTTGGCGGTCTCGGCCTCGGCTTTGGCGGTCTCGGCCTCGGCCTTGGCGGTCTCGGCCTTGGCTTTGGCTGCCTCGGCGGCCTCGAGCTGCGTCTGCAGACTGTCGGCGCGCTGCTCCTTGGCGATCAGTGCGTCGTTGATTTTCTTGAGGGTCTCGTCGTCCATCATGACGCTGCCCTCCCTGCTGGCATCCATCGCCTGGACTTCCAGCACTGCGGCCAGTGCCGCAAAGGACATGATGTCTTTTTTCATGGTTTTCTCTTTTTTGTGGTTGAACATATACATATTTTTTATTTTTTCGTTGAGATCGTTGCTTTCGGCGGGCTGCTGCTCCTCGGGCAGCTGCCCGGTGATGAATCCATACTCCATGGCCTCATCGGCGTTCATCCACTCGCCGTCGCCGTTGTGGCTGTTCATCAGCTCCTCTATCTTCGCCTTGTCGGTGCCGGTGCGGTCGGCGTAGATCTGCGCCAGGCGGTCGTTGATGCTGCGCTGCTCGTCGAGTGCTTCCTCCAGCACGTTCTCGTTGCCCACCACTCCGCTCCAGCACTTGTGCACCAGGAAGAGGGCATATCGGCTCATGAGCCTCTGGTGGCCGCCCATGGCTATGACGGTCGCCGCCGAGGCGCAACGCCCGTAGCATTCGGTGGTCACCCGGTCGCCCATCGAGAGGAGCAGTTCGTAGATGGCAAGCGCCTCGTCGATGTCTCCGCCGAGCGAGTTGATACGCACGCGCACCTTCTTCTTTCCGTCGGCGGCGCCCTTGAGTTGCGCTGCCACCTTGTCGTAGGTGACACCCTCGTTCCACCAGCTGCCTCCTATCTCGCCGCGTATCTCAATCCGGACTTCGCTGTCGGTCTCTGTCAGGTTGAATATTTTCATCGTTTTCGCTTTGTTTTTCGGACTGCAAAATTAAGCCGTCGCCGCCCGTGGGATATGGAAAAAAAAAAGGGGCTGTCATCCCGACAGCCCCTATGAGCAATTAACAATCCACTAATCACAATTCACAATTCACAATTCACAATTCACAATTCACTAATCACAATTCACAATTCACAATTCACAATTCACAATTCACAATTCACTAATCACTAATCACACAATCCTCCTTATCGGTTCGCGTCCCTCCACTTTCCATTTCAGGGTCATGGTCAGCGTGCCGGGGTCGGAGCTGCGGCGTTGGCTCCATTCGAAACGCAACGCCTCGTCCTCGGTCCCCACCAGCCAGCGGTCGCCGTTGAGGTCGGTGAGCCTCACTACCCAACGTCCGCTCATCATGCCCGTCAGTACCCCGGCGTAGTTGTTCGCCGTCCCCTCGAAGGTCGCCGTCACTTCTATATTATATGTAGTGCCGTAGGCTTCCATGGCGACCTCGCAGGTGGAGAACTCCACGTCGCCCCACACTGCGTTGCCGGTCACCGCCACCCCGCTGTCGGTGGGCGTGGTGGTGATGTGTGCCGTCTCGGTGTATTCCAGTTTGCGGACGATGATGCCGCTTTGGCTGTAGCTGTTTCTTTTCAAATCTTGTGCCATGATGTTAAAATATTAAATAATAAACGATTACGATTATTTCAGGTTTTGTTTTGCTTTTTTCTTGTCCTCAGGGACAAATTTTAAAACGATTTTTTTCCCGGCGTACGTCGATTTGCCGCCTTAATCAATTCTATTTCAGACGCGTAACCCCTTTCTTTGGGTATATAGCGGCGATAGTACTTTTTTTTGATGGTCTCGAGGTGGATATCGGCCTCCGTGTAGCCGTTTTTGTCCAAAATCGAGGCCAGGCAGGTCTCGCGGCTCATCCTCGTGGCGGCTCGCAGCAGGGCGGCGGCTTCGCATACGAAGTCGGTCTCGCGCCCACGGACAATACTGTTTATCTTCACCGCGTTGTTGAGGTTGACGTACCCGCCGTGGCGGTAGAAGAGATAGAGGGGGATGTAGACACTGTAGGTCTCGGCGTTGGCGATGGCCGTGCCCTCAAGGCGCGGGAAGAAACGCTTCTTGCGTTCCAGCATCGAGGCTATCAGCGTCAGTTCCCAGCCGCCCACCTCGACGGCGCGCCCGTCGTCGGCATATTTGTGTCGCAGGGCTTTCCACACCATCCTCGACAGCGTGATTTCAACGGTAATCTTGTTATTCATCTTCGAACATTTTTAATTGTCTGGGGTCTTCAATCGGTTCGGCCTCGGGGGGCTTCACTGCGTAGTATACCGCTTTCAGGTGGTTGGCGGCCCACAGCAGGTGGAAATATGCCAGCCTGGTATGCTCGGCCATCTCGGCCACGCCGGGAGCTACCACCATCTTGCGATGCTGGCTCCGTTTCTGTCTTTTTTTTTTCATTTGAAAAGGTTTTCGTTCTCGTTGTCTTGTGCCTGGTTGGCGGATTTTATCTCTATGGTGTTGCCACGGTAGCGGGCGCAGAGGTTCTCTACCATCTCGCGGTCGGTGGCGCTCTCGCTGATCTTCATCTTGTAGAGCTGCAGCGGCATCATGTTGCGCTCGGGGCGCCGCACGGTCTGTTTCCGGTAGCCGTACTTTCGCATGGCTGTCTGCAGGTTGTAGGTCTTCAGCTGGCTGTTGTTGCCCACGCCTTTCAGCACCTTCAGTATCTCGGAGAACTGCATCCAGTAGGCGTCCTCGTCCCTCTCGGTGGCGGGCTGGAAGGTGGTGCGCAGCAGCTCATTCTCCTCGACGGGGGCAATGAAGTTGTCGTCCATGAGGTCTATGATTCGGTAGTCGTCCTGCGAGAACATGTACACCGTCTCCTCCTGCTCGGCAAGCTCGGCGACCTCTGCCCACACGCTGTCCATGTCCACCTTGCTGTAGTCGGTCTTTATGTCCTCGATGGCGAAACAGAGGTAGCGGCGGTTGTTGGAGTCTCGCAGGAATCCCGCCTCGTTGACGCTGCCGCAGAAGTTGGCAATACGCCGCTGGTGTATCGAATGCCGCTTGTAGAGCAGCCGGCGCGTCACTACATCCTGGCTTATGATGCTTTTCATGGCGTTGTAGTCCTTGCCGAAAATCTGCTCCATCTGGTCGTCGACGTTGATGAATATCTTCTCCACCAGGTAGCTCGCCGTCATGTAGTCCTTCAGGTTCGGCTCTACGTGGCCGGTATGCATGAAGTCCTTGAGGCTCGGCGGACATAGGTAGTTGAGGAACGAGGTCTTGTGCCGCCCCTGCGCTCCTATGAGGATAAGCATCACGTCGTTGAACTTCCTCCCCCTCATGCAGATGTAGCACGCCTTGAGCCACTTGGTGAAGTACTCCTCGAAGAGGTGGCGGTAGCCCAGTCCGTCGATCTCTATCTGCACATTGCGGTCCAGCACAACGCAGTCCATCAGCCTCTGCAGCTCGCCGAAACGGTGGCTTCGGTCGCGGCGGAAATAGTTGTCGATGGGGTTGTAGTTGAGTATGCGGTTACTGCCCAGTATGACGCGCAGCAGGTTCTCGGGCTTCGAGAAGTTGGCCTTGTTGAGCTCGTAGAGGATGGTGTTCTCCTCGGTGTCGTCGATCTCGCGCCACTGGCCGTCCTCCTCCACGGGGTGGTACTCTATCTTCTGCCGCACCATGTTGCGGCGGAAACAGTAGCGGAAATTCAGCCACGCCTCCATAGCCTCTATCCTCGAGCCGCCGCGGCGGCGTTCGCTCTCGTAGCTCTCGTCGCCCTCGGCGTTGAGGTTCTTGTCGGGTTGTTCTTTCTCTTTTCTCATTGGTCTACGGGTATGGGTACGAATTCGCCTTTCAGCGTGAACATCTCCCAGCCTTTATAGTTGGGGTCGTCGGCCACGAAACGCTTGCCGTCGAGGCCTATGATGCTCGTTGGCCAGTTGCGCACGTTGCCGGTGCATGCAATGGGGTTCAGCCCGTCGTCGCGCCACTCGTAGCGCGGCTTGAGCTCGTAGTAGAGCAGCATCCCAACGAAGTCGGCGGCCATCGGGTGTTTCCTCACTTTGAGTATCTGCCCCGTCAGCTCCTCGGCCATGATGCTCATAAAGTAGTCGCTCCGCATCTCCAGGCAGCGCAGCACGCGCTCCAGTTTCAGGATCATGCTGCGCCGGGCTTTCGATGCCGTGCTCTGCGGGTCGAGGGTGTCGCAATACTTGCGCTCCTGCTCTATGATACGCCGCAGCTCCTCCTCTTCCAGTGTCGGTTGATAGTTGATTCTCATAGTGCTGTCCATGATTAAAAATTCACTTACGCCGTCTCCTGCCACGGGCGGCTTTTGCGGATGTGCTTCCTGAACTCTTCGCGGAGCGTCAGGCATTCCTCGTCGCCTATCGTGTAGACGGGCTTGTAATACTCCTTGCTGTCGGTGTGCCACTGGTTGCAGTGTGGCACATTGTCCACTGTCATCAGCCGTGGACACCGCAGGTCTTGGCATGTTCGGCTTTTCATGATTCGTTTCTTTTTTTTTAATTCAAAATTAATTCATCCGTTCTTCTCGGGCAGGTAGAGCGTGGCCTTGTAGTAGGGGCCACGCTTCACCTCCACGTTCCTCATCAGAAAGGCGTCCAGCAGGTCGCGCGTGATGTCGAAGTCGCCGCACAGCTGCATCCGCGCCTCCATGTCGGGCACCATGCTTTTCAGCACGGTGTTGTAGTTGCGGAATGCCGCCTCGAGCGTGTTCATCGTCCTTTTGGCGTTGTACATGATCATGCCGTGCTTCTTCAATATGTCGTCGGCATCGTCCTGGTAGGCCTTGGCCACGCTCATCAGCAGGTAGGCCATGCTCATCAGCTTCGCCGCCTCGTCGGCGTCGCCGCTCTCTATCAGCCGCCGCACCCTCGGGTGCTGCATCATCTGTTCTCTCTGCTTGTCGGTCATAGTTTTTTCCTTGTCAATATATATCCGTTGAATTCAATCCTTTGTCCTCTTTGGAGTCTTCTCTGTAAAGCGAAGAGGGTTTTTGAATACCCTTCCGCTTCCAATACCTTGTAAGCCTCTTTTTGCATCATTCTTGTTTCGTTGCCATCGGGGTCGGTTAACGTATATACGTATATACTGTGTTTGCGACGTATAGGATTGTTCTTTGCTTTTTGTCTTCTCATCCATGGACATGTATCGTCCTGCTCTTTGTCGCCAGTCGAGGATTCTGTTCTTTTGCCGGTATCCCCCTCGGGGTTATCGGCGGGCTTGTTGACAGTCCTTTGTCTGTGCTTGTCGGCGGAATCGCCCTTTTTCCTGATTTTGTCCAAGAATACTTTGATGGTCTCTTTGATTTCGGCGCTTTCGCCTTCAATAATGATAATTTTCATTGTGTTTGGTTTTTATTGGTTATTATTGTTTGTTTTGGATGGTTTGGTCTAGTCGGATTCTGCCGCTGGCGTGCCGAGGACGGGACGGCAGCTTAACAGGATAACTCAATGGTAAATGCCATACTTTTCCCATCCTTTTTGTTTGCAATTTATGGGAGCATGAAGCCCTGTATAGACTAGGTAGCGGTATAAGGTGGTCTTTGTGACTTTTAATTTCTTGGCTATGACAGTTTTTTCTGTACCTTGGGCCAGTTCCTTTGTTATCCAGTCATGCTTGTTGGCACATTTGGGGTTAAGCTTGCAGCGGAATCCACGCGGATGCCCCAGTTTTAATCCTTCTGCCTTCTTTCTCGCCAATGCCTCTTTGGTTCGCTGGCTGATAAGGTTGCGTTCTATCTCGGCGGAAAGTCCGAAAGCAAATGCCAGTACTTTGCTCTGAATGTCATCGCCCAGGCGGTAGTTGTCCTTGATAGTCCAGACGAGGCACTCCTTTGTCATACAGATATTCAGTATCTCCATAATCATG
>JAFRZC010000146.1 GCA_017442765.1 Prevotella sp. | reverse complement strand
TCCATCTGGTGGTGAACCGGTTTATTAAAGTTTCCTGAAATATAATCTCAGCATTTCTGACTTGAGTGTCATCTTAGATCCGCTCTGCACCTCTATGGTGAATTTCTCCTCTATGCTATTGATTCCGTAGGGCTGCAATAGCTCTGGTGTCTCTAATGGTTCGTCGCCTCCCATTCGGTCGTATTTGAACGGACTGCTGATGGTCAGGGTGTTGCCCGACTGTGAGAAGCGTGTCAGGCATTCTGTGGCTGTCCAGTTCCGGTTGACGAGATTGAGCAGTTTTCCTTGAAACGCCCAGAAGAAGAGGTCTTCCGAGAGGTCTTTCACGCTGCCGGTGGCGAGCGTATCGACGCGTTCGAGGTGCCAGTAGCCGTCGAGTTTGCCGTTGCCTGAGCTTTCCAGCTCGCACGAGGTCATGGTCAGCATTGCAGTGATGACTGTGACAGCGGCAGATATGATGGTCTTTTTCATAGTCTCTTTCCTTTCTTTGTGAGTAGTCCTGATTTCGCCACGGTGAGCTGGAAGCCGGCGTTGTGGCCGAGTATATAGCCGAAGTCCATGCCGTAGGCTCCCCTGATGTCCCAGTTGTGGGGTAGGGCGTAGTTGGCCTCGAGCATGAAACTGACGTTGTGGTGTTTCTTGGTGTATGGGATGTTGTAGCTTCCCACTCCCTCCTGCCAGGTGGCGAGCAGCCGGTAGCTCAGCCGCTCAACAGGTTCTCCGCCGAGTCCGAGGTGGTAGGCCACGAAGCGGTTGTCTTTCACCTCGATGGTTCCGTCGTCGTTGTAGAGGGGCGAGCGGAAGAGCGGATTGCCGATGACCTGTCCCCAATGTTGCCAGCCGTTGGAGATATAGTGGTTGTAGAAGCTGTCGTTTCCGCCGATGTGGTCGGCAATGGTCTTGGTGTGGTCGTGGTAGATGGGTCCGCTTTGGTATTTGGTGTAAAGGTACTCAACCACGATGTCGCGCAGCCAGCTGCCGTATTTCAGGTTCAGCTCCATACCGAGCTGCCAGTCTTTCAGGTCGTAGCGGAAGTATTTTCGCTTCACGCCGTCCTGCCATCCTTCGCCGGTGGTGTAACCGTCGTAATCGACAAGCAACATGCCTGAGTGGTCTTCAAAATATTTGTCGGCATAGAGTCGCAACCGCCATGTGTCTTTGTTGTAGTTGACACGCATGACCCACGAGCCGAGCTGGTTGCCCGAGACGTTCTGGTAGGTGGTCTCTGTCGATTCGGCGCCTCCGGGCATGAAGGCGTGCCAGGCTCCTTTCAGTCCGCCCTCGTTGTAGATGGTCTGAAGCGAGCCGTCGGCATTAACGGCATACGAGGTTCCCCCGTAGATGGCCGCCATCTCAAGCCCCATCTCTATGGAGAGCGGATAGTAGTCTTCGTCGCGTCCGATGCGCAGGTAGCCGGCCTTGCTGTGGAAATACTGCTTCTCGCTGAATTTCGATTTTCGCTGTGTGAAGTCGGTCTGCCAGTTGTCGTCGGTCAACCTTCCGTAAGAGATATGGCCTTTCAGTGCGACCCATCGTCCCATCTTGGGTATAATCCAATAGTCGGGCAGCGCGAGGCGCACCTGTGGCACGGGGCGGCTGTTGATACCCAGGGTCTGCGCGCCGCTGCTCAGGCGGTTGTTTCTCAGTTCCATGGGATATTCCTTGCTGCCTGCGGAGAGCGTGCCGTGCAGCCATCGCACCTCGGCGAACGCCTGTTGCACGACGGCCTTGCTGGTGTAGTGGAAGGGTGCCACAAGGTCTATGCCGTAGCCAATGCCCCACCGGCGTGCGGAGTCGGCTGCCAACGGGCGTATGACAGCGGTGCGCAGATAGCCGTTGTTGCTCTCGAGTGAACTTAGACCGTGCTTGTTCGCGTTGAGCCAGAGCGGGGTCTTGTTGTTGGAGAATGAGCCTTGTGCTTCTATCTTGTACGTAAGATCGCTTCCGGGATGGCTCTTTCCTTCCTCCGGGGCATCTGTCCACACCTGTGACGATGCCGACATGCAGCAGAGGCACATCAGCACCACGATAAGTTTCTTGTTCATATATATCATAACGCAGATTTTCCGGAATTATTGTATCGTTTGTGATATTTGCGGATTTTGCAAAAATTAACAAGCGGAAGGACGATTTTAACACCATTACTGCGTTGTTTTCGAGCGAGAGGTGTCATGGACGCATTTGACGCAGCTATGCGTGTGCAATGGGTTAGCCCTCTAAATTAAGGGGGTTGGGGACTTCCCGAGGCGAGAGAGTGCAATTTCTGTTTTGCGAAACATATAACTCTCACTTCCGAGAAATAGATGTTTTACCTTCCAAACGATGGTCTTTCGGGTGGCGAAACACGGTCTTTTGCGAGGTGAAAGATATATGTCTCGCAACGGATGGGGGATGAGAGATGAGGGAAGAGGGAGTGAAAGGGCGAAGAAAAGCCGTTTTCGCACGCTGGAACGGGGAAAAATCTGACAGAACTTTTTAACATTTCCAATGGCCGTAATTGTTATTTTTATTAACAATTGCAGATGCTATATATAAATAAGGTGGAGAGACCGTCATGTCGCGCCTTGAATATTTTAGGGATTTTCCCCCGTAGTTTAGGGTTTTCCCCTTGCAGGGGTGCGGATATCTCTGTATCTTTGCATCGTCAAAACATCCGACGAATAATAAATTTTAAAACGATACGACTATGAAAAAGATGATTTTCGCCTTAGCAGCACTGCTCATGATGGCAGTCTCGGCACAAGCAATGGGCTACGAGCAGGCCCGCCGTCAGGCTCTGTTCCTGACCGACAAGATGGCTTACGAGCTGAATCTTACCGACGACCAGTACGAGGCCGCCTACGAGATTAACCTCGACTATCTGATGGGAGTAAATGTGGAGAGCGACCTCTACGGCATCTACTGGGAGCGCCGTAATCTCGACCTCAGCTATATTCTGTTCGACTGGCAGTATCGGGCATATCTCGCTGCCAGCTATTTCTACCGCCCCCTCTACTGGCGCGCAGGCTACTGGCACTTCGGCATCTATGCCCGCTATCCCCACCGCGACTACTTCTTCTTCGGCCGTCCACATTTCTATAATGTCTATCGTGGCGGACACTCCTGGCACAGCAACGGCGGACGCTCCTGGTACCACGGACGTGAGTTCGGCCGTCCCCGTCCTGGGAATGACCGTGGCGGTATGCGCGACCACTTCGACCGTGGCGACTATGGGCGTGGCCAGAACATGGGACACTCCAATGGTGGCAACAACCGCACCTTCGGCAACCGTAACCAGAATGCCGGCCATAACGGCGCGACCGGACAGGACCGTAACGGGTTCGGTAACCGCAACGGCGGCTCAAACGGGAGTGTAGGCGGAAGCCAGGGTAACGGCGGCGGCAACAACCGCTTTGGCCGCTCGGGCAACGGACAGGGTGTGCGCGAGAGTAGTACCCGCACCACAGCTCCGAGTGCCTCTCCCTCGACAACCCGCCCCAGCTCCTCGCCCCGCAGCATCGGTCGCCGGTTCGGCGGTACCAGTGGAAATAGCATTGTCAACAGCCGCCCGTCAGGCTCGACATCTTCAAGTGTGACGCATCGCCCCTCGACCTCTGCTCCCTCGCGCAGTGTCAGCACCCCCTCGCGCAGCATCAGCACCCCCTCGCGTCCGTCGAGCCCTTCCACGTCATCGCGCTCAGTGAGTCCCTCGCGCAGCAGCGGTAGCTCCTTCGGCGGAAGCCGCGGCAGCGCACCCTCGCGCAGCTCAGGAAGCAGCTCAGGCCGCTCAGGAGGCACCAGCCACTTCGGCGGACGGCGATAGAACTTGAGAAATTGAAAAGCTGAAAAGTTGAAAGGTTTTTTCAACTTTTCAACTTTTTTTCTTACCTTTGTGGCGGAAAATATTTTTATGTTTATGAAGCATCTTGGAAGTTTTATCGTGCGTGCCTTGTGTGCGATTGTTGTTGGTGCGTTGCTCGTAAAGTATCGCAGTGAGATGGTGACGTGGATGACTATTGCCATCGGAGTGTTGTTCTTCCTTTCGGGAGTCATTTCGGTTGTCGCCTATTTTGCGGCGCGACGTCAGCCGTCCGATGTGGAGGTTTATGACGCGGAGGGCCGCTTGGTGGCAGGTGGCCGCCGGCCGATGTTCCCCATAGTGGGCTTGGGCAGCATTATTCTCGGCGTTATACTCGCGCTAATCCCCGACACGTTCACCAACGGGCTTGTCTATGTGCTCGCTGCCCTGCTCATCCTCGGGGCCATCGGTCAGTTCTTCGGGCTGGCCTCCATCCTGAGGCATTGCAAGGTCGGCTTCTTCTGGTGGCTGGTGCCCTCGCTGCTGCTGATATTGGGCATCGTGGCCGTTGTGCGTCCACAGACGATTGCCGCCGCACCGCTCTTTGTAATTGGCTGGGCGATGATGGTTTACGGTGTTGTGGAACTCATCAACGGCATCAAAATTTCCGCTGTCATGCGGCAAGTGAGAAAGGCTGAGGAGGCTGCTGCGGCTGAGGAGGAGGCAGCCCGGGCAGCGGCAGCACAGGAGGAGCTTGCCCAAATTCCACAGGAGACAGCTCAGGAAAGTCCGACTTCGGCGGAGGAGATTATTGTCCTGCCGGAATAACTGAAAGAATTGACAAATTCATAATCGCATGGTTGGTTTCTGCTTAGGATACCAACCATGTTGTGTGTTTCTGCCTGTAAGACAAAGGTTCGTCGGTATCAGTCGGTTTCTCCAATTGGCCAGGGCTTGAACTCCAGCTCCAGCTCAATCCATTTTTCGTGACGGGCCGCCCCTTTCTCCCCGGGATTGGAGACGGTGAGGCCGAGCAGGCGTATGGGGCGGTTGGCGTGCTCGGCGGTGGCTTCGTTGAGTAGCTGCTTAGCTATGGGCAGAATGTCGCCCTTGCTTTGCAGCAGTTGCTCACTGGTATGGCTGCGGGTAATCTGAGCAAAGTCATGGAATTTTATCTTCAACGTAAGCGTGTGCCCATTGAAGTTGGCGCGGGCCAGCCGGTCGATAAGCTCGAGTACGGTGTGGTAAAGCTCGATGATGGTGTCTGACCGACGGACAATATCCTTTGCGAAGGTGTGCTCGCAACCTACCGACTTGCGCACATAGTCGGCTACGACGGGGCGCTCGTCGATACCCCGGGAAAAGTCGTAGAACAGGTTTCCGGCCTTCCCGAAATGTTTTGTCAGGTAGCCGCGTGAGTACTGGCGCAGTGTGTGGCCGTTGTGAATACCCAACTGGTGCATTCGCAGGGCGGTCTTCGGCCCTACGCCCCAGAAACGCTCTATGTCGAGTCGGGCGATAAAATCGAGTGCGCGACTGGGATGTATGGTGCAGAGGCCGTCGGGCTTGCGCCAGTCGGAGGCCACTTTTGCCAGAAACTTGCAATAGCTGATGCCGGCTGAGGCGGTGAGCCGGGTCTCTTCGCAGATGCGTTGCTTGATTTCGCGTGCCACATCGACGGCCAGATTGATGTCGCGCTTATTCGTGGTAACATCAAGAAAAGCCTCGTCGAGCGAAAGCGGTTCGACAAGGTCGGTGTAGTCGAGGAAAATATTGCGGATCTGTGCTGATACCTCTTTATATTTCTCATAGTTTCCCGGGACGACGATAAGTTGTGGGCATAGTCGTTTTGCCGTTATCATTGCCTGTGCCGAGTGCACGCCGAAGCGACGAGCCTCGTAGCTGGCCGTCGAGACCACGCCGCGTGGACCGTCGTAGCCCACGGCGACAGGTTTCCCGCGTAGTTCGGGATTGTCGCGTTGCTCCACAGCCGCGAAGAACTGATCCATGTCGATATGGATGATCTTGCGGGGTGTAGATCTCTCGCCACTCACGTTTTTTACTTACTCTTCTCGTGATGTGATGGTTTTTTCCTTGATGGCTCGTGAGAGGCTCTCTGCGCTCCCATTGTCGAGAGAGTCGGACTCTATCGTCCGGTATTCCATCGGCGGCCCCCCATAGAGCGTTGGTCTGCGGATGATGTGGTTGCACGATGATAGCCCCAGCATCATTCCGAATGCGCCTGTAATAGCTAACAAGCTACGGGAAAATACTTTGCTCATTTGATACCTTCTTATCTTTATAAATAGATTTACAAATTTTCAACCATAGCCGAGTCTGCTAGTTCCGTATAAGGTTTTACGGGACCGCCGTAGAGCTCTGGCTCAACAACGAGATGCCGACTGGTCTGCTTGCAGGAGATGAGTCCCAACGTGCCTAACAAAGCAATTAAGATTCGCGAGGAAAGTTTAAACCTTTTGTTCATCGTCGTAACAATTTAGATTCATCGGCAAAGATACGACATTTTTCTTAGAACTTTCATACTTTTCATCCGATTTTTCAGAATATTCTTTATTCATGTCGCGTTTCCATTTGCGGTAGCCGAAGATGGCGATGACGACGTAGAGGGCATAGAGCGAGGCCTTGAAGGGGATGTCTTTGTAGAAGTAGAGGACGGAGGTGACGACATCGACGGCAATCCACACGAACCATTGCTCAAGTATTTTCCGGGCGAGCATCCAGATACCTACGATGCTCAGGGACGTGGTGAAGCTGTCGGCCACGGGCACGCTTGAGTCGGTGAACGTGGTGAGCAGCCACCAGATAACAATCCAAAGCAGAATGGCTGTGGAAAGTAGAAAGGGGAGAGGGGAGAGAGAAGAGTGGAGAGTGGAGAGAGGAGAGGGGAGAGAGGTATGCTTTATCTTCTGTTTTTCGAACAAAGAAACAATCCTCTCTCCACTCTTCGCTCTCCACTCTTCGCTCTTCTCTCTCCTCTCTCCCCTTTTTGTCCACCTCACCAGGCCGTAGATGCTCATGGCAAGGTAGTAGAACTCCATGGCGCAGTCGGCATAAAGCCCCTTCTGATAGTAGAGCGCGATGCCGAGCAGTTGCATGGCGATGCCTACTACCCACATCCATCGGCTGGCGCGATATTCAAACAGGATATAGGCCAGTCCGAGAACAGCGGTGACAAGATCAAGATAATTCATCTTGTTAATGCATTATGAATTATTGTCATAGTGCTACTGTCAGATAGGCGAGGAAGTGGGTGGGGGCTTGGGCGGAGTAGGTGCTCCACGTCCAGAAGCCCAGCTCGTGATTGTTGAACGCCTGGATGCAGCCGTCGTCGGCACGCTTGAAGTTCAGACCGCACGAGCCGTTGCTCTCGTATTTCCTGCTGAACAGATTATAGACGGTGCAGCCGACGGTGAGCCGCTTCACATGGCGCAGATGGAACGTGTAGTTCAGGTCGAGGTCGGTGGTGCAGAAGGCATCGAGCATGGCACTCTCCACGCGCCCGCCGTTGTCTTCGTCGATATACGACTTGAAATTTGAGTTGGTCATATATTGCTTGCCCACGTATTTCGACATGAGTGAGGCTTTGAAGCCTTGGTATTCGTAGGTGAGGGTGTTGGCGGCGATGACGTCGGGCGAGTAGGCCAGATGGGTGCTGCCCACATTGACGGTTGACTCCTCCCACGTCTCCGTGTCGAGAACCGTAAGGTGCATATTTTTTGCGCGGTTGCGGCTCCACGTGGCGTTGGCCTCCCAGGTAAATCCCTTGATTGGCCGCCATGCTGCCGCGAGTTCCAGTCCCATGCGATAGGAGTCCTTGATATTGCGGGCCACCATCTCGCCGTTGGAGTCTTGTGCGCCGGTGAGCACAAACTGGTTGTCGTAGTCCATGTGGTAGAAGTTGGCGTTGAACGAGAATTTTTCGCTCTCATACCTGTAGCCCAGCTCTGTGTCTCTTAGGCGTTCAGCCTTCGGGTCAACGGCATTCGATTCGGCCAGCATGTCTTCCATATCGTTGCGTGTGGGCTCCCTGTGGGCGATGGCCGACGAGATGTAGAAGGTGTGATGGGTGTCGAGCCGGTAGATGAGCCCCGCCTTTGGATTGAGGAAGTCGTATTTCTTGTTCCAGACGAGCGGCAGCTGCCGGCCTATGCCTTCGAACTCCTGCGACGTGCCGTCGGACTTGTAGCCCACGTGGCGGTATTGCAGGTCGAGGTATCCGCTCATGCCGCCGCCCATGTCCCACGTGGCCTTGGCGTAGAGGTTGCCGTCGGTTTTTCGAGCAGTGTTGTCGTAGTAGTGCTGGTTGGGGTTGACGGGGGGGAAGGTCGCGTCGGGTGTGCGCACCCATACGACCTCGCCGAAGTGGTCGCCCACGTAGCGGTTCCATGCTCCGCCCACGTTGAACGTCCATGCGCGGTGGTCGTCGAAGTTGAGCGATGCCACAGCCCCGTAGAAATCGTTGTCCATGCGTTTCTGCCGGATGAGGTCGCTATAGACTTTTTTGCCCTCCGACAGCCAGTACTTGTAGAGTTTCTGCCCGGTCTTGTACTGCTCGTAGTAGCCGTCGCCGTGTGTATAGTGCAGGGCGGCGTTGAGGGTCAGGTTGCGGCTGAGCCACTGGTTCCACAGCAGCTGATAGTTTTGCTGGTGGTAGTTGTCGGTCTGGTTCTTATAGTAGGCCGTGCTGCCCTCTGCGTCGGTGTAGGCTCCGCTGGGATTATAGGTGCGCCCATAGCGTTCCATGTCGGCCCGCGAGGCATAGTCCCATGCGTGATAGGTTTTTTCCGTGCCGTTGAAGGTGATGAACTTCACGGCGGTCTTCTCGCCAAAGTAGCCCGCTTGCAGGAAGTAGGAGTAGAGCAGGGTCGATGCGCGGCTGATGTAGCCGTCGCTGCCGATGTTCGACAGTCGCCCCTGCATGCCCCAGTGACTGCCGAGCAGACCGGTGGAGAAACGAAGTGTCTCGCGGTGCGTTCCGTAGGAGCCTGCGGCCAGGTCGAGCATGGCGTAGGGCTCGCTGCCGATGCGCTCGGTCAGCATGTTGAGCGATGCGCCGAAGGTTCCTGCGCCGTTGGTCGAGGTGCCTGCGCCGCGTTGCAGCTGTATGCTCTGCATGCTTGCCGCCAAGTCGCCCAGGTTTACCCAGTAGAGCTGTGCCGACTCGCCGTCGTTCAGCGGGATGCCGTTCGCCGTCACATTGATGCGCGTGGGGTCGGTGCCGCGCACGCGCAGCCCCGTGTAGCCGATGCCTATGCCCGCGTCCGACGAGGTGGTCACCGAGGGGAGCATCGTCAGTAGCGAGGGAATGTCCTTGCCGTGGTTGACGGCCTCGATCTGTCTGCGCGACATGTTGCTGTAGGCCAGCGGGGTCTTCGCCGTAGCCCGGATTGAAACCACCTGCACCTCTTGCAGCTCGTGCGCACGGAGTGTGTCAACGGGTTCGGCGGCCATTGCAGCCGCAGGTGCAAGGGCCATGAGAACTAACAACTTTTTCTTCATAGTTTTTACCTTATTTATATATATAAAATAAGGGGATTGAGACAATTCCTACGCCGGCATTACCCGGATCAGGTCAGAGGGTATAATCTCAGCCCCGCCATAGGCAGGACACCCCTTGGCTTCCACCTTGAAAACCGCTGCAAAGTTAGCATAAATAATTGAACCGGCAACAAAAAGCTGATGAAAAATGCCGATATTTTTTTTTACGCAGGAACCCCACGTTTTAATGCGCCGCACCGCGTCCCTCAACCAGAGTATATGCCTGACGGTGCGGGTTCTTGTCTTTTGCGATGCGAAAGCTAAACTCTCATAAAGTAATATAATATATATTACTCGGTAATAGTATATATATTACTTGGTAAAACAATATATATTACTCGGTAATATAATATATATTACTTTGTGAAAGACGGTCTTTTGTGTTACAAGAGCTTGTGTTTTATGTCGTGGGTGCTTGTTTTCGGAATGGCCGGGTGGGGTGGGAAGCTTTTTGCGAGTGTGAAGGAGACTTGGGATTATATTTTTCTGTTTTTCTGCGATACATTTTGTTTGCAGATACAATAAAATGTGGAAAAATGCGTTATATTGACGTGTTTTGTCGCAGAAGAACCATATTGGCGGTGTTTTTGTGGCTCTTGGCCGTATGCGCAAGTGCCCAGTACGACCCGTCGTTCAGCCATTATTTCGACATGGAGCCGTCGTTTAACGCGGCTGCTGTGGGAAAAGATTCGAAGATTAACGTCACGGCAGGCTATGCCATGGCCATGGCCGGATTTGAGAATAATCCGCAGACCATGTATTTAGCTGCTGATATGCCGTTCTTCTTTCTGAACCAGTACCATGGCGCAGGCATACAGTTCATGAACGACAAGATAGGCGCGTTCACACATCAGAAGCTGGGTTTGCAGTATGCTTTCCGTCATAAGCTTTTCGGCGGGCGCCTGGCCTGGGGACTGAGCGCGGGGCTGCTCTCAGAGAGTATCGACCCGTCGAAGATCGACCTTGACGACAGCAGCGACAATGCTTTCCCCACTTCGGAGGCCGATGGCAACGCGCTCGATCTGGGCGTAGGCCTCTACTATCAGCGCGGGCTGTGGTATGTGGGCATCTCCGCTCAGCACCTTACCGCTCCGACGGTTGAGCTGGGTGAACGGAACGAGTTGCAGATTGATCCGACATATTATTTGACGGGCGGATACAATATTCGGCTCAGAAATCCGTTCTTAACCATAAAGCCCTCGTTTCTCGTCCGCTCCGACGGTACGACGTGGCGCGGAGACATCTCCACGAGGTTGGTCTATACCAACGACAAGAAACAGATGTATGCGGGTGTGGCTTACAGTCCCACCAATTCGGTGACGGTATTGTTGGGTGGAATGTTCCACGGTATTAACCTCGGCTACAGCTACGAGGTTTACACCTCTGCCATCAGTCCGGGTAACGGAAGCCACGAATTGTTCGTGGGTTATCAGATTGACATCAACCTGATCAAAAAAGGTAAGAATATGCATAAGAGCGTCAGAATACTCTGATTGCTTGACAGAAAGAGGAACAGAAATAGTATTAACAAGAGAATATGAAGACGAAGAAAAGTTTTATTGCGCTTGGCATCATCGCACTGTCGCTTTCGCTGACCGGCTGCTTCGGCGGCAAGATGGCCACGTCGTCGGGTCGCGGCGGCGAGGTGACGGGTGTGAGTGGCAAGAGTTTCAACGAGCCGGCTCCCTACGGCATGACCCGCATCGACCGCGGTTTCCTGCGCATGGGTCTGGAGAAGGAAGACAGCCTCTGGGGCAAGCAGACCCCTGTGAAAGAAATCTCGGTGGACGGCTTCTGGATGGACGAGACCGAGGTCACCAACTCGGAGTATAAACAGTTCGTGTATTGGGTTCGCGACAGTATTCTTCGTACACGCATGGCCGACCCGGCCTACGGTGGCGACGAGACCTACATGATTACCGAGGACAAGAACGGCGACCCCGTGACCCCGCATCTGAACTGGAAGAAGCAACTGCCCCGGAAGATGAACGAGGACGAGCAGCGTGCCGTAGAGAGTCTCTATGTGGTGAATCCCGTCACGGGTGAGAAACTGCTTGACTACAGTCAGCTCAACTACCGTTACGAAATCTACGACTATACGGCTGCCGCCCTGCGCCGCAACCGCATGAATGCCGAGGAACGTAACCTGAACACCGACATCGTGGCAGACCCCAACGAGGTGGTGATGATTTCGAAGGACACGGCATACATCGACGACGAGGGGCGCATCGTGCGCGAGACCATCAACCGCCCGCTCTCCGGTCCGTGGGACTTCCTCAACACCTACATCGTGAACGTCTATCCCGACACCACTTGCTGGGTCAACGACTTCAAGAACTCGGAGAACGAGACCTATCTGCGCAACTATTTCTCCAACCCCGCCTACAACGACTATCCTGTCGTGGGCGTGACGTGGGAGCAGGCCAATGCCTTCTGCGCATGGCGCACCGACTACCTGCTGAAAGGTCTGGGCGGCGAGGCCCGCTACGTGCAGCGCTATCGTCTGCCGACCGAGGCCGAGTGGGAGTATGCCGCACGCGGCAAGGCCGGCAACGAGTTCCCCTGGGAGCATGAGAGTGTGAAGAACGGCGACGGCTGCTTCTTCGCCAACTTCAAGCCCGACCGTGGCAACTATACCAAGGACGGCAACCTCATCACCTCGAAGGTAGGCATCTATTCCTCGAACACCAACGGTCTCTTCGATATGGCCGGCAACGTGGCCGAATGGACCTCGACCATCTACACCGAGGCAGGCGTGGAAGCCATGAACGACCTCAACCCGCAGCTCGAGTACAAGGCCGCGAAGGAAGATCCCTACAAGATGAAGAAGAAGAGTGTGCGCGGTGGCTCGTGGAAAGACCCGGAGTCGTATATCCGCTCGGCTTGGCGCACATGGGAATATCAGAATCAGCCCCGCTCGTACATCGGCTTCCGCTGTGTGCGCAGTCTGGCAAATACAACAAGTGGAAAACAGAAAAAAGGTAAGAAATAATGTCAGAATACAGTAAATTCAATCTCGTCTATCGCTTGCAGCGGTGGATGGACAGCGTGCCGGGACAGACGTTCCTGAACTACGCCTACAGCTGGGGTGCCTCTATCGTTATCCTGGGTACCTTGTTCAAACTGACTCACCTTCCCGGTGCCAACTTCATGCTCTTCCTGGGTATGGGCACCGAGGTCGTCGTGTTCTTCCTGTCGGCCTTCGACCGTCCATTCGACAAGACTGCCGACGGGCGCGAGCTGCCGACCCATCTTGGCAAACGCGCCGAGGAAGATGTCGAAGAGACGGAGGGAGCCGACGAATATCATGTTGATGCCGATGTCGAGACTCTCGACGGCGAGGCTCGTCCCGCGGCAGCCATCGGCGGTGGTACGATTATCATCGGCGGCGCACCTTCTTCTGGCACGGCAGCCGTCTCGCCCGCTGAGGAAGCTGAAGGCGAAGGTCTGCAAGGTGTTCCCGCAGGCGGCGTAGCCATCGGCGGCGGTGCTGTCGGTGGAGCCGCATGGCTGGGACAGCAGGCCGAGTCAACTCCCGAGATGATAGAGGCTCAGGGCGACTACGTGGAAAACCTGAAGAAGCTCAACGAGACCCTCGCAAAGGTCGAGGAGCAGAGCCAGCGCCTTACGCGCGACTCGGAGGAGATGGAAAACCTCAACCGCACGCTCACCGGCATCAGCAAGGTTTACGAGATGCAGCTTAAGGGTGCGAGTGCCCAGATTGGTACCATCGACGAAATCAACGAGCAGACCCGTAAGCTGGCTCAGCAGATTGCCGAGCTCAACAAGATCTATGCCCGCATGATTGAGGCCATGACCGTCAATATGCCTGCAGCCGCAGCAGGATTGGCTGTGAAAAGCGAAGAATGAAAAGGAACCTCCCCCAGCCCCTCCCATAGAGGGGAGAGTAAATTGTAAATAGTGAATCGTTAAATTGTAAATTTAATGGCAATAAAGAAAAGACCGATAAGCCCCCGCCAGAAGATGATCAACCTTCTCTACGTCGTCCTTATGGCCATGCTTGCGCTGAATATCTCGACCGAGGTGCTCAACGGCTTCTCCATCGTGGAAGAAAGCCTCAACCGCACCACAGCCAACTCGTCGAAAGTGAACGAGGCGTTGTTCGGCGACTTCACCGAGCAGATGAAACGCAATCCGGCAAAGGTGAAGGAATGGTTCGAGAAAGCCAGCTCGGTGAAGTCGATGAGCGACTCGCTCTTCAATTTTGCGCAAGAGCTGAAAGTGGCCATCGTCAAGGAGGCCGACGGTAAAGACGGGGATGTACTGAATATAGAGAACAAAGACAATCTTGAGGCCGCCAGCCATGTCATGCTCGCCCCCGGAACAGGAAAGGGCCGCCAGCTCTTCGATGCCATCAACAGCTATCGCGACCGTATCATGAAGATGGTGACCGACCCTGAGCAGCGCAAGATCATCGAGAGCAACCTTACCACCATAGTGCCCAAGAATGCGAACACTATGGGCAAGAACTGGCAGCAGTACATGTTCGAGAACATGCCCGTGGCCGCAGCCGTGACCCTGCTCTCCAAGTTGCAGAGCGATGTGCGCCATGCCGAGGGCGAGGTGCTCCACACGCTTGTGTCGAATATCGACATGAAGGATATCCGTGTGAACAAGCTCGATGCCTTTGTCATTCCAGACAAGACCACTCTCTATCCCGGCGAGCGCATGACGGCACAGATAGTGATGGCTGCCGTTGACACTACCCAGCATCCGGAGATCTATATCAACGGCACTCGCGTGAACACCCAGAACGGCAACTATGCCTTCAACGTGGGCGCTGTGGGCGAGCATACCTTCGCAGGCTACATGCTCATGCGCAACGGTCAGGGCGACGTGCTGCGCCGCGACTTCACCCGTAAATATACCGTTATTTCTCCGCCGAGCGGTGCCACCGTGGCTGCCGACCTGATGAATGTGCTCTATGCAGGCTATAAGAACCCGATGAGCGTCAGCGTGCCGGGGGTGCCACAGGCCGATGTCAGCGTCTCAATGTCGGGTGGAACACTTACCTCCGCCGGTGGTGCAGGCCACTATGTCGCCGTACCGTCGGCCGTCGGTCAGGATGTGACGTTCACCGTTTCGGCCAACGACAAGGGTACCCGCCGCGAGATGGGCAAGTTCACCTTCAAGGTGCGCAAGCTGCCCGACCCGACCATCTATATCCCTGTAGGCAGCGACCGCTTCAAGGGCGGCGGGCTGGCCAAGGGCTCGCTCATGGGCGCCAATACCGTCAGCGCAGCCATCGACGACGGCCTGCTCGACATCCCGTTCCGCGTGCTTGGCTTCGAGGCCGTGTTCTTCGATAACATGGGCAATGCCGTGCCGATGGCATCAACCGGAGGAGCGTTCACCGAACGGCAGAAGGAAGCCTTCCGTAAGCTCTCGCGCAACAAGCGGTTCTATATCACCAACGTGAGTGCGGTGGGTCCTGACGGCATCACCCGCAAGCTCAACGCATCAATGCAAATTATTGTGAAGTAAAAACAGATAAAGAATGAAACGTATATTATTTGTATTACTGATAGCCTGCGTGGCAGAGACCATGGTAGCCCAGCCCGCAGCGCGACGTGCAGAACAAGAAAAGCAGAAGGCTGCCCAGAAGTCGAATGCTAACAACTTGACGACCCGTGCGCAAATCTCCTTTCCCACCCAGACACCCATGCAGGAGGATGTGGTGTGGCGCCGCGACATCTATCGTGAGCTCGACCTTACCGAGGATGCCAACGCCGGACTCTACTATCCCGTAGAGCCAGTGGGCACGCAGATGAACCTGTTTACTAACATCTTCAAGCTCGTCATGCGTCGTGCCGTGCCAGCCTATGAGTACCGTCTCGACGGTAACGAGGTGTTCACCGACGACGCGAAGGTGAAGCAGATGGCCATCCTCGACAACTATCACATCTACTACGAGCGCACCGACAAGGGTATCCACATCGACGACAGCGATATCCCCTCGCGCGAGGTAACCGGCTACTACATCAAGGAGAGTGCCTACTACGATCAGGCTACCGCCACGTTTCACAACAAGGTGCTCGCCCTCTGCCCCATCATGAAGCGTGAGGACGATTTCGGCGACGGCACCACCAACTACCCAATGTTCTGGGTGCAGTACGACGACCTCGCCCCCTACCTGGCCAAGCAGACCATCATGACGAGTAACCTCAACAATGCCGCCACGATGAGCATCGACGACTATTTCACGAAGAACATGTATCGAGGTAAAATCTACAAGACCACCAACATGCTCGGCAAGTCGCTTAGTCAGATTACCGGCGGCAGCGACTCGCTCATGACCCGTGAGCAGAAGCGCATCGAGGGTGAGCTCCTCGCCTTTGAGAAGAACATCTGGGGCAAACCCGAGAACAAAGACTCGCTCGACAGCATTGCCAACCTCGACAAGAAGGAACTGCGCGCGCTGAAGAAGCAGAACCGTCGTGCGGGCGGCAACCAGCAGGCCACAAAGACCGTGAAGACACGTCGCAGCAACGGCACACGTCAGTCGTCGGCATCATCGTCGAACGCACGTGTCACCGTCCGTCGCGAACGCCACTGAACATGAAGTTATAGAAGTTACGAAGTTAAAGAAGTTAAGCCGATAGTTTACCAATATGTATTATGAATTATGCATTATTAAATTGATAATTGAGAATTAATAATTATGAAAAAGATTTTTTCCGTAGCTTTGCTGGCATTCGTATTTGCCGCAAGCGCAAACGCACAGTTGAAACTTGGTGTCAAGGGTGGTCTTAACGTCACCGACATGTCACTCGACAGCAAGGTGTTCGATGCCTCCAACCAGGCAGGCTATTTCTTTGGCCCGACCATCAAATTCTCACTCCCCATCGTGGGACTCGGAGTTGATGCCGCAGCCCTTTACGACCATCGCTCGGCAAAGGTCAAGGAAGAAGTGAGCGGTCACGAGGAGACACTGAAGCAAGACCAGGTAGTCGTGCCCGTCAACCTCCGCTATGGCATCGGTCTTGGCGACACAGCCAGTCTCTTCCTCTTCGCGGGTCCGCAGTTCGGCTTTAACGTAGGCGACAAAGAGCAGAAGATCTGGAACCAGGCCGCCCAGTGGAAACTGAAGACCTCCAACTTCAGCGTAAACGTTGGCCTCGGAGCCACCCTGCTCAAGCACCTGCAAGTATCCGCCAGCTACAACATCGCCTGCGGCAAGACCGGCGACATTGAGGCCTCCGATGTTCTGAAGACAGTCGTCAAGAGCAAGGAAGATGTCAAAAACAATGCCTGGCAGATTGCCGTAGCCTACTATTTCTAAGCCCGTAAGCGAGGGTTTCCAAATACGAAACCTTACGTTTCACTAAAAATTCCCTAGGGAATTTTCTCCGAAAGACCGCCTTTCGCTAGAAATTCCCTAGGGAATTTTTGCCAGAAGCTAAGCTTTTCTATTCCACAACCACCTATCTCGCCGTCCCGTCGCCGGTGTTGTTGTTATCGTTGGGGGGCATGTGGCTATAAATCTCCACCAAGTCCCCATTACTATTCGTGAAATTAAATGATTTTGTTTTGATGGTCTTTACATTACTCCCAATGATAACTGCGGTTACAAGTAAAAGGTCTTGCGCTTATAAGCAAATCCCGATGCTCTAATTCTACCAAAAGGTAAAAAAAGAAGCGATTGGAGGTTTTTTCATATTTTTTTGCTAATTTTGTGCGCTTGAATATGAAACGTATCATCCAACGCGGAACACCGCGTAACTACATTTGTTTATTATTCACGGCAATGGCACACGGCCGTCTGCTGTGTGCGTTGCCGATGCTGCTCTGGGTTCTTCAAGGGCAGGCGCTGACGGTGGGGCGGGGGGTCTATTATTTCGACAACTCGCTGACGCAGTATGCGCAGGTGAAGTTTGTCTATGGCTCCGACCGGCGGAAGGAGACATACGTGGTGAGTCTGACGCGGGCGGAGGGGCAGCTGTGGAGGCTGGAGATTGCCGAGACGGCGGGCGACATGTATCGCTACACATTTGCCGAGACCTCGATGGCCGACGGGCGTGTGGACGACTCGTTTCCCAACGTGAAGGAGTATATCTCGAAGACGCTTGGCGAGCTGCGCACGGCCACTACCGACCAGACGATGCTCGCGGGCGGAGTGTTCGTGCCCTCGTCGGGCGACAACTGGGCGCAGGGAAGCTGGCAGGCGGGCGCGGGCGGCAAGGCGTATTCGGAGACATTGCCGGTGCTCTATATCAACACGGCAGGAGGTGCCGCCATCGACTCAAAGGAGGCCTACGTGGATGCCACCTGCTATCTCGACCCGCTCGACCTTGAGGATGTTGACGCGCTGGGGACGGCAGAGAGCCCTGTCGCCTTGCAAATCAGGGGAAGGGGGAACTACACGTGGAGCAGTTTTGAGAAGAAACCCTATCGGCTGAAGTTTGAGGACAAGCAATACATACTGGGTATGCACCGCAGCCGTCATTTCGCCCTGCTTGCACATGCCGACGACCGTGTGGGCTTCATGCGCAACACCATCGGCTTCGAGGTAAGCCGGCGCGTAGGTATGCCTTGGACTCCCGAGCAGCGGCCTGTGGAGCTCGTGCTTAACGGAGAGTATCGCGGGCTGTACTTCCTGACGGAGACTGTCCGCGTGGCCAGCTCGAGGGTGAACATAGATGAGCAGGCAGACGAGGAGGCCGATCCTGAGTTCGTCACAGGAGGGTGGCTCGTTGAGATTGACAATTACGACGATGACAACCAGATACAGCTCCGTGAGTCGGCGGACCGCACGCTCCGCATCACCTATCACACGCCAGAGAAACTCTCTGCCCTGCAGCGTGACTATCTTACCGGCCAATGGGAGCAAATCATCGCTACAGTTTACGCTCAAAATAAGAACAGTACGTCGTGGGAACAACTCGTTGATATAGACCAGCTTGCACGATTTTACTTAGTGCAAGAGATTATGGACAACCAAGAGGCTTTCCATGGCAGTTGTTTCGTCTATAAAGACTGGGGCGACGACACACGCTGGATGTTCGGGCCCGTATGGGACTTCGGCAACGCCCATCAGCGCGGCAGCGACAGGTTTATCTGGCAGCAGCCGCAGTTCGGCAATACCCTTATCGACCAAATCGTGCAGTTTCCACGATTCATGGATCGGGTGAAATATTATTGGACGCTGTTCTACACCCACGGCTACCCTTCGCTTTCCGATTATGCCGACGACTATGCCGAAAGCATCGCGGCGGCTGCCGTGAGCGACGGCCGGCGATGGCCGCAATACAGCAATGCCGACGAGCAGAGCCGCGAGCGGCAGTTCATGCAGAAGCTGTCGGAGAAGGTGGAGTGGCTTTATCGTCAGTGGGGCACGGTGACCGGAATTCTGGATGAAGGATTAAGGATTAAGGATGAAAGTAACAATCCCTCATCTCTCATCTCTCATCCCTCATCCATATATGACCTGCAAGGCCGCAAGGTA
>JAFRZC010000145.1 GCA_017442765.1 Prevotella sp. | reverse complement strand
TTTGCTGAGGCAGGACTTGATACCGATGCGCTTGTCGATGCCGTTGCGGGCAGTCTGGCCTACAACTATCTTGGTACACCTGACAACGTGAGCAACGACCTGTTTATCCATATCCCGTTCGGAGAAGTGACAGGGATACGGCTCAACCCCACCCAAAGGGAGAACAGTTCCGCCGCCGTCTATGACCTGCAGGGCCGTCGCGTTGCAAACAATACCACGCTGAAACCAGGCATCTACGTCAAGAATGGCCGTAAGGTGATCGAGAGATAATCTTTTCATCCCTCAGCCCCCTCCCAACCTCTCCCCCGAAGGGGGGCTCGCCTCATCCCTATACGGGGATGGGGCTTTTTTGTAGAAAAAATCAGTCTGTTCGCTGATATTTTTTTGCGTTTCTATGGGAGACTCCTATCTTTGTGGATGATAAGGAAAAAGATGTCTAACGTTTTTAGCAAAAAGAAAGGGAAACGCATGATGAAACGGTTTCAGTTTTTTATATTTATTCTGTCGGCGGCAAGTCTGCTGACAGCTTGTGAGGGCGATGATTTTGAAACATCCTCCGGTTCTTCGGCCTCAAGTTCCACCGACGACAACGCCACGACCACGGCCACAGCCGACGACGTGGCCGCAGATGCCGATACCGACGGCGACGTGGCATCGTTCACCATCGCACTGAACAAAGCCGCCCTCAGCGAGACGGTCATGGTGGACGCCGACGATGACGATTTCATCGAGAACACCACCTTCGACGAGACCATTACCATCACCTTCGGCGCATCGGGCGCAACGGTCGCGGGCGACAGCAACGGCTATGTCACGGTCAGCGGAAACGACGTGACGGTGACCAATACCTCGACCAGCGTGGTGAAGTATGTTTTGAGCGGCACGACGACCGACGGATTTTTCAAGCTTTACAGCAGCCGCAAGCAGGCCATCGTGCTCAACGGGGTGAGTATCAAGAACCCCGACGGAGCCGCCATCAACAACCAGAGCAAGAAGCGTACCTTTATCGTGCTCTCCGACGGCACGCAGAACTATCTCACCGACGGCACCGCGTATGCCGATGCCACCGACGACGAGGACATGAAAGCCTGCCTGTTCAGCGAGGGGCAGCTCATCTTCAGCGGCAGCGGATACCTTGAGGTCGATGGCAACTGCAAGGCCGGCATCCGCTCCGACGACTACGTGCGCACCATGCCCGGCACGAATATCTACGTCGATGTGTCCTCGGGCAATGGTATCCGTGGCAACGACGGCGTGATCATCACCGGTGGGGTTGTCAACGTCAATGTGACGGGTACGGCCGACAAGGGTATCTCCACCGACGGCGGTGTGAACATCGACGGCGGGCGCACCACCATTATCACGAGCGGCGGCTATGAGCTCGACGAGGAGGACGAAGACTGGTCTGCCTGTGCCGGTATCAAGGCCGACGTGTCGGTCACCGTCACCGGCGGCGAGGTGAACCTGAAAAGCTCAGGCATCGGTGGAAAAGGCATCAGCAGCGACGGCACGTTTGACATGAGCGGCGGCACCGTGCGCATCATCACCACAGGGCAGGGCAAGACCTCGGGCAGCTACAGCACCTCGCCCAAGGGTATCAAGGCCGACGACAACCTCACCGTCACCGGCGGACACATACAGGTGCGCAGCAGCTACAGCGAGGGCATCGAGAGCAAAGGGGTCATCACCATCGACGGCGGCACCATAGAGAGCTACTGCTACGACGATGCCATCAACTCGAAGGGCAACATGTATCTGAACGGTGGCTATATCTATGCCCGCGGCACCAACAACGACGCCATCGACTCCAACCAGAACCTCTATATCACCGGCGGAGTCATCATAGCCGAAGGTGCAGGCTCGCCCGAGTGCGGCATCGATGCCGCCGAAGGTTACACGGCCTATATCAACGGCGGCACGGTCGTTGCCATCGGAGGCGGGTTGCAGGAGATTGCCTCATCATCTACACAAGCCAGCGTGACGGCCAGTGTCTCGACCAATACGACACTCGGACTTGTCAACGGCTCCACAGCCATTCTCGCCTACACCACGCCTTCGGGCAACACCGGTTCGGCACTGATGATATCGTCGCCTTCGCTGAAGAGCGGCAGCACCTACACCCTGCGCGGCGGATGCACGCTGACGGGCGGCAGCACATTCTACAGCCTGCGCACGGGCTGTGCCATCGGTGGCGGCTCGCAGTCGGTCGATGTGACGGCCAGCACCTCAGTCAGCGGGTCGATGGGAGGCGGAGCCATGGGCGGACAAGGCCGTCCGGGCGGCAGGTAACAGCATGGCCTGCCGCTTCATCACCGGCGGTAAAACCGCCAAACAGCCTTTCTCAAAACAAAACACGGTCTTTCGTGATGCGAAAGACCGTGTTTCATAAAGTAATATATATTATATTACCGGGTAATATATATTATTTTACTAAGTAATATATATTATATTACCGACCAATATATATTATATTACTTTGTAAAAGTTATTCTTTCGCATCGTGGAAGACCGTGTTTTGTTTTGAGAAAGGTTGTCTGGCGCGTTAGGCGGGGTTGAATCGGCTGATGAACTCGTCTTCCGATATGATGGGGATGCCGAGTTGCTGCGCTTTCTTGTTCTTGCCCGAGGTGGAGGCTGCGTCGTTGTTGATGAGGAAGCTGGTGGCTCCGCTGACGCTGCCTGCCACGCGCCCGCCCTGACTCTCGATGTAGGCTTTCAGCTCGTTGCGGTTCTTGTAGTGATGCACGTCGCCGGTGATGACGAAGGTCAGCCCCTCACAGGCATTCCCCTGTGTCAGAGGCTGCTGTTGGCTGACCTGCACCTCGTCGAGCAGCTCGCGAAGGTCGCTCTGGTTGTCTTGGTCTTTCATCCATGCGATGAACGAGGCCGATTTCTCCGGGCCGATTCCGTCGATGTGGGCAAAGAAGTCGGTGGTCTCGGCTTCGGCGGCACGCTGGATAAGCTCGTCGAGCGGATAGGCTGAGAGCAGACGCTTGCATACGTCGCGCCCGCAGAGCGGGATGGAGAGGGCGTAGAGCAGCTTGTTGGCATCGGTCTGCCGTGCGCGGTCGATGGAGGCCATGATGTTGGCTGCCGACTTCTGTCCGAAACCTTCGAGCGAGGCAATCTCGCGGATATGGCTGCGCAGGCGGAAGATGTCGGCGTGGCCAAGAATCCATCCCAGGTTGATGAACTTGGCAAGTGTCTGTTCGGAGATGCCGTCGATGTCCATGCCGTCTTTCGAGACGAAGCGCGCGAGCTTCTTCAGTTGCTTGGCCGGACAATGGGGGTTGGTGCAGTGGAGGGTGCGTGTGCCGCTGGCCTCGCTGACGACAATCTCGGTAGCTTCGTGGCAGACAGGGCACTCGTCGGGAATGTCGAACGTGCCGACGGTCTCATCGACTTGTATCACCTTCGGGATAATCTTGTTGGCCTTGATGACTTGCAGGCGCGTACCCTTTCCACCGATGCCGAGCCGTTCGCATTCGCTGATATTACAGAGCGAGGCACGCTTTACGGTGGTACCTTCGAGGGCAACGGGGCGGAAGATGGCGACGGGCGAGATGGTCGATGCTGCACACGACCATTCTATCTCGATGAGCTCGGTTTGGGCTGCCTCGTCCCTCCATTTGAAGGCGAGGCCCGCGCGTGTGGCATGGTGGCCGGTGACACTGCCGGTGGCTGCATAGTCGGTGTCGTCGTAAACGACAACCAGCCCATCGACAGGGTAGGGGCACTGCTCAGGATTCCACGAGGCGATGGCCTGCTCAAGATTCTCGGGTGTGGGATTCTCCACAAACCGGTGTTCCACGGTGGTCATGCCTTGCCGGGCTACGAAGTCCATGCGCGAACCCCAGGAAGCCCCAAGGCTTCTTGAGGCTACCAGCGTGAACGGAATCCATTGTATCTTTCTCCGTCTCACCTCGTCAATGTCCTTCAGCGTGAGCGAGCCCGAGGCCAGGTTGCGCGGATTGGCATAGTCCTCGCCGCTCTCAAGCAGGAAGCGGTTGAAGTCGTCGTAGCTGATGACGGCCTCGCCGCGAATCACGATGTGCTCCTTCGAGGGAATGGTCTGGGGTATGCCGCCGATGGCTTCAGACAGATGCGTGATGTTGGTGCCGATGGTTCCGTTGCCGCGCGTGACAACCTTTGTGAGCCGTCCGTCGTCGTAGGTGACGACGAGTGTCAGACCGTCGAGCTTCCATGAAATCCATACAGGGCGGCCCTCAGCCCATTTCACGACATCGGCCACCTGCTTGGTTTTCGCCAGCGAGAGCGCGGGAAACTCGTGCGCCTCCTTCTGTCCGGCGATGCTGTCTTCCGAGACTCTCGCCGTCGGACTGTCGGGCAACACCGTTCCCGTCTCATCCTCCAATTGTTTCAGTCGGTCGAACATCGCATCCCACTCGTAGTCAGTCATCAGTTCCTGCTGACCATTGTAATAAGCAGCCGAAGCACGGTTGAGCTGCTCAACCAGCTGTTGCATCTCTTGTAACTTTTCCATGTCAGTCGTTATTTGAGCACAAAAATACAAAAATAATTATGAATTATGCATTATGCATTATGAATTTTTATTATTTTTGCACCGATGAAAGTTATAGTGAGCAATGAGATCGAGGCGGTCTGCCCCGAGTTTGTCGGCGCGTATGTTGAGGCTGATGTGGTGAATACACCATACAGTGAAAGTTTGTGGCAGGAGATTGGCGAGTTGGAAAAGCGGTTCCGGTCGGAGCTGACGACCGAGTTGTTGAAAGAGATGCCGAGTATTGCCGCCACACGGCGCATATATAAAAAATGTGGGAAAGATCCGTCGCGCTATCGTCCCGCTTCCGAGGCGCTGATAAGGAGAATGTTGCAGGGTAGGGGGCTCTACAAAGTTGATACGCTGGTCGATCTGATTAACCTTGCCAGCATCCGTTTCGGTTATAGCATCGGCGGTTTTGATGCAGAAAAGTTCGTTGGCGACACGCTCACGTTGGGTATCGGTCGTGAGGGTGAACCCTACGAGGGCATCGGCCGCGGGCAACTCAATATTGCCGGCCTACCCGTCTATCGCGACGCGGAGGGTGGGGTAGGCACACCCACAAGCGACCACGAACGCACGAAGATAACACTTGCCACCCGACAACTTGTCGTGCTTATCAACGGCTACGACGGCAACCGCGACCGCGTTGCCGAGAACGCCGAATACATCTGCCGGCTCTTAGGCA
>JAFRZC010000012.1 GCA_017442765.1 Prevotella sp. | reverse complement strand
TGTACTCTGTCTGGTAGATATGTGGATGGTGAACAAACGCTATCTGAACGACTCGATGTTCGTGGAGAAGAGCGTGCGCGAACTGCCGCAGCAGAAGACCGCCACTGACGAGCAGATACTGAAAGACAAGAGCCTCGACTACCGTGTGCTTAATCTGGCGGGAAATACCTTCAACGAGAACGAGACATCGTTCTACCATAAGTCCATCGGCGGTTACCATGCCGCCAAGCTGCGCCGTTATCAGGAGCTCATCGATGCCCATATCGCTCCCGAGATGCAGCGCATGATGTCGGCCATCGCCGAGGCGCAGGGCGACATGACGCAGGTGGCAGGCGACAGCATCTGGCCTGTGCTTAACATGCTCAATGCCAAATACCTCATCATGCCGTTGCAGGGCGGGCAGACCGTACCCATACAAAACCCGTATGCCTGTGGCAATGCCTGGTTTGTTGACCGGCTGCGCTATGTCGGTAATGCCAACGAGGAGCTCGATGCTCTCTCGCAGATCAATTTGCGCGACGAGGCCGTGGCCGACCAAAGATTCCGCGATGTGCTCGGTATGGCTGCCGACGCGGGCGATTCAGCGCAGGTCACCCTGAAAACCTATGAGCCCAACGAGCTGACCTATGAGGTCGAGAGCGACAAAGGCGGGGTCGTGGTGTTCTCCGAAATCTATTATCCCGGCTGGACGGCGACCATCGACGGCCAGCCTGCCGAGCTCGGAAGGGTTGACTATGTGCTACGTGCGCTTCGGCTGCCGAAGGGCAAGCACGAAGTGGTGCTGACGTTTAAGCCGGCATCCGTACGCAAGACCGAGACCGTGGCCTACATATCATACGCCGTGCTCCTGCTGGCCGTCGTGGGCGGCATCGTCGTTGGAAGAAAGAAAGGATGGAATTCAGGACAAAAATAGATATCGGACAACCACCGTTCGTGATTGAGCCTTGCGAGCGGATGCTGTTTGTCGGGTCGTGTTTTGCCGACGAGATGAGCCGTCGCTTCTCCGATAATGCGTTTCGGGTGGCGGCGAATCCCTTTGGCGTGATGTATAATCCGGCGAGCATCCTGCATACGGTGGAACGACTTGACGAGCCTTTCGATACTGCCGTCCTGACCCTCGGCACCAATCATGTGTATATCTTGAGAGAGACGGGCGAGATTGTAGATAACTGTGAGAAACGTCCGCAGCAGCTTTTCGAGGAGCGTGAGCTGAGCGTGGACGAATGTGCCGACAATCTCGAAAAGGCTGTCAGCCTGCTTCGGAGTCATAACCCTCATGTGAAGATTATCCTTACGGTCAGCCCCATCCGTTATCGCAAGTATGGCTATCACGGCAGCCAGCTGTCGAAGGCCACACTGCTGCTGGCCACGGAGAAGGTGCTCAGGGCTTCTGGCGCTTATTATTTCCCCGCCTATGAGATAGTGAGCGACGAGCTTCGCGACTACCGATTCTATAAGCCCGACATGTTGCACCCGTCGGAGCAGGCGGTCGATTATATCTATGAGCGGTTTGCCGATGCCTGTTTCTCCGATGCGACAAAAACGTTCCTGAAGAAGTGGGCACCGTTGAAAGCCGCGCTGGCGCATCGTCCGTTCAATGCGGAAAGTGAGGAGTATCGGCAGTTTATTTCTAAAATAAAGTTAAGAATAGAGGAACTTTCAAGGAAATATCCTAATTTTGCAGTGGAGTTTTAAGACTTGCATGATCAGAGAGCAACAGCGGCAAACGGCATCGCGTATCCTTCTGGCAGTATTTCTGTCGATGATGTTGATACAGGGCTTCCATGTTCACCACGACATGGAAGGTGCCGGGGCTTGCGCGGACTGTATTCATCATGTTCGTCACGACAGCCATTTCTCCACAGCCTCGTTCTCGATAGATAACTGTGTGTTGTGTCAGTTTTCTGGCATACCATTCCTCTTTGCCGTCGCATTTGCGCTGGCGGTCTTTGTCAAGACTGAGCGGCGGCTCATGCCATCAGGCATTGTCGGTCATTTATCTTTATTTTCCACCCTTCATAGTCCACGAGCGCCACCTGTTTTCATTCTTTTTTAAGTTTTTATAGTTGAAGAATTAAAACATCAGAAAAATTAAAAAGAATGAAATACATATTTTCAGTTCTGGCATCGGTGTGTCTGTGTGCACCGATGTCGGCACAGCACGTGACGGGTTCCGACTGGGACACGCACGAACACGCAGACACCTGTATAGAAATCAATGAGGTCGTCGTGACGGGACTGACGGGCACGACAAAGATGAAGAACTCACCGTCGCCCATCAGCGTGGTCAACTTCTCCGACCTGCGCCGACAGCCCTCGACCAATATTATCGATGCGATTGCCCGTCAGCCGGGCATGTCGCAGATTACCACCGGCAGCGGTATCTCCAAGCCTGTCATTCGCGGTCTTGGCTTCAATCGTGTCGTCGTTGTCAACGACGGCATCCGCCAGGAAGGCCAGCAGTGGGGCGAGGAGCACGGTATTGAGCTCGACGGCGAGAACGTAAACTCCGTGGAGATTCTCAAGGGTCCCGCATCCCTTCGCTACGGCAGCGATGCCATGGCAGGGGTTGTCATCTTCCACGATGCGCCCATGCTCAGCGAGGACGGCATCCTGTCAACCGTCTCCACAGGCTATCAGACCAACAACGGTCTTTTCGACTATTCGCTGGCTACACAGGGACGGCAGGGACAACTCTTCTGGAATGCACGATGGAGCCAGCGCATGGCCCATGCCTACAAGAACAAATACGACGGCTACGTCTATGGCTCTCAGCTCCGCGAGGATGCACTTTCCGGACTTCTCGGGCTGAAGCACGGTCTCGGTCAGTCCGTGTTGCGTCTCTCTGCCTTCCATACCTCGCCTGGCATTGTTGAAGGTGAGCGCGACGAGGCGACCGGAGCTTTCGAGCTTCCCTACGAGGGCTACAAGCCGAAGACCTACGGCCATCCCGCCACCTATCAGCAGATAAACCACTACAAAACCGTGCTCGACAATACCTTCTACCTCGGCAAGGGTTCGCTCAAAGCCCTCCTCGGCTATCAGCAGAACCGCCGTCATGAGTTCGAAGGCTATGAGGGGGCACTCGACTTGCACCTTCACACCGTGAACTACGAGCTGCACTACCACCAGCCGCTGGGCGAGGCATGGAAACTCGTTACCGGTGTGAACGGCATGTGGCAGCAGTCGAAGAACAGAGGCGCGGAATACCTCATACCCGATTACCGGTTGTTCGACGTGGGCGTTTTCGTCACGTCGTCCTACGATGCGGAGCGATGGCATGTCAGCGGTGGACTCCGCGCCGACCGGCGCAGCCTCACCTCGTTCGCCACAATTGAAGGAACAGACTTGCGTTTCGAGCCGTTCCGCCGCCATTTCACAGGTGTTACCGGCAGTCTCGGAGCCATCTATAACCTCACCGACCGTTGGAATGTGCGCCTGAACCTTTCACGTGGATTCCGTGCGCCTAACATTAGTGAACTTGGATCCAACGGTGAGCACGAGGGTGCACTGCGCTACGAGGTGGGCAACCACCACCTGAAGCCGGAGTACAGCCTGCAGGGCGACCTCGGCATCGACTATTCCTCGTCGTTCGTCTCAGCCCAGCTCTCCCTGTTTGCCAACCGCATTAGTCATTATATTTACATAAAGGCAACAGATGACGAACACGACCATGACCACGAAAGCAAGGAGGCCGTCACTCGCCATGGGGGACATAGTCATGGACACGGTGGCGACGGCGAGTCGCGTGTGTTCAACTACACCCAAAGCGATGCCATCCTCTATGGCGGCGAACTGAGTGTGGATATGCATCCCGTGCAGGGGTTGCATGTGGATAACAGTTTCAGCTATGTCTGCGCCCGTCAGTTGCATCAGCCTCGTGTCTCGCGCTGGCTGCCTTACACCCCCGCGCCCCGATGGAACTGCGACGTGCGATACGAGTTTCCCACCACCTCTCATCCCTCATCCCTCATCTCTCATCCCTTCATCAGTGCGGGCATGGAGTTCAGCTTCCGGCAAAACCGATACTATGAAGCCAATGACACCGAGACGGCCACTCCCTCTTACACACTGTTTCACGTTGGTGCCGGCACCGATATCCAAGTGCATGGCAAGCGTCGCGCCACACTCACGCTCAATGTGCAGAACCTCTTCGACCGCGCCTATCAGAACCATCTCAGCCGGTTGAAATATGCTGACCTTAACTCTGTTACCGGCCGTGCAGGAGTTTATAACATGGGCCGCAACATTACGCTCAATGCCAGCATTTATATCTGACAGAACAACCAGAGCTTATCGTTTGCAAAAAATTCCCTAGGGAATTTCAATTGAAAGACCGTCGTTCGGAAGAAATTCCCTAGGGAATTATTTGCAAACGACGGTCTTTTAGAAAATCAAGTGCTATTCAGGCAGTTTTATTCCACGAGTATCTTGCGGTTGAGAGAAGTACGCTTGCCGGTGGCTTGTACGAAGTAGAGTCCACGCTTGGGGATGGTGAGCTCCACGTCTTTGCCCGACTTCTTGGCAACGAGCAGCGAGTCGGCGGTGTAGAGTGCCACGTGCAGCTTCTCGTTGCCCTTGACACGCACAGTGTTGCCGATGGCTTGTACGGAAGCCTCCTCCAATCTCCCTTCGCTGGGGGAGGCTATGCCGGTGGTATTCTCGGTGGCCTGGGTGCCGAGGTATTCGGCATGGATGGTCTCGTGGAACACGTTGACGGTGATGCGGTAGATGCCGTCGCGGTCGATGGCCCATTTGTCGTCGGTCTCGCGGTAGCGCATCTGCGTGGACTCCAGTATGGGCTCGTCTTGCTGATAGGGGTGGAAACTCTTGGGGTCCCAGGTGTCCTGTCCCATGAGCTTGAAGCGCAGCGGCTGCTCATTGGCATCGCCAAGTCCGTTGGCCAGCTTGCCGGTCCAGGTGAAGATGTTGGGGTCATTGGCATCTTGGGTGAATTGTTCCATGACGAAGGCCTGCCATCCGCAGCTGACGGCTCCGCCTGCCATGAACAGTTCTTTCCAGGGCACGAAGAGTTCGCCCGTGACCTTCCGGTTTTTGATGTTGACGACGATGCGGTAGCGGTTCTCGGTGAACGGCACTATCCACGAGTCGCCGTTGGCATTGGTTGTGCTGCTGTATTCTATGCCGTTGTTGATGATGTACGACTGCACGTAGCGGGGGGTGAAATACTTTGTCGTGGCTTCGGGGGTCTCGGTGGTCTGTATCTTCAGCTCGCCTTCGTTGAGTGTTCCGGCGTACTTGAAGTTGCCTTCCGGACACGTCACAAGTTTCTGCACACCTCCGGGCACGGCACTGCCGGTTATCCAAAGCTCGGTCTGCGCGTGCGCTTTGCTGACGAATAATGAAAAATGAAGAGTGACGAGCGCGGTCACGAGGATTTGAGTTATCTTTTTCATTGCGGTTGATTTTTTTGAGATGAAAGGTCTTATAGGACTTCTATTATTGCTTGATGAATTTCCGGGTAAGTGTGATGCCGTCGGCGTTGAGCTGACAGATGTAGCTGCCTGCGGGCAGGCTGGCGGTGCTGACGGCGATATGTCGGGCATTCTGTTCGGTTTGCCGTGCCACCTCGGTGCCGTCGGTGCCGACGACTCGCAGGCTGACTTTCTGCCGCTCACTGTTGAACGATGCCACGACGAGCTCGGACTGCCGGTCGTAGCTCAGATCGACCGTACCTGTCGTCAAGGTGTTGATGCCTGTGGGTTCCTGTTTGAGGGTGATGTAGAGATTGGCATCGCACGAGGTCTTGGCAATCTTCAGCGTGACGGTGCGGCTGATCTCGTCGTAGGTCCATTCGTATTCGGGGTTCTCGGTGCTGCTGACGGTGACGGATATTGGTTTTTCCTGACCGTAGAAAGTGACGAGGTAGGCGCGGCTCGCGGGCATGTCGGGGAACGAGCCGGTGCGTTTGGCTATGGTCAGGCGCACACCGTCGGCACTGCGTGTCTGGCTGATTTCGGTATTGGTGAAGGCACCTGCCTGATAGTTCTCGGTGTCGTTCTCGTCTTCATAGAAGTTGGCTGTGCCGTCGGCTCCGGGGATGACCTTGATGCCGAGCGTGTCGGGGCGGCTCTTGAGGTCGCGTATGTCGGCCGTGTTGCAGGGGATGATGCTGCCGGCGCGGTAGAAATAGGGTATCTCGTTCTGGGCATAGCTGTCGGTGTGCTCGATATTGCCGTCGATGAGCTGGTTGCGGCATACGTCGAACCAGCGACCCTCGGGCAGCCACGTCTTGCGCACGGCCAGTCCGTTGGGGCCGGCAGGTGTGGTGACGGGCGAGACGAGGATGTCGTTGCCGAAGTAGTACTCGTCTTCGTAGAGGTAGGCGTTGTTCTCTTCAGGCCACTCGTAGTAGAGCGGTCGGCAGATGGAGATGCCGGTGTCGTAGCATTCGCGTGCGGCGGTGTAGATGTAGGGCATGAGCGAGTAGCGCAGATAGACGGTCTCGCGCAGCAGGGGGAAGTTGGGGAACACCCAGATGCGGCGCTCAAGGTCGGGATGGTTTGAGGCATGAGTGCGGAAGATGGGGGTGAACACGCCGAACTGCATCCAGCGCAGATAGAGCTCAGGATTGTTGTTGTCGCGCGGATTGTAGTTGTGACCGCCAAGGTCGTGCCCCCAGTAGCCGAAGCCCACGTTCGAGGCGGTGGCGGTAAAATAGGGCTCGAAGGCGAGTGTTCCGAAGGTGGAATGTGTGTCGCCGGAGAAACCGATGGGGTAGCGGTGGCTGCCGAGTCCGCCCCAACGGTGATAGATGACGGCGCGGCGGTCTTTGCGCTGCTGCTTCATATCGTTGTAGAAGACGTGGTTGCACCAGAATGTCTCGCCCAGTCCGTCCATGCGGGGATTGGTGAGGTTCTGCTGCCAGTCGAGCCACCAGAAGTCAACACCTTCCGATTCGCGCAGACGGATGATATTCTTGAACATGGTCTGGTAGAACTTACCGTTCTCTAATTGCCAGGGCACGTTGGTTGTTGAGGCATCCATACCCATGTCTCTGCGGATGCGCTGGAAATTGTCCTCATAGTTGTTCACGCCATCGGCGGGATGGAGGTTGAGTGACACTTTCAGGTTATGGTCGTGCATCCAGCTGATGAGTGCCTTGCCGTCGGGGATGACGCTCTTGTCCCAGCTCCAGCCGGTCCAGTGGTCGCTGCGATGCCAGTCCATATCGAAGATCATCACGTCGAGGGGGATGTCGTTGCCGTTGATATCGTTGACAAGGCCCTTGAACTCGTCAGCAGTGTATTTCTGATATTTGCTGTACCAGTAGCCCATAATATAAAGCGGTGGCATGGGGATGCGCCCGGCTACTTTGATGAAATCTCCGAGGGCCTTTTTATACTCATGTCCGTAGCCGAGGAAGTACCAGTCGTAGGCATTGGGGTCAACGGGCTGGGCAACCCAGGGAATGCCGTCGTATTCTCCGTCGAAGGCAAACGTGCGGCTTCCGTCGCCGCGACGGGTGGCCGGTGACTCGTCGATGATAGCCCATCCGCCACGCGAGAGGATGCCGTTCTCCAACTCAGTACGCTTGGAGTCGCCCACGCCTTGGTCGAGGGTTCGCGTAGTGCCTTTCAGGTTGAGGGCATCGTCCTTGCCGGGATACCACATCACCTCGCGGCCGTTCATGTTGAAGGTGATGCTGAGGTTGGTGGGTCTCTTGTTGGAGGGATTCGGCGTGCTGCCGATTCTGTATTTCAACTGCAGGGCTTCGGTTGTGATATACAGATAGCCGTCTTCTTCTTTTGTCGTAAAGTTGGGAACAGGCAGGTCGCGGTTGACGATGGCGAATGTCGCACGGTCCTCAAAGGCCTGGGTGCTGCTGTACTGTATGCGGATCATCTGTGGTGTGAGTACGGTGAAGCGCATGTTGCCCGACGTGACAACGGCCTCCGGGTTAGCCACTGGGTTGTCGGCGGCGTTGGCAGACAATGTGCCAGCGGCCAACATCAGCAAAATCATTAGTTTTTTCATCATACGGTTTATGTTTTGTTTATAGTTTTCTGCGGCAAAATTACAGGTTTTATTCTAAGGAATAAAGGTTGCAAGATTTTGTATAACAAAATAGCAGAGCGATGTTTTCGTAATCTTCTGCTATTCAGCGTGTTGTTGTTTGATATTGTTTTCTTTTGTATTATGGGAATATCATGAAAGCCCCCTCCCAGCCTCCCCCCGAAGGGGAGGAGTCCCTCTTATCTCTAGATTTCCATGATTTTCTGTTCGAATTGTTCGTTTTCCACGAGGGAGCGGTTCTTGATACGGGTCTTGTAGGTGTTCACCGTGTGAACGGAATAGTCGAGGAACCGCGCGATGCGCTCGCTGTCGTTGATGCCGAGGCGGATGAGTGCGAAGATGCGCATCTCCGAGGTCAGTGTATTTTCCTTCGACGGTTTCTTTCGGTCTTTTTCCTCGAAGAGCATGTTGTATTTTTCCACGAAGTCGGGGAATAGCTTGAGGAATGTCTCGTCGAAGCTCTGATACATGTTCTTACGCTCATTGTTGAGCGTTGTCTGGCTGGTGGTGTTGCGCAGGTCTTCGTATTGCCGGGTGGCGATTTTCCGGTTGACGGTTGCAAAGAGTTTTTCGAGTTTTGTGATGAACTCCGCGTT
>JAFRZC010000144.1 GCA_017442765.1 Prevotella sp. | reverse complement strand
CACAACATCTACATCGGACTGGAACCGCCAGGGCGAACACCCGAACCGATTGACGAGCCGACCGTGGAAAACCTCTTCACCATCACTGCGCTCACTGCCGAAAAGTCTGAATACACCCGCCGGGCCACAACGGGCATCTTCGCGCCGAAGTTCAACATCAGACTGAAAAACGAGACGAGCACCAGTCAGGTCTTCGACCTCGGCATCTCGCTCTACGATGAGGACGGAAACGTTGTCATGAACGGAAAAAATGAAATCTTCTCCAATTTCTCCAGCCTTGAGATTGGAGCAGGACAAACGCTCTCGAAAGACATCGGCGTATCCCTGCGCAACGTGCCCAACGGCACCTACAAGATGCGGGCACGCTGCAAGATACACGGGGAAACGGAGTGGAAAGATGCCATCGACAGCGAGAGCATCTATGGCATACTCATTGTCAATGACCTGACCCTCAATGTCGAGACCGTACCCAAGAGCGGCATCAACCTGCAAGTCAATGCCTTCGAGCTGGTGGGCAAGACCACTTTCAACCAGCAGCAGCGCGTACGTGTGAACTTCACCAACAACGGCGGCGACTACTACAGCGATACCTATCTCTATGTGGACAACAAGCGCGTGTCGGGTAATACTATCTACATCCCCGCAGGGGCTACCATGGACATCTATTTCACCTACACCCCGACATCGGGCAGTCATACTTTCATCCTCACACGCTCGACCAACATCAGCGACACCGGTGCCCAGCTCTTCAAGACCACCTTCAACGTGACCGAGAACACCGTGCCCACCCTCGCCGTGACCCAGGCTCTGACCAATAAAGTAGCCTCGGGCAATATCCTCTACACCAACGAGATGCGCATCAAGGTAATCCTCCGGAACCGCACCGAGGAAGACTTCAACGGCAACGTAAAGTCGTCGCTCTGGCACTACGGCTGGTCACCAAGCCTACGCGAGCAAACCATCACGGTGTCAATACCCGCAAAGAAAGACACTACCGTCTATTTCACCTACGACAACCTCGAATGGAATTACGACTATAACTACCACACCGAGGTTGACGGGCGCAGCGAGCTCGTATCAAACAAATACACCACAAAGGACGGCGGCATCATCTACTGGCTGAGCGACGGAACCAAAGAAGGCGTTGCAAAAACATCCTCCTTTGCCGTTACACCCGACATGGCAGCCGTCTATCTGCCCATCAACTCGGGTACCACACCCGTCTCAATGACATTTACCACCGGGGCTGAGTACAATCCCAACCTCATCGTTTACTACGACGGACGGGCCGTAGTCCCCACTCGCGTCATGAACGGATATGTTAACCGCGGACTCACCAACTTCGTCTATGGCGAAGAGGCCGAGAACATCACCGTCACCGACGGCCATCCCTTCATCGCGGGTCGCGACTTCACCGCCAAGAATATCAGCTATACGCGGGCAAACGGCAATGCCGTACCGACAGAGGGGACATCGACGGCCACGACCACGTGGGAGACTCTCGTACTGCCCTTTGCCCCGCAGCGCGTAACCGATGCCGACGGCAACGAGCTCAACTGGAAGAAAGGCGACGACACGCAGCTCTTCATCAAGGACTTCACCGCCATCAACGGCACGAAACTCTATTTTGAGGGAATTAAAGAGATGACAGCCAACCGGCCGTATATCTATGCCCTCGACGGCAACGCGGCCAAGACGCAGTCCCTGACATTCTCCGCCGAGAACGCAAGCGTGGAGCAGAGCGACCTTCTCTCCACCTACGGCAACTTCTACAAGTATCTCGGCACCTATTCGCCCGTCAACACCGGCAACATCTATCTGCTGAATGCCGCAGGCGACAAGTTTGCCGCATCGGCCGAAGCCGCCGATGTGGCACCCTTCCGCGGCTACTTCGTGGCCAACACCCCCGAGGCTGCTACAGAGAAAGCGCTCACCATCGTTCTCGACAGTAAGCCAGTACCCACAGGCATTGAGAGCCTCACATCCTCTCCAAAGGGAGAGGGGAGTAGATACGTCTACGACTTGCAAGGCCGCAAGATTGCAAATAGCACCATGCTGACCCCCGGAATCTATATAGTTAACGGAAAGAAGATTGTCATCCGTTAAACAACAGGATATATCACACAAAGAGCCCCGAAGTTTTTCACCTTCGGGGCTCCTTTATCTTGCGTTTATGAATTTAGGAATTAGCAGAACTAATCCTAATTCTTAATTCTTAATTTATAATTCTTACTTCACCAGAACCTTTTTACCATTGATGATATAGATACCCTTCTTGGATGAGGGATGAAGGATGAAGGATGAGGGATTGTCGGCAATCTTTCTTCCTTGGAGGTCATAGACGGCATTGCCATTACTCATTATACATTTCTCATTACTCATTAGCGTAGCACGCTCAATGCCCGTGGAGCCGTCGATGCGGAGGAGCTGCCACTCGGCAAGCTGCAGGCTGCTGCTCGGGGTGGAGAGTAGATGCAGACGATAGTGCTTATAGGCTTTCTTCTCCGCGTTGCAGGTGTAGAACTGCGTGGCATAGCGCGCGGCAAAGACGATGTCGGCACGGCGGTCGATTTCCTCATAGTTCGTCCCGTCGGTTGAACCATAGAGAATCCATGCGTCAGGGTCGCGCTCGGCATAGGTGCTCGACGCGGTGAGCGTATAGGCCTGAATGACCTCGGCTGTGGCAAGATGGTAGTCGATATCGACAGGCTCCATCTGCGTCAGGGCAAAGTTTGTGGTTGTCACCCCGTCACAAAGTCTGCTGGCATCGGCAGGCTCGTAACTCTCCACAGGCACGTAGAGACTGCCCTCGGTAAGGACTGTGGTGCCGTGGAGTTCCCACTCGGCGAGCTCGGCCACGTCGCCACCGTCGGCCACCGTGTTCACGCGTAGGCGGTAGTAGCTGTAGGCAAGGTTTGTGGTCATCTGGTCGAAACGGTCGTAGGGTGCGTTGAACTTGGGCTGCACGGTGGTGAGGTCAGACCAGATGGTGCCGTCGGCAGAACCCTGTATGGTGACACTTGTGGGGAATTTGTCGGGGTCAGAACCGGCAATGAGAGAGAAGCCGCGATAGCGCGCGCTGGCAATAGCCGCATGGCTCCACCAAAGCTCCGTGCCGCTGACCTGGGCAATGGTCATTGGGTCGTTGTCGAAGAGCACCGCGCAGTCTGAGCCGTCGGCTGAAGAGTGCTTGCCGCCGTCGGCCGTGACATCGTTGTGAAGCTTGCCGTAGGCGACATCGCCAAACAGCTGCAGCTCGGCGATGCGGAGCGGTGTGCCGTCGAGCGGAGCCTCGAACTCAAAGCGGAACATGCGGTACGGGCCTTTCTCCAGATAGAACGCCGCCGTCGACTGCGGATAGGCGAAGCGCACGTTCTGTTGCTCATCGATCTTTGTCCACGTTCGTCCATCGACAGAGGCGGAGAGAGTCCAGCTGTGCGGCATTCCCTCCTGACCGTTCACGGTGAGCGTGTAGCTGCTGAGGTTGACCTTTGCGATGGTCTGATAGCCGACCGTCGCTGCTCCTGCCGCTGCCGTGCCGACGGTCTCGAGGCTGTTGTCGGTGAGGTCGGTGCTCATTCCTTCGAGCGAGCCTCCGTCGTCGGTAAGGTCGGTCTCGGCAATGGCAACACCGTAGAGCTGCCAGTCGCTCAGCATGACGTTGCCGCTGCCGCTCAGCGTGAGGCGAAGGTAGGTGTAGGCCGTAGAAGTGCTCAGGTCGATCTGGTGTTTCTGTCCGTCGGCGGCAAAGGTCTTGCGGCTCTGGCTGTCGAGCAGTGTCCAGCTCTCACCGTCGGCCGAGCCTTCGAGCCTCCATGCCGCCGGAGCCTTTGCCGTGCCGGGCTCGGCGTAGAGGGCATAGCCCTTGAGTGTGACGGGCACGGGCGAGGTGTAGAGTAGCGTGGAAGAAGCAGACAGGGTAGCCGCCGTGGTGGGGTCGTTGTCGATGAGTGTGCGGTCGGCCTTCTCGCCGTCAACGGTCAGTGTGCCGCCGTTGTCGGTAATGTCGGCAAAGAGCATGTTGGTGCTGTCGAACGCGAAGTTGTGCAGGGCTGCCTGTCCCGTCGTGCCCGAGGTTACGAAGAAGACGGCGTGCTCGCCCGACACGGGCGTGGTCTCAAGGGTCACGTCGCTCCATGTGGTGGGCAGCGACGTGGCGGTCTCGCCGATAAGTGTCGAGGTGGCGATGCTATCGACATAGACCTGCATTCGCGTCTGGCCGTTGCCCTTCACGCGCAGCTTTACGCGGTTGGCCTTCTGGTTGCCGAAATCGACGTGCTTAAAGGCGATGTAGGCACCGGGCTTCGCGCTGAGGGTGGTCTCGGGCGTTCCTCCGTCGGAACGGTTGCCGGCATCGACAATCTGCATCCACTGTATCTCGTCGAACAGCTCGGCGCCAATGGTCGAGTAGGCATTCTTGTAGAACATGCCGTTGATATGTGCGTTGAAGGCCGCGGCGATGATGGTCGATGCGCTGAAGGGCTCGCAGGTCTTCTCCTGGTCGCCTTCCATGCGCTTCAGGGTCTGGCTGGTCTTGGTGAGCCATGCCGACCAGATGACGCCCTGGCTGTTGCGGTTCTGATAGCCGTGCCAGGCATTCTTAGCCATCCAGTCGAGCGCTTCGGGATGTCCGAGGTCCTCGGCATAGCGCCGTGCATAGCGCATGTAGATGCCCTTGAACCCGCAGAGGTCGCCGCTGATGGTCTGGCAGGCGTGTACGATGCCCTGTTTATTACACAGATCGCTGATGGTGCGGGCGTGTATGCGCTCGGCATCGGTTTTGTATTGCGGGTCTTTGGTGAGGTCGTAGAGCATCAGTGCGGCTCCGAGCATCGTGCCCTGATTATAGGTTGACACCCAGCCGTTGTTTACCTGAGTTCCGCCCGACGAGGTCCACTCGCCACTGTCGAACACTTTTCCTGTCGAGGCCTCGAAGAGCAGCTTGCGCTGGCCGGCGTAGATGGAGAGCGCCTTGTCATAATAGGTCTTGTCGCCGGTGAGCTGTGCCAGATAGCAGGCGGCCACGGTGGCCGGGCAGTTGATGCACGAGTTGGTGGCGAGCTTGTTGCCCTGGCTCTGCTTCCAGATGAGCGTGCCGTACTGCTGCTTGGCACGCGCATACATGCGGTCGTAGTTCTGCTTGGCACTGTTCAGATAGGCCACATTGCCGAAGAACTTATAGCCACGTATGCAGGCGAGCACCATCCACGTGATGTCGTCGTTATACTCGTTGCCGCTCCAGTCGCCGCCGTTGCGGGCGATGAAGTTCTGATAGAGCTCGTCCCAGTAGGTCTGATACTTCTTGTCGCCGGTGGTCTCGAAGGCGTCGAGGATGGTCTCGAACATCTCGGCGTCGCCCCACCATCCGCCGTTTCCGAGCACATGGCCGACGGAAGCACTCTTGTAGAAGCGGTTGATGAAGCGGGTCATGATGTCGTTGCGCACGGTCTCGTTGTATTCCAGCTGAGTGCGGCTGTCCTCTATGAACCGCCACTGGGCCGCCGCCATATTGGCGGTGGCGGGATCGACCAGCTTGATGCCCACGCCGTCGGCAGCCGTGTCGGTGAAGCCGATACAGTATTTCTTGTCGGCACCCACATAGATGACGTAGGTGTCGGCGGCATCCTCCACAGGCTCAATAATCCATGCGCCCGTGGTTCTCGTTGTCGATGCCGACGACTGCACAATCTTCGAGCCCTCTTTGTTGCCTCCTGTATAGGCCAGATAGAGACCCGTATAGCCGTTGCGCAGGGCCTGCTTGCCCGCGGCGGTCTCCTCCAAGGTCCACCGCTGAGCCGCCACCGAGGTCTCCGTCCATATCACGACGTCGCTGCCCGTGGTGGTCTGCGCATTGTTCACAAACAGCGAATACATCTTGGTGCGCGAGTAAGCCTGACTCGTTACGATGCGGTAGGTCTTTCCGGGAGTCAGCTCCGCGCTGACCGAACATACGAAAACGAGCAATGTGCTCAAAAACAACAATCTTTTCATTAGCGTCAAGTTTTAGAATCCGTTGCAAAAGTACATAAAATTATTGACATTGCAAAGCAAACTCATTCATAAATTGAATCCGCGCCATCTGCTCTTATGTTACTGCCCCTTTCTGTTAATTTGTCTTAAACGGAAGGCGGAAATGTTAACGCATTCTGTTGACTTCTACCTTCATTCTGGAGCGCGAAACCGCCCTTTTCTAACCCTTTCACTCCCCTTTTATACCCACATCCCTCATCTTTCATCCCTCATCCTTTCCCAAACATATATGTTTCACCTCGCAAAACGTGGTCTTTCGGAGTGCGAAAGACGGTCTTTCGCAAGGTGAAACATATATGTCTCGGAGCTGAGAGCTGTATGTTTCGCAAAACGAAAGTTGCACACTCTCATCCCTCATCCTTCATCTCTCTTCTGTCTGCGGCAGCAGACACATTGCACACGCATGGTTGAAGAATTTACGGCCACGAGATTTCTCGTGGAAAATTCTTCATTCTCCGTGTTAAAACGAAACTGCCAATTGTTAAAGAACGTTTACGCCATGTCTCGCAGACCGTCCTTCTCAAACTCTAACAAATGCACAACCCGCCTCTACGGCATCGTCCATATCCATGTAGCGGCAGAGGCCGAGCCTGCCGCCGAGCATCTTTTCAATCATAGACGAGTAGCCCTGCTCGGGAATGCCCTGATAGCGGTCGTCAAAATAGCCGGTGTCCCATGTCGTGCGGACACCGAACACCTCGTTCATCGTCGTCATCGAGAACGGCAGGTGATAGAGCCGGTCGCCGCTGCGCGACAGCACCTCGTGGCGATAGGGCACAAACCGCGCGAAGCGGTTCACATACCGCCACACCTCGGCATTGTCCGTATGGAAGATATGTGCCCCGTACCGATGCACGCAGATGTCGCCCTGCCACTCGTCGCGGATGTTCCCGCCAATCTCCTTCCGGCGCTCCAGAACCAGCACGCGCAGTCCCCGCTCCTTCGCCCGCTGCGCCACCACTGCCCCATACAACCCGCCGCCGACAACAAGGAGGTCGTAAGCGTTTACTTTTGTTGTCATTTACAAAAAATTGGGAGCAGAGAATTGTTTAGAATATTCTCTACTCCTAATCTACTCAACAGCCAATTACTTTATTTCATTTATTTGACAACTATTTTCCGCCCGTTCTTGATGTAGATGCCAGGCTTGGATGAGGGGTGAGAGATGAAGGAAGAGGGATTGTCAGCCACTTTCCGGCCTTGCAAGTCATAGACAGCGTTTGTAGCATTATGCATTATGCATTTTTCATTATGTATTGCATTGATTCCCGTCGTTTTGCTCTCAGGCTCCTCCAGGGTAATGGTGCGGATACAGCGGTTCATCGTGTCAAGGATGTAGAAAATGCGTGTTGACTCACCCGTCAAGGCATCGATATGCACATCACAGGCTATGCCCGTCGGCCGGTCAAAACGTGCCTCATCGCGCAGCTCGCCGTTCTCCGAGCCATAAGGCTTGCCGTCGTCGTGTGTGTTCATATTGCCGCCGGCGTAGGTCTCCACATATCCGTCTGGAGTGAGCACACGTAGGGCATGGGCTTCCATTTTCACACTGATATCATGAGAAGGATACAAGCTATTGTCGCTGAAGAAGAAGTCATAGACATCCTCCTCACCCTCTTTCTCATACTCACCATTCTTTACGAAAATGCCCTGATACGGACGGGCAAGCCGCGCCTCCTCGCCTGTACCATCAACAAAACCTTTCCGATAAGGAGAGCCTGCCACCAAGTGTGGCGGAAGGAACTCCCCAGCGGCTTCGTCATAGTCGCTGCGCAGGATGCATTGCTGATTAACAACCACGATATAGGCATACTTGCCCGTAGGATGAATGTCGAACTGGCACTCGCTGTAGTCTCTTCCAACGTTGAAGAGCACCTTGAACGCGCCGGATACATTGTCCTTTACGAAAGGATTCCACTCCGTCGCGTCGGGATTCCCTGTCTTCAATGCCTCTACACAGTTCCAGTAGGTGTTCATGTCAAGACGCACCACCTCGCCGTGTGCGTAGCTGGTGAAGTAGAGATCCCCGTTGGGATGAACAGCGGCACTGTTGCACTGGCGATAATTGGCCAGCGGTGTGACGACAGACTCCTCCGAGAAATTGCCGTCCGCATCACGATCGACGATATAAACCGAGTTGGCACGGAAATCGGCATCATCGTTGTCGGCGGCGACAATCAGATGTTCCTTCCAACGCAACTGCTCAGCCGTAGCTGTTGCAGTCCATTCCTCATTGGTGCGCCCAAGAAGATTTCCGCTTTCGTCATAGGCAAACGGGTCAACACAGAAGTCGATGGTACGCAGACGCTGATTGTCGAACACCGACAGTGGCAGAACGGTCTGCACGGTGCGCTCCTTGAGATCCACCAACTGGATGCCGTGTGCCGTCTTTGAGAAGTAAGGCTCCTGATCATAGACCACAAAGAGCTGGTCGCGGTTGTAGGGAGAAAACTGCATCACACCGTCGTTGCGGAAACCCGCGCACTCATCAAACGTCCCGTCCTTCCAGCCTTGATCGTCAGCCTCGTTCTTGTAGCCGCAGAGCTTGCCAACCACCATCCTGCGCTCATAATTGAAACGCTTTGAGGCACGGGCGGTCTGCCGACCCGTCTCGTCGTCGCCAACAGTCACCTCAACAACACCGGTAAACGCACCAGAGGGCACGTAGCAGTAGATGATATTGTCCGCCACGCTGGCAAGTACGGCGGATTTCTCACCGATGGTCACACTTACTTTGTCAACATCGTTTCCAAAATTAGAACCGCTGATGACCACTTGCTGGGCAGCACTGCCCGACTCAGGGGTAAACCCCGAAATCACAACAGGCACAGAAGGGTTGTAAGTGCCGTCCGCTGCCCTCGCTCCTGTCACGACAGAGAGCAAGACAACCATTAGAAGTAATACTTTCCTTTTCATAATCTCATAGTTTTAAGTTTCAATAGATTCTTTCATGTGCAAAAATAGAGCTTTAAAAGGCACGCTCCAAATGTTTCTCAAACTTTTTGTATACCCCTAAACGGACTTTTTGTATACCCCTAAAAAGACTTCAGAAGGTTATCTGCCAATGAAGAAGATTCCGACATGCCGAAAAAATGAAAGTTAATTTGCCTTTTAATCTTGTTCACCACTCCCTTGCTGACATTCAGCACAATCGCCATTTCTCCTTGCCGATAGCCCAGGCGCATCAACATGCACACGCGCCGCTGACGAACGGTAGTAAGTCGGGAAGAGCAGACAACGGAAGCATAATAATCCGAATAGCATCTGCCAAACTCCTGTTCAAACAGTTCCCAGTCTTTATCCGACAGAGGCAGCTCGCCTTTTTTGCATCTGCGGACATCCTCGAAACGGATATAAATCTCGCCATGTCTGAACACTTCGTCACCGTTCTTTTTCCTCGCACTCATAGATTCTAACAAGATTCGTACACAGCGACTCAAAAGTAAGGGACTCCCTATTTTACTTCATCATAAGAGGAGTCCTTTTGTCTCTTTAATGTGGGATTTGGACTATTTTAATTGCCAAAGTTTTACTTCCAGTTTCCAAAGCTGACTCACTTAAAGTCATTATCTGATTTCCCACCGCATCAATGTAAATATACTGATGTCTGACAGGATTATAGTCAACGATGATGCAATCATGCCCTGCAATATGAGGGTCTGGATTACCACTGACATTTCCTTCTAATATTCGGGCGTAGAAAACATAGCCCTCAGAAAGCAGATGACGGCTGTTTTTTAAACTCTGAGCTGTCGTAATCATTGGTCTCCAGCCAACTACGTCCTCCATGATGTAATTGTCGATAGCATCATCTGTCCCGACATTTACACCTGCAGCAGTAAAACTATTTTCCAGTAACGTTTGATCTTCTTCTGCCCGTATCATCTTTCCCAAATTCAGCAAACTGCCAATCGTGCTTTTTCCATCGCCCAATGTAACCAGGGACTGACCGCCAGAATTTAACAAAACATGTACCGTACTTGGTTTGTTCCCATAGTGTTCTATATATCCACCTTGCCATAGATTATAATGATCTAATTCATAAAACTTAGAAATTGGGAGAGGTGCGTCAGACGAGCCTTTGGACACAAGAGAACTTCCATGTATCATTGAGCAACCATAAGCATTAGAACATGCCGAAGCTGCTCCTACATGTCCGAAATTTTCCACATATCCTCCTGGCCATTCATCATATTTTGCCAATTTGTTATAGAAATCCGCTGTATGCGGATTTGTGGATGTACCAGGCACCCCATTAGTGAACACTTGATTATACGCACTATTAAGATTAGCTATTTCAGCGTGTTCAATGGTTTCTTCACCTCCAGATTGGTTTACCCACACAAAACCAAAAGCATTGATGTGCGCAAACTCACCTGCCATGCAAATTCTAAATGCTGTTTCTTGTTGTTCTTGTGTAGAAAAATAACTTGCCATCTGGTTGCACTGTGCAACCGTAGGCGAACTCATCAGCTTTTTTGCCATAATCAATTATTTTTTTTATTAAACAAATTTGTTAGTAATATAAATCCAAGTCCTGCAAACCCCTTCCTGAAAGTCATATCCTCTGTAAGCAGACGCTGATAAGCTGCTGTGACAAAGTCTTCGATAACGAGATACGGTAAGACAACCGGGTCGCTCTTTCCTGAAAACATATATTCCCTCAGTGCGGACTCTATATAGTTCTGTATATCCATATCCTCGGAACAAGGAGGTATCGCCATATCATCCCGAAGACCATCCCCAGCCATGTCGTGTACTCGTGTTGACAATAAACGCTCTATCGTCTTAATCTCTTTTTCATTTCCACAGTCGCGCACATGATTAAGAAAATAGTAAATGGCATTAACATGTGTCAACTGCAACTCATCGGCATGGACAGTAATTCCTTTCCCTATATTTTCAAGAACAATGTTCACCATCTTTCTCAAATCGTATTCCGGGTTACTGTCGCCCATTCGATCCGCTAAATAAACCAGCTGGCCGAAGGAAGACATGGCTGGATTGCAGTCCATCCGGGAAAAAACACCTTCATCTATCGGTTTCAATATCTGATTCATGTCTCCTTCGACAAATCCGTTTCGGAACAGCCAACGTAATCCCCAGCCTACTCCTGTAAAACCACTCTCAAAATCTGCACCCATCCGCTTCACGTCCTTCATCACCACGTCCAGCATATCACCGGCAAACTCCTCCACGTCCTTACTTCCCGCATAACGAGAATAAGCATACAGAAATAGCACTATTCCCATTTTCCCGTTCATGAGTCCGCTGCCCTTTATGTGGTAGCCATACGTCATAAGGGTATTCGCCATTTGCAAAAGTTGAGTATCTATCGCTTTATTGCCGTTCATAAACCTTTCTCCTTACATCCATAAAAAATGCTGTCAGCTCATCTATATGGGAATCGAAGGCAAACGCTCCACGATGCTTTCGCACATTCTCCTCTGTCTGGCGCAGAAATTCCTTGTCTTTTAGTTGGGCGACAAGTCCGTATATCGTATTGTAGAATATTCCCATTCCGTATTTTTCCACGTATGAACGTTGGGCGTTGATTTGTCCCATATTTGAACGCTGTATCATGGGGATGCCGGCAAATGCCAACGTGTTGATGCGGGCAGGAAGGTTAAGGTCGCTCCAATTTGCACGAAGTAGGTTTCCATCATTATGACTCTTGACACTATGAAGCCAGCCTGCGTCGTATTTCGAAAACTCTTCCACCCATCGCGACTGCGGACAATGGCGGTGAATATGGAAATACTTGTCGTTTATTTTCATAAACGGCATGAACGCCTCATCGGCCGAAACCATATTCTCACTATATACATGCAAGTGGATGGAGTTGTCTGACAAGACTTTAAATTCCTCTGGCGACAGACCGACTATTCTTCCCGTCACAACGGTATGTACTTCTCCGTCTGTGTCTGAAAGCTTTTCCGAAAAAGCATCTGTCAGACTTTCTGATTTTGGCATATCCGCATCGATAACCAGTGACATGTTCTGCCCAGCCGACGGAGGCATAAACAGTTCATACCATTTCTTGATTTCCGGGTTCAAGAACATTCGCCCGTCGGCATAGGTATATAGGTCGATAAGTTTTTTCCACATCCCCGCCTTCATCGCCTCATGAGGGCCTTCCTTAAACTGCCAGACAAAGGGAATGCCCAAGCGGGCACTCAGCACCTCGTGTGCCAGCTCTATCGCCGACGTACTCAAAAGCCCGTAGATGATATCAGGAGCTATTTCCCTTACCCGTTCTTGCCAATTCCGATAAGGAACATCCTCCACATGTCCGAAGGGCAACGGGCCGACGGTGGAATAGCAGAAACGCGGCTTTGCCCAGAGACCATAGAGCCGGTGACCAGCCTCCTCCAAGGCATAAATCCGTTCAGAATTGTAAGCCAGCTCGCCCACCAGCAAAATCTTCAAGCCATTAGCTGAGGGACTGACAGGTTTACGATAGGCCGCGTATGCCACAAACTCGTCAATGGTCTTATAGTGGTTACAACGGAAACGCAACGGCCTCTTCACATGATAGTATGAGCGATACTTGTTCAAACCGCCGTCATACTGCTCGCCACAGATTTTATGCCGCTGGTGGGGATGACACGTCCACTCACACGTAACCATCTTACTGGGAACAAACAATCCTCTGGATGTCAGTTTCTGCCAAAACATTAAAAACAAGTCTTCGGTAACACATTCTTCCCGTTCCATCCATCTGTCTGCCGTCTTTCTGTGAGCCACCTGAACCAATTGCAAGCAATAACCTGGTATCGCTCCCTTGCAAGTCCTATAGGCCAGCACAGCAGGGCTGGTCGATTCATCAAAACGGATGGAATGATAGATTAGCACCGCATCCGGTGATGACGCAAATTTCCGGCGGCTCACATCTAAATGGTCAGGCTCAAAATAATCATCCGAGGGCAAGTAGGCAATGTAGTCATACTTGGCGGCGTTAAGTCCTTGGTTGAGGGCATGGCCGAGACCGGTGTTCTCCTCGTTCTTAATATAGGTGATACGTTCGTCGGTCAGGTAGTCGGCAATAAATTCCTCGGTTTCATCGGTACACCCGTCGTTG
>JAFRZC010000143.1 GCA_017442765.1 Prevotella sp. | reverse complement strand
GAAAGAAATACGTCGTCCGTGGCTAAGACCGTTTGGTGCGTTGCTCACGGTATTTCGCTTTCTGGCGGGCTGAGCCCGAACCGTGAGCACCCGTGATGTACTTTTTCTTCTTGGCCTTGGTCTTCACCTTTCCATCGTTTTCCTTGCCACCACCGCCGCGCTTAAAAACTATTCCGTCTTCGATAATCTGGTCAATATCGTTCATAATCATTTCTTTTTTAGGAGTTATCGGGAGTTAACAGACGATAGGGAAAACTATTCTCTCACCTTTCACGTTAATGGTGGAACAGGCGCACACCCGTAAAGGCCATAGCGATGTTGTATTTATCGGCTGTCATGATGACATGGTCGTCGCGCACGGAGCCTCCGGCCTGGGCGATGAACTGCACGCCGCTCTTGTGTGCCCGCTCCACATTGTCGCCGAAGGGAAAGAAGGCATCGCTGGCCAGCGACACACCCGTATGCTGAGCAATCCATGCCTGCCGCTCCTCGCGTGTGAGCGGTTCCGGACACTCGGTGAAGAATTGCTGCCATGCACCATCGCGCAACACGTCATCGGCCTCGTCGCCAATGTAGAGGTCAATGGTGTTGTCGCGGTCTGCACGACGGATATCGGCACGGAAAGGCAGTGCCATGACCTTCGGACACTGCCGCAGCCACCAGTTATCTGCCTTCTGCCCGGCCAGACGAGTGCAGTGGATACGACTCTGCTGGCCGGCCCCGATGCCAATAGCCTGCCCGTCTTTCGCATAGCAGACCGAATTGGACTGTGTGTATTTCAGCGTAATGAGTGCCACAATGAGGTCGCGACGTGCCTCGTCGGTAAACTGTTTATTCTTTGTGGGAATGTTCTCGAACAAAGCGGCATCGTCAAGACATATCTCGTTGCGACCTTGCTCGAAGGTGATACCAAACAGCTGCTTGCGCTCAATGGGGGCTGGACGATAGGCAGGGTCGATCTTGATGACGCAATAGGTTCCTTTGCGCTTGGCTTTCAGGATTTCGATGGCCTCGGGCGTATAGTCGGGAGCTATCACACCGTCGCTCACCTCGCGCTTCAGAAGGGTGGCCGTAGCCGCGTCGCAGGTGTCGGAGAGTGCCACAAAGTCGCCATACGACGACATACGGTCGGCTCCACGTGCCCGGGCGTAGGCACAGGCCAACGGCGAAAGCTCCATCTTCACGTCGTCAACGAAATAAATCTTGCGCAGCGTGTCGTTTAGAGGCAAACCCACAGCTGCGCCCGCCGGTGACACATGCTTGAACGATGCGGCGGCAGGCAGACCCGTCGCCTGTTCCAGCTCGCGCACAAGCTGCCATGAGTTCAGCGCGTCGAGCAGGTTAATGTAGCCCGGACGGCCGTTAACGACTTCTATGGGTAACTCGCCTTCTTCCATGAAAATACGCGAAGGCTTCTGATTCGGATTACATCCGTATTTCAGTGCTAATTCTTTCATTCTTTTTACCTTATTGCTTTTGCCCCTTACAGGGCGTTTCAACCTTCAACTCCCTTACCCAGGACGATGCCCTGGGCTGTATGTTCACTGCCCCTTCAGGGCGTACTTGTTGATTTTGCGAGTGCAAAGATACAAAAAAATAATGAGGATAGTATTGTTGTTATCAGAATTTATGTGTAAATTTGCAACAAAATAAAACTTTCCACATGGAGAAGAAACGCTGGGAACTGAAGAAACTGCTTGAGGCCGTAGAGAGGGAGCTGAGTTGGAAACCACTGAAACCTTTGGCACTCACAAAGGTTAAGAACTACCTGCGCGGCATTGAGAAACCAAAAAAATCGACACTCGATAAGATTTCTCTGTTCGTGGGGTTTCAAGATTGGGACAGCTTCCAGCAGGCTCTGCATGGTGAGGCTGACGCGGCAACCAACTATGGCGCTTCACAAATGAAGAATGATAAATGAAAATATGAAAAAGCTATTCGCAACAGTCACATTGATTATGCTGACAACTGCTGCGGCTTGGGCCGACGGTGAGCCACGAAGCATGCAGTATTTCTCCTTTCGCCAAGGCGGCGGAATGCGTATTGAATCCAGTTATCACTACGAGCTCAACCGCGACAAGGAAGGGAACGGCTCGCTGAACATGAGCGGTGACTGCTGGCACGAGGAAATCATCATTCCCGCCGGTGAGGAGGTGTTTCAGGAAGTGGCACGGATAGTGCTTGGGCACGGACTCGACAAAGCCATCGGTTTCTATAAACCGGAGTACATTATCCATGACGCGCCGTCAATCTCGTTCAGCGGCAGATTCCTCGGCGGCAAGTCGTTCAGCGGCAGCGGCGACATTCCCAGAGAATACTCCAAAGGGCTACATGTCATAAAGGAATATTTTGACAAGTTACGTGGTAATATCAAGGCACCGGGGCATCTCGACCTGTCTTACGAGCAACCAAACCTCGATGGCATGTTGCTCTTCAACGGCATCGAGCTGGTGGAAGGCAGCGATGCACCGGGCGAACTGCTCAACATTGCCAACAACTACATCGGCGCAGACGAACAAACTCCACCAGGACATTTCAACATTACGACCCGGCGTGAGGCTAACCACACTTACGTCGCTGTAGAAAACCACACCTGTGGCTACCACGAGACCTATTTCGTGATAAAGCCCGGACAAGAGCGCCATCTCATCGACCGCGAAGAGCTATTCCGCTATCTTGCCGGCAACTATCACGGCTCCGACGGAAAGACCTATATCTTCACCTACGACGGAAAGTTCAAAAGCTCGCCCATGGCCGCGCCCGTGAGTCTGGCTTTCCGCGAGACCGACGACGACATCTGCACCAATGTGAAGATTGGACAGACGTGGTACAACTTCCACGTCACCGATCACGGCCTGCGCCTCTGCCTGTCGAAACGCATCAAGGCCATGGAATATGAGTGTGTGGGCAAGCCCATCGACCTCACCATCGACGAGGAGGAAGGCAGCAAGGGGCGATGGAAATTCACCTCCGACGTGGTCATCGAGCGTGGTATGCTCAGCTACGTGCCCAGAAAAGTGATACGCAAGATGATTGACGAATTGCGTGCCCGTCGTGGTTTTAAACCCTCCGACGAGAATGCAGAGGAACTGAAAAGCCGCTCATGGTATAAAGAAGTGTCGTCCTACGACCGCAAGAACTTCACCGACACGGAGATGCTCAACCTCAACATGATGGAGTCGGCCTGCAAATTCCGCGATGCAGAAGAAAACGACGACTATCCGCTCTACGAGGAATAAAGACAAAAGGAAAGCGGTGCTCAGGCATTTGCCACGAGCACCGCTCTCACATTGTTTAACCCAATAAAAATGAAACTTCCTAATCTTTTTTCGGCGCGGCATTGCGCTTCTCCTTGATGCGGGCTGCTTTACCTGTGAGCTTGCGCAGGTAGTACAGTTTAGCGCGACGAACCTTACCGCGCTTGTTCACCTCGATAGAATCGATATTCGGCGACTCAATGGGGAAGATACGCTCTACACCTACTGTTCCCGACATCTTGCGAACGGTAAAACGCTTTTTCTCGCCATGACCGTTGATTTTAATCACGACACCGCGATAAAGCTGAATACGCTCTTTCGAGCCTTCAATAATCTTGTAGGCTACGGTGATGGTATCACCAGGACCAAACTCGGGAAACTTCTTGCCAGTGGCAAATGCCTCTTCGGCTACTTTAATTAAATCCATTTTCTTTTCGATAATTAAACCAATAATTCTCCTGCGCAACATGGCCAGCCACACTTCAGCTGCCAGCGGTTACGCCGAAAAGTGGGTGCAAAGGTACACATTCATTTTGAATTGTGCAAATTTTCTTTGAAAAAACCGTTTTTTGTCCTTCATTTTTCACCCTTTTTTATTATCTTTGAACTTCGCTCGAAGATGCTTCTCTCAGAAAAACTCAAAAATATTTGGTTTTTCGTTCGCTTATTCGTATCTTTGTAGCCAATAATCCCTAAATGAATAAATAATGATTGACCTATGAAAAGAAAGTATCTGTTTTTATCAGTGGCGACTGTCATTCTGCTCGGTTCGTGCAAGCAACACTACGAGCTCACCGGCATAGAGCGCAGCCGCATTCTCATCGACAAACGCTACGATGCGCTGACCGATGCCGAGACAACGCCTTTCATGGCACCCTTCAAGGCTGTCGTGGACAAGGAGACGGCTCCCGTGGTCGGGCGGTCGGCCTGTTACATGTGGGCAGAACGGCCTGAGAGCAATCTTTCCAACCTGCTGACCGATATTCTTGTCTGGGCAGGAAAGAACTACAATGAGAAACCCGACTTCGCCGTTTACAATATCGGCGGTATGCGGGCGGCATTCCCCGAGGGTGATGTCACAAAAGGCGACGTGCTCGAAGTGGCACCGTTTGAGAACAAAATCTGCTTTGTCACACTCACAGGACAGAAAGTGCTGGAGCTCTTTGGCCAGATGGCCGTGCGCAAAGGCGAGGGACTGAGCCACGAGGCGAAGGTTGTCGCCACGAAGCAGGGCAAGGTCGTCTCCGCAACGCTCAACGGCAAGCCCATCGACCCCAACGCCTCCTATCGCATCGCAACCATCGACTACGTGGCTCAGGGCAACGACGGCATGGTGGCCTTCAAGGATAAGACCGACGTGGTTTCGCCGCAGGAGGACAAAGACAATATGCGCTTCATCATCGAAGACTACTTCCGTGAGCTCACGTCGCAAGGCAAGGTGGCTAACGCCGTTGTAGAAGGAAGATTGACAATAGTTGATAATTAATCATTGTAGAATTATGAAGACCATAAATATCCGTATGGGCATGAGAAAACCGGCATTGGTTTTCATGCTCCTGTTTGCAAACATGTTTGTTCTGGCCACCTTTGCCCAGAAGGAACTGACCATCCTGCACACGAACGACTCTCACAGCACCATCTATCCGCTCAGCGTAAACCTTAACGACACGTCGAAAGCCGGACGCGGAGGATTCATCCGTCGCATTGCCATGCTCAAGGAAGAACGACAGAAAGACCCCGAGCTACTCTACTTCGACAGTGGCGACTTCTCACAAGGATCTGCCTACTATAATGAGTTCAAGGGCGAGGTGGAAATACAGCTGCTCAACCGCATGAAGTGCGATGCTGCCACCATCGGCAACCATGAGTTCGACTTTGGCCTCGACAACATGGCACGCCTTTTCCGCATGGCCAACTTCCCCATCGTATGCGCAAACTACGACTTTACCGGCACACCGGTGGAGGGACTGGTAAAACCCTACATCATCATGAAGCGCAAGGGATTGAAGATTGGTGTTTTCGGACTTGCTCCCGAGATGGCCGGACTGGTTGACGAAAACAAATGCATCGGCGTAAAATACCTCGACCCCGTAAATGTGGCACTCGAAACCGCCACCATGTTGAAGAAAGAGAAAAAGTGCGACCTCGTCATCTGCATCTCACACCTTGGCTGGGACATGTCGGGCGGACGCATGGACGACGAGGAGATGATGGCCGGCTCGCGCAACATCGACATCGTACTCGGCGGACATTCACACACTTTCTTCGAGGATCTGCGCTACGTGAACGACCTTGACGGCCGCGCCGTGCCCAACGACCAGAACGGCAAGCACGCCATCTTCGTCGGCAAAATGAAACTCCACTTCAACAAAGCGAAGTAATAACTCGATGTGTTCAGACGTACCACGCGACATGCCACTTTGAAATAGAAATCCCCTTAGTGGGGATATTCTCTACGATGCCGTTTTCTGTATGTCTCTTACGCAGGGCAATCAGGAAATGGCATTTCTTTTGGGAGAACTATAGGGCACGTTGTGATGTGCTAACCTGCTGAAACCTGTGTGTTGCAAAAACTTCCCCACAATCGCTTATCCCGGGCGAGGTGGCTAAGACAACCACCTTCCCTAAATAAAGGGGCTTAAGCGTGTTAAAATTTCCGCGTCCAGCAGAAGATTTTAACATTTAGGTATGAGCGTTGCCGCGTAGCTGAGTGGAGTGTTGATTATGATGCCGGTGAAGATGCGGCCAGAGCGGATGCCCAGTCGCCGGGCAGAGAAATAGTCGGCCACATGGTCGTAGGTGCAGATGCCCGACATGAGGATGTTTGCGGCGTTCACACCGGCT
>JAFRZC010000142.1 GCA_017442765.1 Prevotella sp. | reverse complement strand
TACGAGGTTGAGTACGGCGCCAGCGGCTTCAACCAGGGCGCCGGCACCACCGTGCAGGCCAGCACCAACAGCGCTTCCATCACCGGTCTGACTGCCAACATGGCTTACGATGTCTACGTGCGCAGCGTGTGCGCCGAAGGCGTCTTCAGCGCATGGAGCAATGTCACCTCCTTCACCACCGACGAGCAGGGCGAAGGCATCGACGTCGTCATCTCCGCCGCCATTGCCCTCTACCCGAACCCGGCCACGACCACTGTCACCATCACCGGCATCGAAGGCCAGGCTACGGTGACGATTGTCGACATGAACGGTCGTGTGAGCGGAGAGTGGAGAGTGGAGAACGATGAAATCACCCTCGACCTCACGGGCTATGCCCAGGGCGCCTACTTCGTCCGCATCACGGGCGAGCAGCAGAACGCCATCCGCAAGCTCATCGTGAAGTAACACTACCCGGTGGAGACGCGGCCTGCTGCGTCTCCACATAATGCAAGAAATCCCCGCACGGTGTTCCGTGCGGGGATTTTTTTTGCCATGTAAAAAAAAAAGTGTATCTTTGCATCGTATTTATATTGGAGGAATTATGTCTGACACACTGGTTATCACGCCCACTTACAACGAGAAGGAGAACATCGAGGCCATCATTCGCAAGGTCTTTTCGCTCCCGAAAGAGTTCGATATGCTCATCATTGAGGACAATTCGCCCGACGGCACGGCGGACATCGTCAAGCGGTTGATGCAGGAGTTTCCCAACCGTCTGTTCATTGTGGAACGCAAGGGCAAGCTGGGTCTCGGCACCGCCTACCTCGATGGCATGCGCTGGGGCAACGAGCACGGCTACGACTACATGATCGAGATGGATGCCGATTTCAGCCACAACCCCGACGACCTGGAGCGCCTCTACGACGCCTGCGCCAGCGGCAAGGGCGATGTGGTGGTTGGAAGCCGCTATGTGGGCGGCAAGATCAGCGTTGTCAACTGGCCCATGGGCCGTCTGATGATGAGCTACTACGCTTCGAAATATGTCCGTATCGTCACCGGCATGAAGGTCTGCGACGCCACGGCGGGCTTCGTCTGCTGGAGCCGCCGCGTGCTGGAGAAGATGAAGTTCGACAAGGTGAAGTTCGTGGGTTACGCCTTCCAGATAGAGATGAAGTACACGGCCACACGCTTGGGCTTCAAGGTCTACGAGGTGCCCATCATCTTCACCGACCGCGTCCTCGGCACGAGCAAGATGAGCATGAAGATCTTCAAGGAGGCCTTCTTCGGGGTCTTCAACTTGAAGTTCCGCAACTGGAAGAACTATTGAGTTCGCGCTCCTGGTTCTCCTAGCCGCTTCGCGGCAGAAATCTATAAATCTTATAAATTAATTTCCGCTTTGCGGGATTGAGATATGGATGTAGAACAGCTGATTTACGAGGTTCGAGGTGCCGCAATGGAGGTGTACAATTTCTTCGGTCCTGGGTTATTGGAGTCGGTGTATGAGAAAGCGTTGGTGCGAGAGCTTGAGTTGAGAGGGCTGGAGGTAAGGACTCAGTTGCCTGTTCCGATAGTTTATAAGGATGCCGTGGTGGGAGACGAGTTGAGGATAGACATCTTGGTGGAGAACGAATTGATTGTTGAGTTGAAATCCGTTGAAGAGTTCAAGCCTGTGTACTACAAGCAGCTTAGAACCTATTTGAAACTATTGAACAAGGACGTGGGATTGTTGATCAACTTTGGAGAGTATGACTTCAAGAAAGGAATGAGACGAATTGCGTTATGAGAATATGACCTGCATAGCCTCCCGCGAAGCGGAAATTAATTTATAAGATTTATAGATTTCTGCCCGCAGGGCAAGGAGAATCGAGCAGGAGAATAAAGATCAATAGAGATAAAGAGATAAACAGAGATAAAAAAATGAAGAAGATACTTATGACACTGGCGGTGCTGCTGATGGCAGCCACCGCATTCGCACAAAACAAACTACTCCAGTGGGACCAGCTGATGGACCGCAACCTCTACCCCCAGCGCGCGATGCGCGGCTTCACCTTCGTGCCCGGCACCAACAAGGTGATGTACCTCGAGGATACCGCCTACATGCTCTTCGACGGCAAGAAGGAGCGCTCCATGACCGCCGCCGAGCGCGAGCAGTTCAAGAGTCTCGTGTGGCCCGAGCAGTCGGACCGTGTGGAGAAGAAGGAGGGCAACCTCTATGTCGACGGCAAGCTCGTGGAGCGCGGCGACGGCTACAATGTCGTCCTCGGCGAGAGCGTGCACCGCAACGAGTTCGGCATCAACGGCGGCCTCTTCTGGTCGCCCAAGCAGTCGCGGCTGGCCTTCTACCGCATGGACCAGAGCATGGTGGTGGACTATCCGCTGGTGAACACCAAGGCCCGCGAGGCCGAGCCCATGCCCATCAAGTACCCCATGGCCGGCATGCAGAGCCACTGGGTGACGGTGGGCGTCTACGAGCCCGCTACCGAAAAACTGATATATCTCAACACCTGCCGTGACACCACCGTCCACGAGCGCGAGATGTACCTCACCAACATCGCTTGGAGTCCCGACGAGAAGTATGTCTATATCGCCAAGGTGAACCGCGAGCAGAACCACATGTGGCTGGAGCAGTACGACGCCGCGACGGGCGCCTTCATGAAGGTCCTCTTCGAGGAGACCAACCCCCGCTATGTCGAACCCTGCGAGCCCATGATTTTCACCCCCAAGGGTGACCAGTTCCTCTGGTTCAGCATGCGCGACGGCTACAAGCACCTCTATCTCTACAACGCCGACGGCAGCCTGGTGAAGCAGGTGACCAAAGGCGAGTATGAGGTCGAGGAATTCATCCAGTTCGACAAGAAGGGCGAGCATATCTTCGTCTATGCCAACAAGGACAACCTCATTGGACGCGATGCTTACCGCGTGAACCTGAAGAGTGGCGAGATGTGGTGCATCACCAGACCTAAAACCAAAGCGAGAGTCAAAATCAAGCATGTTGCAGGAACTCATAGCGTAGTGCTCAACGAAAATGGCACCCGCTTGGTGGATGTATTCTCTTCGGTTCTGGTGCCTGCAAGAGCTGTCTACCGCACTATCGACTATCAAAAAGATGGTTATGTGAAGGCGGAAAGTTCACGTCTCTATGATGCCGAGAACCCCCTCAAGGATTACGCCATGCCCGGCGTGAAGCTCGGCACCATCAAGGCCGCCGACGGCAAGACCGACCTCTACTACCGCCTTATCACGCCCCCCAATATGAAGCCCGGTGAGAAGTATCCCACGCTGGTCTATGTCTATGGCGGCCCCCATTCGCAACTGGTCACCGACAGCTGGCTGGCCGGCGGCAACCTCTACTTCCTCCGCCTCGCCCAGCAGGGCTATGTGGTCTTCACCCTCGACAACCGCGGCACCGACAACCGCGGCTTCGAGTTCGAGAGCTGCACCCATCGCCGCCTCGGCGAAATCGAGATGGCCGACCAGATGGAGGGCGTCAAGTTCCTGCAGAGCCTCCCCTACGTCGACAAGGACCGCATGGGCGTCGAAGGCTGGAGCTTCGGCGGATTCATGACCATCACCATGAAGCTGGCCCATCCCGAGGTCTTCAAGGTGGGCTGCGCCGGTGGCCCGGTCATCGACTGGAAGTGGTATGAGATTATGTACGGCGAGCGCTATATGGACACCCCGCAGGAGAACCCCGAGGGCTACGAGGCCACCAGCTTATTGAACAAGGCCAAGAACCTTCAGGGCCGCCTGCTGGTCATCCAGGGTGCCGAGGACAACACCGTGGTGCCGCAGCACAGCACCGAGTTCATCGAGCGCTGCATCAACAACTACCGTCAGGTCGACTACTTCGTCTACCCCCACCACGAGCACAACGTCCTCGGCCGCGAACGCCTGCACCTCTACCAGAAGATGTTCCAGTACTACGAGGACTTCCTGAAATAATGGCCTGCAAGGACAATAACTATCCCGGCTATTCCGGATATTCCGGCTGTTCCGGAAACTCCGGAACTTCCGGAAATCCCGGAACCTCCGGTCCCTCCGGCTATTCCGGCCAGTACCGCCGCTACTCCGACGGCACTGCCAGCACCCTGCGCAAGCCTGTTGTCTACACCTCTTTGCGTTTCTACCAGCGCAGCGATGTGCTCTACCAGCTCACGCAGGTCTTCTGCCAGCGCTACCTGCCCAAACACGGCGACCGTACCGTAGACCAAATGGTGCAGGCAGCCCGCAGCACCAAGCAGAACATCGCCGAGGGTAGCAGCGACGGGCAGACCTCGATGGAGATCGAACTGAAACTCCTTGGCGTGGCGCGCGGCAGCAACAAGGAGCTGCTGGAAGACTATCAGGATTACCTGAAACGGCACAGCCTTGTTGAGTGGCGCGGTTCAAATCCCCGTTTTGAACAGCTTCATTCGTTCTGCCGCAGCCACAGCATGCACAATGACTACGTACCCCTCTTCGACAAGATGGACGACGAAGAACTGGCCAATATGGCCATTTGTCTGTGCCATCAGGTGGATTCGGGCCTGACGAAATACCTCGAACGCAAGGACCGTGAGTTCACCACCGAGGGTGGTATCCGCGAGCGTATGACCGCTGCCCGCCTGGGTCAGCGCGAGAGCCAACGGCAGACCATCGACCGTCAGGCCGCCGAGATAGTGGCCCTCCGCGCCAAAGTAGCCCGCCTCACAGCCCTGCTAAACCAATCCGGAATATCCCCGGATAATCCGGAAAATCCGGAAATTCCAGAAAATCAGGAAATTCCGGATAATCCGGAGATTCCGGAAAACCCGGAAAAATAAAAAAAGAAAAGAAAAACCAAAACACCATGTTCACAGGAATCATAGAAACGACGGCCAAGGTCGTCAACATCGAGAAAGAAAACACCAACTACCACTTCACGCTGGAGGTGCCCTTCGGCGACGAGCTGGCCATCGACCAGAGCATGGCCCACGACGGCTGCTGCCTCACCGTGGTGAAGGTCGACAAGGAGAAGAAGCAGTACGTGGTCACCGCCATGGACGAGACCATGCTCAAAACCAACCTCTCCACCTGGAAGGAGGGCACCGAGGTCAACGTGGAGCGCTCCATGCGCATGGACGGCCGCTTCGACGGCCACATCGTCCAGGGCCATGTGGACCAGACGGCCACCTGCACCAAGGTCGTTGACGACAACGGCTCCTGGCGTTTCTACTTCAGCTACGACCAGAAGAACGCCCCCAGCATCACCGTCCCCAAGGGCAGCATCAGCATCAACGGCGTCAGCCTGACGGTGGTGGACAGCGAGCCCGGCATGTTCTCCGTGGCCATCATCCCCTACACCTACCAGGTGACCAACTTCCACAATTTCAAGCCCGGCACGGTGGTCAACATCGAGTTCGACGTCTTCGGCAAGTACGTCCAGCGCCTGCTGGAGCAGTATATGGCCGCACAGAAATGACGCAATTAGTCATTTTGGACTTCGACGGCACCCTGGCCGACACGCAGCCCATCATCATCGCCTCCATCCAGGCGACGCTGAAAGAGTTGCACCTTCCGGAACGCACCGACGCCGAGTGCAAGAGTATCATCGGCCTGCCGTTGGCGGAATGTTTCACCAACCTCTGCGGAGTCGACGACACCACGGCCGAGCGCTGTGCCGATGTCTACCGCCGCGTGTTCGACGAGCTGAACACCGACGGCACCGTCCGCCTCTTCCCCCATGTGCTGGAGACCATCACGGCCCTGCACGACCGCGGTCTGCAGCTGGCCATCTGCAGCAGCCGTGGGCGCCCCACGCTGGAGGGCTTCGTGAAGACCTTCCACCTGGAGCACTACATCAGCATGGTGGTCAGCGCCAACGACGTGGAGCGCCACAAGCCCCATCCTGAGCCAGTGCAGAAGATCCTTGCCGCCCTCGGCGTTGCCCCCGGGGAGGCTGTTGTGGTTGGCGATGCCAGCTACGATATCCTGATGGGCCGTGCCGCTGGCTGCCGCACCGTGGGCGTCACCTACGGCAACCAGTCCGCCGCCGACCTCCGCGCCGCCGGTGCCGACCACCTGATAGACGACTTCGCCGACCTGCTTACCATCCCCTTATCATCCCCTTACCAACTCCTTACCAACTCCTACCAAAGTAGGAGATGATAGGGTCTAGATATGGCTGCAATGGGTTGAAAATAATGCTTTTGTGCAATAATGCCCTTTGGGGGCTGTTTTTTGGAATATTTTTCGTATTTTTGTTGTCAAAATTGATGCCATGTTGAAGTACATTGCCGACCGCGACCACTACACCGAGGTGCTCGCCCGCTGCGAAGGGGTGAAGCACGACCTCTGGATAGGCACCGCCGACCTGAAGGACCTCTATGTTGGAGCGCAGGCTGCCAGTCTGCGACGAAGCAATGGTACGCAAGCTGCCAGCCTGCGAAAAGGGTCTGAACCCGTGGAACCCTTCCTCGCCGTCCTCGACCGGTTGCTGCGTCGTGGCGTCGACATCCGCCTGCTGCATGCCAAGGAACCCGGCGACAACTTCCGCGAGGACTTCGACCGCTACCCCGGCCTCTGGACGCATCTCGAGCGGAGACTCTGCCCGCGGGTGCATTTCAAGATCATGATTTTCGACTGTGCTGTGGCCTACATTGGCTCCGCCAATCTCACGGGTGCCGGCATCGGCATGAAAGGGGAGGACAACCGTAACTTTGAGGCCGGCATCCTCACCGACGAGCCTGCTCTCGTCGATGCCGCCGCCGACCATCTCGACTCCGTGTGGCAGGGTCTGCATTGCCGCTCCTGCAAGCGCAAGGACTTCTGCGGCGACCGCATATCCCAATAGTTACGCCCATGAAGCCGCTGCTTGTCCATACCCGCCGTTTTCCGCCTCGCGGCTACAGCGCCATCACGCTTTTCCCCTTCGTTTTCCACAATGGCAATACCCTCACGGCCCGTGCCTTGCGCCACGAGACCGTGCACCTCTACCAGCAGCTCTGTCTGTTGGTGGTGCCGTTCTATGTGCTGTATTTGCTCTTCTGGCTGGTGGGTCTGTTGCGTTACCGCAACCATGACCTAGCCTACCGCAATATCCCTTTCGAGCGTTCCGCCTACCGCCTCGAAGGGCGTAGCGACCTGCGCTGGCGCACCATGGCCTTCGACTGGCTGCGGTGCCTGTGGCGGTAGGCTAGGGGACGTCAGCAGTAATTTATAGGATTTATGGATTTCTGCCCGCAGGGCAAGGAGTTTACTGATTTGTAGAAGAGTCCTTTAGTAGTTCTGCTTGTTGATCTCGAAGTAGGACTGCGGATGGTTGCACACGGGGCAGACCTCCGGGGCCTGAGTGCCCACCACGATGTGGCCGCAGTTGCGGCACTCCCACACCTTCACCTCGCTCTTGGCGAAGACCTCCTTGGCCTCCACGTTGTGGAGCAGGGCGCGGTAACGCTCTTCGTGGTGCTTCTCGATGGCGGCCACGCCACGGAAACGGGCGGCCAGCTCCGGGAAGCCCTCGGCCTCGGCGGTGCGGGCGAAGCCCTCGTACATGTCCGTCCATTCGTGGTTCTCACCCTCGGCGGCGGCCAGCAGGTTCTCGGTGGTGGTGCCGATGCCGTTCAGCTCCTTGAACCACAGCTTGGCATGCTCCTTCTCGTTCTCGGCGGTCTGCAGGAAGAGGGCGGCAATCTGCTCGTAGCCTTCCTTCTTGGCCTTCGAGGCGAAGTAGGTGTACTTGTTGCGGGCCTGGCTCTCGCCGGCGAAGGCCTCCATCAGGTTCTTCTCGGTCTGCGTGCCGGCGTAGGGATTGGCCTTAGGGGCCTCTTCGACGGGGGCGAACTTATCCTTGCCCTGCTTGCAGCGGGGACACTTCCAGTCGGCGGGCAGCGCCTCGAAGGGCGTTCCGGGGGCTATACCCTGCGTCGGGTCACCCTTGGCCGGGTCATACTCATACTTGCATACGGTGCATTGGTACTTCTTCATGTCTCTATATGTTTTAGGGTTGATAATTCGTTGAAAACGTTGCTATTATGTCACATCTCGGTGTGACATCAGTAAATGCAAAGTTAACAAAAAAATTGATTTCAACAGAACTTTTTTTTCCAAAATATGAGGAGCGTTCCCTCGTGTGTCATGATGTGACGCACCGCTTTGCTATTTTCGCAGCCGAAAAAGGTTGGAATATGCACAGACCGAAAAGATCATTTCCACCATCATTGAGCAGGAGAACTGACGTCTGCAGCATCTCTAAATCCCCAAATTCATATATAATTTGGGGAATGAAATCCCCAAATTCATATTAAATTTGGCGATTATATAAAAAAAGTTCGTATCTTTGCAGCATAAAATTTGCTTGTCATGATAGAACGAAAAATAACACAACTAATTAAGAACGACTTCAATAAAGGCAAGGCGATTGTACTGATGGGAGCCCGTCAGGTGGGAAAGACAACCCTTTTTGACCATCTTGTTGGAAACAATGAGGCTCTTGTGTTGAATTGTGACAACTATGACGACCGTGCCGACTTGGAGAACAAGACTACAACTGAGCTGCGTAATCTCGTAGGCAACCATAAACTAGTGGTAATAGACGAGGCACAACGCGTGAAGAACATAGGTCTGACGCTCAAGATGCTTGTCGACCTCAAGATGCAGATACAGATTCTTGCCACAGGCTCTTCCTCGCTGACACTGGCCAACGAAATCAATGAGCCCGCCACAGGTCGGCTGATTGAGTACCATCTGTATCCGCTTTCGCTCGACGAACTGGCAGCGCACACATCGCAGCGCGAGGAAAACCGTCTGCTGGAACAGCGTATGATTTATGGTCTTTACCCCGAAGTGGTTACGCATCCCGACGATGCACGCCGCATATTGACCAACCTTGCCAACAACTATCTCTATCGTGACCTGCTGGAGTATCGGGGTGTGAAAAAACCGGAGGTGTTGCAGAAACTGGTTCGCGCACTGGCACTACAGGTGGGTAGCGAAGTGTCATACAATGAACTTGCCAACCTTGTAGGTATTGACAAAGCCACGGTTGAGAGCTACATCGACCTTCTGGAAAAATGCTTTGTAGTCTTCCGTCTGCCTGCCTACAGCCGCAATCTCCGCACCGAAATCAAACGCGGTCGCAAGATTTATTTCTACGACAACGGCATCCGCAACGCGCTGATTGGTAACTTTTCGCCGCTGGAAATGCGGACGGATGTCGGCGTGCTTTGGGAGAACATGATGATGAGCGAGCGAGTGAAACATAACGCCTACAACCAAAGCTATGCACAGATGTATTTCTGGCGCACGCAACAACAGCAGGAAGTTGATTTGATCGAAGAGCATGACGGTCGTCTGAAAGCATTTGAGTTCAAGTGGCATAAGCCCAATGCCAAGCTACCCAAAGCATTTGTTGACACCTATCCCGACACGCCGTTTCAGGTGGTAACGCCCGAAAACTACAGAGAGTTCGTTTAGTCATTCTCACATAATTATAAAGAATTTTGGCGGTGTGTCATGGTGTTGCGCGCCTGACGTCCGCACTACCAACATAATTCGCAGTTCGTGGAACTGATAGAAAATAAATTTGGTCATGTGTGGAAATAGTTGTATTTTTGCAAATTGAAAATAAAGTATAAAACCTGATGGAAACGAATGCTACATATCATAGTGCTTCACCGGAAGATGCCTTGTGGACGCTCTATCGACAGCAGACGCTGAGGGTGCGCCATGCCTTCCTTGCTCGTGTCAGGATGGAAGACCGGGAGGTCGGCGCTGCAGCTGAGATGCCGGGAATGTACAGCCGCGAGGAGATGATGGAGCTGTCGAAACAACGCATGCATGACATCCTCGGCGAGCGAGAACAGACACTATCGCACGAGGATGCGATGCAGCTTGTCGACAATGCAATAGCCAAGGCTGTATGAATGTAAGATGGTCGGAACACGCTGCTGTGGAATTTGCAGATACAGCTGCATACGTCGCCCGTGAGTTCGGCTCACAGGCAGCCGTCAAAATGCGTGATGCCATCAACGAAGCTGTCGTCAGAATTTCGCAATTTCCGAATATAGGAAAGCTTAGTTTCACAGACGAGGAAACAGGCGTTGAGTTCCGTGAGCTTGCCTGTCGACTCAACAGCGTGGTATACTCCATATATAAAGACGAGATTTACATTGTCAGTATTTGGAGCAACCGCCAGAACCGCGCCAATCTTTACTCGACTTTACGTGCCGATGCCAAGGGTATGTAATATGATTGCATAGTAAAATAGGAAACGTGTAATATTAATTCCACCCTATCAAGCAGGTGAACTGACGTCTGCAGCACCTCTAAATCCCCAAATTCATATTAAATTTGGCGATGCCCTCTCCTATACGACCCTATATAATTTATTAATAAATTATATATATCACTAAAAGTCAATACATTCTGCCGTTTGGCCACCTCCATGTCATCGCTATACCATCCCTATACCAACTCTATACCAAGTCTATGGTAATTCCTGGGTACCTTAGGTGCACCTCCAAGGTAACGTCAGGGTACATTCGGTGCTCAACACAATATAATCCGTGTTTTTCCGTTATATATGTATAACCAAGGTAACAGTTATGGCAAGAAAACACGGTGACATTGAGAGCGGCAAGCTCGGCGACAAGATTTATTACACCTGGCACGGGCGGCAATGCGAGCGCTCGAAGCCTACCCATGTGGCCAACCCACAGACCCCTGAGCAACAGTCGCATCGCAATGCCTTTGCAGTCATATCCAAGCTCTCGTCTTACACTAAGGGAGCCCATCTCATCGGCCTCCATTGGCTATCCGTCCGCGAGCATAATAGTACCTATGCTCTCTTCCGCAAACTCAACAAGGACTGCTTCACCCCCGACGGCGAGATCGACTATCCTCGCATCGTCGTCAGCAAAGGCTCTGTGCCGTTGGTCACCATCACCTCGGCCAGCATATCCGATGGCCTCCTCTCAGTCACCTTCGACAGCCATGCTTATGACGGTGCCGCCACCGACGAGCTCTACCTCTTCGTCTACTGTCCCGCCCTCTGCGTAGGCCGTCTCGCCACCCCCGTCCCCCGCTCCGCCGGTCTCATCACCGTCGACCTCCCCACCGAATGGCTCGGCCAGCCCCTCCACCTCTACGCCTTCCTCCAGGGCTATCGCCTACGCACCTCCGACACCATCTACCGCATGCTGCAATAATTAGCGTATTATCGCATTCACACATTCATTATATTTTGCCATTCAAGAAAAAATGCGTATCTTTGCAGTCGATAAATCTACAGAATATCACGAAGTAATCAACGGAGAAACTGCGATATTTGCTTCAATGGTGGTACAACCACCACATAAATAGGTGG
>JAFRZC010000141.1 GCA_017442765.1 Prevotella sp. | reverse complement strand
CAAGGAGCTCCTCCTGGCCCAGAAGGCCGCCGGTTTCAAGCGCAAAGTGGCCGGCTTCGAGATGGTCGACCGCGGCATCGCCCGCAACGGCTACGAGGTCTGCGACGCTCAGGGCAACAAGATCGGCGAGGTGCGCTCGGGCAGCCCCAGCCCCAGCACCGGCAAGAACATCGGCACCGCCCTCATCAAGGCCGAGTACGCCAAGGTGGGCACCGAGATCTATATCAAGATCCGCGAGAAACTCCTCAAAGCCGTCACCGTCAAGATGCCCTTCTACGAGGGTTAATCTTTCGGCATAACAAAAAGCAAAGGCTTGAGTCCAACGACCCAAGCCTTTCTTTTTAACCTTAGCTACACAATATTTATTCCGATGCTACGTTATCATAAGTAAAACGTCGATTATGTCAGAGAAAGAATTAAATGCCTATCGCCTCACTTCGATGGAAGAGCCCACCGACGAGATGCTTTCCGCTATCATGAAAGAGGCTGCTGCCGAGGCCACGGCATCCACAAACAAAGCGTTGACTGACTACTTTGCGGAAATCAGCGCCATGATGCAACGCAAGATTGCTGTGCTATGAGCGTAAACATCCATCGTCCCGTCTTGATAATCATTGCCGGACCCAATGGCTCGGGCAAAACCACCATCACGTCTCAGATACTGCACCATGAGTGGCTGGAAAACTCGGTATATATCAACCCCGACCAAGTGGCGCAGGAACGTTTCGGCGATTGGAACTCGGCTGAGGCTGTGAGGCAAGCTGCCGAATACTGTGCCGACTGGCGCGAGCGTTGTTTGGCTGATAAGCAGAGCATGATTTTCGAGACCGTTTTCTCTGCCGACGACAAGTTGGACTTCATCAGTCGTGCCAAACAGGCAGGATTCTTCATCCGCCTGTTCTTTGTCTGCACCGAGTCGCCCATGATTAACGCAGCCCGTATCGCCGGACGTGTGATGAAAGGCGGCCACGATGTCCCCATCGCCAAGATTATCTCACGCTACCAGAAGTCCATCATCAATTGCAAGGTTGCCACCGCCATCGCCGACCGCGTATATCTTTACGACAATTCCGTTGATGGCCACGAGGCACGCATCCTCTTCCGTTTCGCCGACGGAGCCATCATCAAACGCTACACTGACGACATTCCACAGTGGGCGCAATGCTTGATGGAATAAATGTCGTCACCGTCAAGATGCCCTTCTACGAGGGATAATCTTTGAAGTTTCCAAAAAGAAAGAGGCTTGCGCCTATTGGCGCAAGCCTCTTTTCTATTCCTTCTATTTAATGGGATGGACTACAAAGAATGCCGCATCGTCCCGCTAACGCTGCCCTTGACAATGTTGTTCACGCGGTGGTCTCCCTCCTCAACCATGTAGTCAGAAGTGACCTCCCTGACCGTGAAGGACAGCACTGCAGTGTATTGCCCCGCAGTATATGTGGCGGTGAACAGGTTGTCCTTGAACGTCCAGTCGAAAGTCATAGAGCCGGCGGAAGCACTGACTCTAACGGTGTGGTCGGCTTTGATGTCGACTTTCGCCCCGCGCATCTGATCATAACCGATGGTTGTCGGGAAATACCAGACACCGATGATGTCGCTTTCGGAATACCCATCATCCTTACTGCAGGACGAGGCGGTGAACATTGTGGCTGCCACAAAGAACAGCATCGCCACTTTTTTGATTTGTTTGAACATGGTATGTTTTTTTTAATCTATGCTCGCCCGCACCCCGTTGAGCAATAATAAAAAGAAGCGTGGTGCCGTGTACCACTTCTTCTAATGGAGGTCCTGAGAATTACCTTGTGGAGGAGAAACAGACAACAGCCCACGCAAATACGCGAGAAGCCGTTATACTATCTTGCTCCACATGAAAATTTCTCAGGTTTCCATTAGCAAGACGAAGATACAACGCTTCGTTCGATTTCACTGTTGAAATCGACTGCAAAGATACGAACTTTTTTCGATTTGCAAAAATAAAATTCTCCATGTCGTCAAAAGTTCGTACCTTTGCACTTGAAATGCGGACAAGACTCTATAGGATTAAAGGGGTGGCCAAGGCGGTTTTGTTTTGGACTTGCATCGTGTTGCTGGGCTTGGCGGCGGCGGTATGGATTGGGCTGCTGGTCATGGTGCTGGCGCATGGATGGGTGCAGACTGTGCCGTGGCTGGCTGCGGTGTACCGCTACGACTATGTGCTGATGGGTGTGGCGATGCTGATGCTGGTGGCGGGATTGATGGGGCTGACGATGCTGAAGCCTGCCAGCAGTTTCGAACCTGAGCGCTTCGCCTCTGGCAAGCCTGAGCGACCCGACCCGGAGCGGGTGGGGCGGCTTGTGGAATGGCTTGGGCCACAGCGCAAACCATGCATCGCCTACGGGTTTGACCGCGAGCTCCCGGTCACGCTGGGCTGCAGCAAGGAGCGCGGTACGCCGGACCTGCCCGCCGGGCGCCGTCATCCGTTGGATGATGGCGGCCGTCCGTTGGAACTCCTTTTCCAGCTCCGTTGCAGCGACCTCGCTCCGCACGACCCCGAGGGGCACTATCCGCACTGCGGCATGCTTTATTTCTTTGAAGGACTGGTGCTCTTCTGCGAGCAGGAGGACAACCTCGTGGCCACCGACCCCTTCGGCGACGGCGAGAAGCGTTGGAGGGGCGAAGCCATGGAGTTCATGGCGGCAGACGACTATCCCGACTTCTTTCTTGCCCGCCAGGCCGTGCCCGAAGCCACTTGGGCCGAATACGCGGAGGCCCTGCGGCAGCTGGGGCACACAGCGCGTTTCGGCCAGCTGGGCGGCTATCTGCATTCCGAAAGCGAGGAGGCCTTCGAACGCCTGGCAGACCTCGACAGTCTGGAGAATCTGCTCTCGGACAACGAAGTGTTCGCCTACCTCATCAGCCCCGACGACCTTCGCCTTCGCAGTTTCGCCAACGCCCACTACAGGTGGATATAAAAAAGTATTTTTTGCCATATCAAAAAAAGTGCGTATCTTTGCAGCCGGAAATAAAGGGTATTACTATGATGAATGCAACGCAAATAACCCCCACACAGATGCATCTGCTCAAGCTCTTTTCGTTCGATAAGAGCGAAAGTCGTGCATTGGAAATCAAAGATGTGCTGATGCGCTACTTTCAGGGCCGCCTCGATGCCGAGGCCGACCGTTTGTGGGATGAGGGAGTGCTTGACCAAGAACGCCTGGAACAACTACGCCATAAAGACCTTCACGCCAAAGCATGAAACTCGTTCTTGACACAAACAGCTTGATACAATGCGTATCGCGCCGCAGCCGTTACCACGACCTGTGGCTGTCGTTCGTCGACGGGCGCAATCACATGTGTGTCACGACCGAGATTTTGAACGAATATGTCGAGATACTCCAGCGGGAGACATCCGAAACTTTTGCCTCGTTAGTGCTCGAGGTGATTCTCAACAATCCTCACACGCTGTTCATCAACACCTTTTACAAATTCAACCTGATAACCGCCGACCCGGACGACAACAAGTTCATCGATTGCGCCGTGGCGGCACAGGCCAAATACATCGTCACCGAAGACCGCCACTATGACGTGCTCCGCGAGGTGGAGTTCCCCAAGGTGGACATCGTCGGATTGGATGAAGCAATGAAAATAATTTAACCAACAATAAAACAGACAAACATTATGAGCATAATCAAACCTTTCAAAGGATTCCGCCCCCCGGTGGACATCGTCGAGAAACTGGCTTCGCGTCCCTACGACGTACTGAACAGCGAGGAAGCTCGCAAAGAATGCGATGGCAACCCCTACAGCCTGCTGCACGTCACCAAGGCTGAGATCGACCTGCCCGCCGGCACCGACGAGCACTCGCCCGAAGTGTACCTCCAGGTGGTGAAGAACTACAACAAGTTCAAAGACCTCGGCTGGTTAGTCAAGGATGAGGAGGAGAAACTCTACATCTACGCCCAGAGTATGAACCCGAAGGACGCCAACGCCAAGTGGCAGTACGGCATCGTGGCCTGCGCCT
>JAFRZC010000140.1 GCA_017442765.1 Prevotella sp. | reverse complement strand
GGAGAGAGGAGAGAGGAGAGAGGAAAGACTGCGGGGGGGCGAGCCCCGCTCGGGATGGAGAGGATAGAGGAGAGTGGCTCTCAATTCTCGTCGCTCCTGTCCTTCGATTTCCACACGGCCCTCGACCAACTGTCCGCCGACGAGCGCACCTGCGTCACCCTGCAACTTGTCGAAGGTCAGCCCATCGACCGCATCGCCGCCATCACCGGCATGAACACGGGTACCATTAAATCGCATCTCTCTCGCGGAAAGCACAAACTTGCAAATTATTTAAGGGAAAACGGCTATGAAAGAAAAGATGATAAAAGATGAAATGTTGAGCATGGATGACGGGCAACTCGTCAGCCAGTTCTTTGCGCAGTTTAAGGAAACGGAAATCCCCGACAACGGGTTCTCCGACCGTGTTATCCGTCAGATAAGGACCCTGCCGGCGGCGGAGAAGGCTGGCATGTGGCATTTCCTGTCGGGAACAGCCATGGAGCGTATTCTCAAGGTTCTTTGTGGTGTGGGCTGCATACTGCTGTTCATCTATGCCGACGGGTTCAATGTGCTGAAGGCCGTGCTCACCTCTGTCGTGTCCCGTTTCTCCCTGCCTGCCATCGGAGGTGCCGTCGGAGGCGAGGGCGGTGGGCTTCCCCTTGTTGCTCAAGCCTACATCGCCTTTCTTACCCTGTTTATCGTCGCCGCATACAATGTCGTCATGGTGGCGCGGGGAACGAGGCGGTAGTTTTGCAATATTTAGATAGTTGAAGAGCTATGCCTTCTCATAGATTTCTCTTAACTGACGAATATGCGACTCCGGTGTGGCCCAGCTTGTTGCAAAACGGGTTACCAGGCGGTCGTCGTCCAGACGATTCCAGACCTCATACGCCACCCGCCCGTCGAGCCGTGCCCTTTGCGCGGCTGTCAGGATGGGGAACTGCTGATTGGTGGGCGAATCGACATAGAACGGTATGCCCCGGTCGGCAAACACCTTCCGCAGCTCCGTCGCCATATCAATGGCATGACGGCTGATGCGGAGATAAAGGTCGTCGGTGAAAAGCGTATCGAACTGGACGCCGAGCAGCCGGCCTTTCGCCATCAACGCGCCATGCTGCTTCACGATGGTGAAGAAATGCTCCGGCGCGTTGCCACGTGGGAACACTACCGCCTCGCCGCACAGCGCACCGACTTTTGTTCCGCCAATATAGAACACGTCGCACAGACGCGCCAGCTGCCTCAGGTCGATGTCGGCGGCGGGACTTGCAAGCCCGTAGCCCAGACGCGCCCCGTCGATGAAAAGCCACAGACGGTATTCAGCACATACGCTCTGTATGGCCTGCAGCTCCTCGCGCGTATAAATCGTTCCATATTCTGTGGGAAACGAGATATAAACCATGCCTGGATGCGCCATGTGCGGCCAGGCGGCATCGGCATAGAAATCGGTCAGCCACGCTTTAAGTTCCGCCGCGTCAATCTTCCCATCGTGTGAGGGAAGCGTGATGACCTTATGTCCGCTCAGCTCCACCGCCCCCGACTCGTGAACGGCAATATGGCCGGTATCCGCCGCGACGACCGCACCATAATGCGGCAGCACCGCGTCGATGACCGTTGCATTTGTCTGCGTACCTCCTGTGAGAAACATCACATCTGCGTCGGGGCAGCCCGTCGCCTCCCTGATGCGCTGTCGTGCTGAAATGGTAAACTGGTCGTCACCGTAACCCGGCTCCTGCATCATGTTCGTCTCCGACAGGCGGCGCAACAGCTCAGGGTGCGCACCCTCGTTGTAATCACATGTAAACGATATCATGGTTGTCTTCTTAGTTGATGGTTTTGTTGGGGAAATGGTTGAAAAATCGGTGCAAATATACAAAAAGTTCACAGACCATAGTCCATAGTCCATAGTTTTTTTGTATTTTTGCGCCATAGTTTTCTATCATCAACCATTATGAGACATACCGCAACCCTCATCCTCGGCCTGTTGCTCACCCTGAGCATCGGCGCACAGGAGCTCTACGTAGGCTCCTACAACATCCGCAACAAGAACGACGGCGACAGCATCAACGGCAACGTCTGGGCGAAGCGCTGCCAGGTGCTCTGCGACCAGCTGAACTTCGAGCAGCCCGACATCTTCGGCACGCAGGAGTGCTTCATCTGGCAAATCCGCGACATGGAGGCCCGCCTCGACGGCTACGCCCATATCGGCGTGGCCCGCGACGACGGCAAGGAGCAGGGCGAGCACTCGGCCATCTTCTACAAGAAAGACAAGCTCCGCCTGCTGCGGAACGGCGACTTCTGGCTCAACGAGCATCCCGACACGCCGGGGCTCGGCTGGGACGCGGCCTGCGTGCGCATCAGCTCGTGGGGACAGTTCAAGGATGTGAAGACCCGCCTGAAGTTCTACTTCTTCTCGCTCCACATGGACCACGTGGGCACGGTGGCACGGCGCGAGGCCGCCAAGCTCGTCGTGAGGAAAATCCGCGAGATAGCCGGTGAGAAGGCTCCCGTGATCCTTACGGGCGACTTCAATGTGGATCAGAACGACGAGATCTACCAGATCTTCACGCAGTCGGGAATCCTCAAGGACAGCTATACGTGCTGCCGCCTGCGCTTTGCCGAGAACGGCACGTTCAACGATTTCAACAGCGACCTGAAGACCGACAGCCGCATCGACCACATCTTCGTCTCGCCACGATTCACGGTCGATCGCTTCGGCGTGCTCACCAACGGCTATTGGACTGAGCGCAAGGCTCCCTCGGCCGAGCAGAAGAGCGGTCAGGCACCGCGGGAAATCAGCTTCAAGCAATACGACCGGCGCGTGCCCTCCGACCACTACCCCATCCTCGCCCGCATCAAGTTTGTCCGCTGATTTTCACGACTCACACATATTCTCCCGTCTTCGTGCCATTTGAGCTATTCGTGGACTAAAGTGGGAGGAAGACAGACTAAGTTTTTACACTTTTAACAGTTGAAATGTTAACGGTTAACATTTTCAATTGGCAAAACAACGGATTTTTCGGTTCTCATCAAACGTGGGCTCGGAAAATCCGCTGTTTTTTGCGTTTTTCACAATTCACTGGATGCCAACACCTTAGGCTTTCATCACTCTTCCCTCATCACGCATCCCGTCCTGAGACATATATCTTTCAGTCGTGAGACATATATGTTTCACCTTGCGAAAGACGGTCTTTCGCAAGGTGAAAGACCGTCTTTTGGAACGCGAAACATATATCTTTCGCAGAAAAAGGGGAGTGAAAGAGGAGTGAAAGAAGAGTGAAGAGGGAGTGAAAGTGTGTTTTTCCGCACCAAATAAGAGAAAAAACTAAATTTTCAGTACGACCCTCCCGCGCCCCGGTAGTTGTTGATTTGAACACAGAAATGGCCGAAATGTTAAAAGTGAGAAAAGCCCTACACATTCCTCACTTTGTTCACACCAAGAGCGGCAAACGGGGCTCGAACCCGCGACCCTCAGCTTGGGAAGCTGATGCTCTGCCAACTGAGCTACTGCCGCAACCATAAAAAAGAGCCGATACCCGGACTCGAACCGGGGACCCACGCATTACGAATGCGTTGCTCTACCAACTGAGCCATATCGGCCTGCTCCATTTAAGCGGATGCAAAGGTACGGCATTTTTTTCAAAGCACCAAATTTTAAGGAAAAAAATTTGCAGGTTCAAATTTTATCACTACCTTTGCAGAAAATTTAGCTGCACTCGGCAAAATCGGAACAATGTTCCTTTTGCCATCGTTGGCAAAATCTTTGCAGAAAATTTGCATGATGAGGAAAGAGACTTATTTTTTCGGTTTTTATTTTCACTTTACGAGCTGCCGTGAAGTGGGTTTCGCCGTGTAGGTCTCTCCGATGCGAATGAGAAATTTAAGCAGGCCCACTTCACAACGATGAGAGGGGTCTGTTTCTATTATATAATATAAGTAGAGAAAAAGTTATGAGAAAAGTTGCGATACAGGGTCGCGTGGGGTCGTTCCACGACATTGCCGCCCATGCCTATTTCGGCGGCGAGGAGATTGAGCTGATGTGCTGCGCCACGTTCGAGGAGGTGTTCGACGAGGTGGCCGCAGGCAGGGCGGCGGGCATGGCCGCAATAGAGAACACCATCGCGGGCTCGCTGCTCCACAACTACGAGCTGCTGCGCGACTCGGGGGTGGTGGTGACGGGCGAGTACAAACTGCACATCGAGCATTCCATCTGCTGTCTGCCCGACGATGACTGGCACTCGCTCTGCGAGGTACACAGCCATCCCGTGGCACTCATGCAATGCCGACACTATCTGAGCCGTCGCGACGGACTGAAGATTGTGGAGGCGGAGGACACGGCGGGGGCCGCCGAACTGATAGCGAGAGACCGGCGGAAGGGCTGGGCAGCCATCTGCCACGCCTCGGCGGCGCGACGGTTGGGACTGAGAATCTTGGAGGAGCAGATTGAGGACAACAAGCACAACTACACAAGGTTCCTCGTGGTGGAAGACGAAAAAACAGCCTCTGGCAAGCCTGGGTCATCACTACCCCGGGGAGGAGCCGGGGGTGAGCTGTCCCCAGACAAGGCAAACCTCGTCTTTGCCCTGCCCCACGCCGAGGGAGCACTCTCGAAAGTGCTCACCATACTGTCGTTCTACGACATGAACCTGACGAAAATCCAGTCGCTGCCCATCATCGGACACGAATGGGAATACCTGTTCTATGTCGATGTGACTTTTAGTAACGGGGAGCGCTTCCGCCAGGCCATCGACGCCATCACCCCGCTCACCAGCGACCTGAAGATTTTGGGCGTTTACAAGAAATATGAGCTATGAACTATAAACCAAATATTTCCCCTGCCGACCGTCTGACCGACGTGCAGGAATACTATTTCAGCCGTAAGCTGCGCGAGGTGGCAAGGATGAATGCCGAGGGCAAGGACATCGTCTCGCTGGCCATCGGCTCGCCCGACCTGCCCCCGTCGGCGCAAACAGTGGAACGGCTGTGCGAGGTGGCACACCGCGACGACGCGCACGGCTACCAGCCCACGGCGGGCACAATGGAGCTGCGCACCGCCATGGCGGGCTTCTACAAACGATGGTACGGCATAGAGCTCGATGCCGCAACGGAGATTCTGCCGCTTATCGGCTCGAAGGAAGGCATCCTGCACGTGACACTCGCCTTCTGCAACATGGACGACGGGGTGCTCGTGCCCAATCCAGGCTACCCCACCTATACGTCGCTCTCGAGAATCCTCGGCACACGAATCGTGAACTACAACCTGAGAGCGGAGAATGGCTGGCAGCCCGACTTCGACGAGCTGGAGAGCATGAACCTCAAGGGCGTGAAACTGATGTGGACCAACTATCCGAACATGCCGACAGGGGCTCCCGCAAGGAGAGCAACCTACGAGCGACTGGTGCGCTTCTCCCGTGAGCACGGCATCGTGGTGGTGAACGACAACCCCTACTCGCTCATCCTCAACGAGAAACCATTGTCGCTGCTACAAGTCGATGGGGCGAGAGACTGTTGCATCGAGCTGAACTCGATGTCGAAAAGCCACAACATGCCCGGCTGGCGCGTGGGGCTGTGCGCCTCGAACGCACAGTTCATCGCGTGGATTCTCAAGATAAAGAGCAACATCGACAGCGGTACGTTCAGGGGCATACAGCTGGCTGCCGCCGCTGCCTACGACAACAGCGACGAGTGGCATCGCGAATACAACATAGAGATGTATCGCCGTCGGCGCGCCATCGCCGAGCAGATCATGGACGTGCTGGGATGTACCTACGACAAACAACAGGCAGGCATGTTCCTCTGGGGACGCATCGCCGACCATTACCGCGATGCCGAGGAGCTGACCGAACGGGTGCTCCACGAGGCACGAGTCTTCATTACTCCGGGCTTTATTTTCGGCTCTAACGGCAAACGCTACATCCGTGTCTCGCTCTGCGCAAATGAGGAGAAGATGGCAGAGGCACTGAGGAGAATGCATAAGGCACTGCGCTAATGAAAAGTGAAAAATGAAAATAAAAAGTGAAGAGTGAATATGGAACTGAAACTTGAACCACTGAACTTGCCCAGCGACGACGAACGGCTGTTTGTCATCGCGGGACCGTGCTCGGCTGAGACCGAGGAACAAGTAATGACCACCGCCCGACAACTCAAAGAGAAGGGCTGCCACAATTTCCGCGCAGGCGTATGGAAACCACGCACCAAGCCGGGCGGCTTCGAGGGGCACGGCGAAAAGGCGTTGCCCTGGATGCAGCGCGTGAAAGAGGAGACGGGGATGCTCGTCTCTACCGAGGTGGCCACGCCCGAACACGTGGAGCTGGCCTTGAAGTACGGCATCGACATCCTATGGATTGGTGCCCGCACAACAGCCAACCCGTTCGCCATGCAGGCACTGGCCGACGCGCTGCAGGGATGCGACATCCCTGTGTTCGTGAAGAATCCCGTCAACCCCGACCTCGAACTCTGGATCGGCGCACTGGAGCGACTGAACCAGGCTGGCATCAAACGGCTGGGAGCCATCCACCGAGGATTCTCCTCATACGACAAGAAAATCTACCGCAACCTGCCCATGTGGCAGATTCCCATCGAGCTGCGCAGGCGCATCCCACAACTGCCTATCATCAGCGACCCAAGCCACATCGGCGGACGGCGCGAGCTCATCGCACCGCTATGCCAGCAAGCCATGGACCTCGGGTTCGACGGACTCATCATCGAGAGCCACTGCTCGCCCGACGAGGCATGGAGCGACGCACGGCAACAGGTGACGCCCGACGTGCTCGACTACATTCTCTCGCTCCTCGTCGTACGCGATGAAAAAATGACTACCGAGGACATTAAGGTATTGCGCTCGCAAATCGATGAGCTCGACAACCAGCTCATGGACCTGTTGGCAAAACGAATGCGCGTATGTCGCGAAATCGGACAGTTCAAGAAAGAGCACAACATGACCATCCTGCAAACCAACCGCTACAACGAAATCCTCGAAAAGCGAGGGGCACAAGGCGCGCTCTGCGGCATGGATCCGGGCTTTGTGGCAAAGGTTTTTGAGAACATACATGAGGAAAGTGTCAGACAACAAATAGAAATCATCAGCAAATGAGAATCCTTTTCATCGACCGCGACGGGACACTCATCGAGGAACCCGCCGACGAACAGGTTGACAGCTTTGAGAAACTATGCTTCAAGCCCGGGGTGTTCACCTCGCTGTCGCGCATCTGTAAAGAGACAGACTATCGTCTGGTGCTCGTCAGCAACCAAGACGGGTTAGGCACCGGCACCTATCCCGAAGAAACCTTCTGGCCAGTTCACACGTTCGTGATGAACACTTTAGCCGGAGAGGGTATCACCTTCGACGAGCAACTCATCGACCGTCACCGCCCAGAAGACAACTCGCCCATGCGAAAGCCGGGAACGGGAATGCTCACCCGCTACATCGAGAATCCCGATGTCGAGATGGCTGCCTGCTATGTCATCGGCGACCGCGAGACCGACCGCCAACTGGCCGAGAACCTCGGATGCAAAGCATTTATTCTAAGCGACTCTATGACATGGGGCGATATTGCCGAACGGCTTTGTTCGACCGATGGCGAGCGAAGGGCCGAGGTCAGCCGAAAGACTTCGGAGACCGACATCCGCGTCGGCATCAACCTCGACGGAACAGGCAAGGCCGACATCAGCACAGGCATCGGCTTCTTCGACCACATGCTCCAGCAGATTGCCCGACATGGCATGACCGACCTCGCCATTGAAGCCAAGGGCGACCTCCACGTCGATGAGCACCACACCATCGAGGACACCGCCATCGTGCTCGGCACCGCCATCGGCAAAGCCCTTGGCGACAAACGAGGGATCGGGCGCTATGGCTACTGCCTGCCTATGGACGACAGTCTGTGCCAGGTGGCACTCGACTTCGGCGGACGGCCGTGGCTGCAATGGGACGTGGAACTAAAACGCGAGCGGGTAGGCGACATGCCCACCGAGATGGTTTTTCATTTCTTCAAAAGTCTCTCTGACAGCGCAAAGATAAACCTCGCCGTCAAAGCACTGGGCACCAATGAACATCACAAGATTGAGGCCGTCTTCAAGGCTTTCGCCCGTGCCCTGCGCATGGCCGTCCAGCGCGACGACCACCATCGCCTCCTACCCTCAACAAAGGGAATGTTGTAGAGATGCCGCGCAGGCCTCCGCACAACGCTCACCGTCGATAGCCGCCGAAACGATGCCGCCAGCATAGCCCGCGCCCTCGCCGCAAGGGAAGAGACCGCCGACATGAATGTGGTTCAGCGTGTCGTTGTCGCGAAGAATACGGAGGGGTGAAGAGGTGCGTGTCTCTATGCCTATCACCGTGGCCTCGTTCGTCAGAAATCCATGATGGCGACGGCCAAAGAGGCGAAAGCCCTCCTGCAATCGTTTTACGATAGGCTGAGGCATCCAGAAATGCAGCGGCGAGGACAGAAGCCCTGGGGCATACGAGGAAGAAGGCAAATCGTAGGACAGGCGGTTGTTCACAAAGTCGGCCATGCGCTGTGCGGGTGCTGTTTGTTTCATGTTTCCCTGCTGCCAGCAATGGCACTCCAGCATTTCCTGATAATGCATCATGCGCAACACGTCGCTACCCTCCACGTCTTCCGGACGAACCTCAACCACCATTCCGCTGTTGCTCCACTGAGTTCCCCGACTGGCAGGACTCATGCCGTTGACCACAATCTGCTCTCTGTCAGTAGCCGCAGGAATGACAAAGCCGCCAGGGCACATGCAGAACGAATAAACCCCACGCCCGTCAACTTGTGCCGTCATCGCATATTCGGCAGCAGGGAGAAAACTTCCGCGACCATTTTTATTGTGATATTGCATCCTGTCTATCAACTCGGCGGGATGCTCTAAACGCACGCCCACGGCAATGCCTTTTACTTCCATCGCTATACTCTCGTCGGCAAGATACCGATAGACATCACGGGCGGAATGGCCTGTGGCCAGGATGACAGGCCCACGAAATGAGAGGTGAGAAGAGAGAAGTGAGGGGTGAGAAGTTACTTCAGCTTCCACACCTATCACCCTCCTCTCTCCACTCTTCCCTCTCCTCTCTCCACTAATCAAAGCGGTCATCTTCGTCTGGAAATGTACCTCCCCACCGCAGCGGATAATCGTATTGCGCATGTTCTCTATAACACGCGGCAGTCGGTCAGTTCCTATATGCGGATGGGCATCGCAGAGAATCGATGTCGATGCGCCGTGCTGGCAAAACACATTCAGGATTTTCTCCACCGAGCCGCGTTTCTTTGAGCGCGTGTAGAGCTTGCCATCGGAATAGGCACCTGCCCCACCCTCACCGAAACAATAGTTGCTTTCTCCGTCAACCTTTTGGGTCTTAGTTATGGCCGCCAAGTCTTTCTTCCGCTCGTGCACATCCTTGCCACGCTCTATCACTACAGGACGCAGGCCAAGCTCTATCAGTCGGAGGGCAGCAAACAACCCCGCAGGACCCGCTCCTACAACAATGACCTGAGGACAACCCGTCACGTCACGATACTCAGTTTTTGTATATTCTTCATCAGCAGGCTCCTCGTTCACATAGACTCTCACCGACAAGTTCACCCAAATCGTCCGCTGGCGGGCGTCAATACTACGCCTCAACACGCGAATCGAACGGATTGTCCTCGCGTCGAGCCCCTTCTCACGCGCCACGTACGCTTTTATCGACTGCTCTGTAAAGGCCTCCTCCGGCAACAGCCGCAACTTATATTCATAGTTCATAGTGCATAGTTCATAATTTATCGAAACGAAAATATCTCATCAACACGTCATAGTCTCCGCGTCTCTGTGCAAGGTAATAGTTGCAAAATTACGAAAAAATTATGAATTATGCATTACGAATTATAAATTATTTTGTACCTTTGCAGCCAAGTTCGGCTCTGGGCCCCTCGGTTTCGGGGCAGGCCGGATAATAACCAAACAAAACCGACGACATGGTAAAGGTATTAAAGTTCGGCGGAACGTCCGTAGGTTCCGTCAAAAGTATATTAAGCGTTAAACGCATAGTAGAGAACGAAGCCAAAAAGGGGTCTGTGGTGGTTGTGGTAAGCGCGCTGGGCGGCATTACCGACACGCTGCTTTCCATCGCGGAACAGGCACTGAGGTGTGATGAGCACTGGAAGGACGAGTTCGCCCACGTGCGAAGCCGCCACCACCAGATGATAGACAGCATCATCACCGACGATCAGCAGCGGACATGGCTTGTCAACACGGTCGACCAGTTGTTCGGCCAACTCCATTCCATTTATCACGGCGTTTTTCTTGTTCACGACCTCAGCCAGAAAACGCGCGATGCCATTCTCAGCTATGGCGAGCGACTGAGCTCATATATTGTGACGGCACTCATCCGAGGCTCCGTCCGCATGAACGCCCGTGACTTCATTCGCACGGAGCGGATAGGCGGCAAGCACACTCTCTGCGCCGAACTCACCTATCAGCTTGTACGCGAAAGCTTTGCCACCATTCCGCGCATCAGCATTGTGCCGGGCTTCGTCAGCCGCGACCGCGACACTGGTGAGACAACCAATCTGGGCCGGGGAGGCAGCGACTACACGGCCAGCATCATCGCCGCCACATTAGATGCTGAGACTCTTGAGATATGGACCGATGTCGATGGCTTCATGACAGCCGACCCGCACGTCATCTCCACAGCATATACTATCAACGAGCTGAGCTATATCGAGGCGATGGAGCTCTGCAACTTCGGCGCTAAGGTCATCTATCCGCCAACGATCTATCCCGTCTGCGTGAAGGACATCCCCATACGGGTTAGGAATACCTTTAACCCCAAAGGTGCAGGCACCGTCATCAAGCGGCAGATCGACAACGACCAGAAGCCCATCAAGGGTATCTCCAGTATCTCGGGTACCACGCTCATCACCGTGACGGGACTGTCGATGGTGGGAGTCATCGGCGTAAACCGGCGCATCTTCTCATGTCTGGCCGATAACGGCATCTCCGTGTTCATGGTCAGTCAGGCATCGTCGGAGAACTCTACGAGCATCGGTGTGCGCGACGAGGACGCCGCCAAGGCCATAAAAATACTCGATGAGGAGTTCGCCAAGGAAATCGCCACAGGTGCCATGTTCCCCATGCACGCCGAGAACGGGCTCGCCACCATCGCCATCGTGGGCGAGAACATGAAACACACACCCGGCATCGCAGGAAAGCTCTTCGGGACACTCGGACGAAGCGGCATCTCTGTCATTGCCTGCGCACAGGGCGCGTCGGAGACCAATATATCATTTGTGGTCGATGGCAGATACCTGCGCAAAGCCCTGAACGTCATCCACGACTCGTTCTTTTTGTCTGAATACAAAGTGCTCAACCTCTTTATCTGCGGTGTGGGAACCGTGGGCAGCAAGCTCATCGAACAGATACGCGCACAATACGAGGAGCTCAAAGCGCACTCTCGACTGAAACTCAACGTCGTGGGCATCGCCTCATCGACCCACGCCATCTACAGCCGCGAGGGCATCAACCTCGCCGACTACCACGAGCAGCTGCGCACATCCGATCCCAGCAGCCCCGCCGCCCTGCGCGACAACATTCTCACGATGAACATCTTTAACAGTGTCTTCGTCGATTGTACAGCATCCAAAGAGGTGTCCGCACTCTACCAAACCTTTCTCGAGCACAACATCTCGGTGGTGGCGGCTAACAAGATAGCAGCATCCTCGGCATACGAAGACTACGTTCAACTGAAAGAAACCGCGCTCGCACGCGGCGTAAAGTTCCTCTTTGAGACCAACGTCGGCGCAGGCCTGCCCGTCATCGGAACCATCAACGACCTGCGCAACTCCGGCGACAAGATTCTAAAGATAGAAGCCGTGCTCTCCGGCACGCTCAACTTCATCTTCAACGAGATTGCCGCCGACGTGCCCTTCTCCGAGACCGTACGCCGCGCGAAGGCTCAGGGCTACAGCGAGCCCGACCCACGCATCGACCTCAGCGGGCAGGATGTCGTCCGTAAACTTGTCATCCTCACCCGCGAGGCCGGCTACAAAGTTGAGCAGGCCGACGTAGAGAAGCATCTCTTCATCCCCGAAACCCTGTTCAAAGGGTCTCAAGAAGAATTCTGGGCACAGCTCCCAACCCTCGACAAGAGCTTTGAGGAGCAGCGCAGGCACTTGGAGGCAGAGGGAAAACGATGGAGGTTTGTCGCCACGATGCAGCATGGGAAAACGTCAGTTGCCCTGCAGGCGGTCGGCCCCGGCCATCCCTTCTACAACCTCGAAGGCTCAAACAACATTATCCTGCTCACCACCGAACGCTACCGGCAATACCCCATGCAAATACAAGGCTACGGGGCAGGTGCGTCCGTCACCGCCGCCGGAGTATTCGCCAACATTATGTCGATTGCAAACATCTAAGGGGAAGGACAGACTATGAAATTTCTCGTTATCTTAGGAGACGGCATGGCCGACCATCCCATAGAGAGACTCAGCGGCAGAACCCCGCTGCAACACGCACAGACACCGTGGATGAACCAACTGGCACGCGAAGGCAGATGCGGAATGCTCCAAACCATTCCTGAAGGTTTCCCGCCCGGTTCCGAAGTGGCCAACACTGCTATCCTGGGCTACGACCTCAATAAGGTATATGAAGGACGAGGGCCTTTAGAAGCCGCCTCCATCGGTTACGAGATGCAGGCCGCCGACCTCGCCCTGCGCTGTAACATCATCACCATCGGTGACGGAAAGATTCTCTTCCATCACGGCGGACACCTCAAGACCGATGAGGGCGACATGCTCATTCAATACCTGAACAAGCATCTGGCGGACGAACGCATCAAGTTTGTTACCGGTATTCAATACCGCCACTTGCTCATCGTCAAGGGCGGCTCGAAAGACATCCTCTGCGCCCCGCCCCACGACCACCCCAATGAGCCGTGGCAACCACTGCTCGTAAAGGCGACCTCGCCCGACGGCATCGAGACGGCCGACCTGCTGAACAGGCTCATCCTGCAATCGCAGGAACTGTTAGCCAGACACCCGTTCAACCAAGGACGCGAGCGACCTGCCAATAG
>JAFRZC010000139.1 GCA_017442765.1 Prevotella sp. | reverse complement strand
CTATGGCGACAAGGTGCGCATCAAGATGGCCGGGCTGCAAGACCTTGTGAAGATAGAGGAGAGAGGAGAGACCCCTCCCCTTCGGGGGGAGGCCGGGAAGGGGCTCCCTGTCTATACCGTTGCACTCACCGACCCGATGGGTGTCAGCCCTCGTGGAACCGTCAGCATCGAGGCTGTTGACATGCTCACACGGTCGGCCTACGAAGCCAACCAGAAGGCTGTGCGGCTGGGCAAGAAGCCCGTCACGTTGAGCGTGCCATACGACGAGCATCGGCAGACCCGCATAGCCGTCCATTATGCTGACAACAAATCGGGCAACCGCTTCACAAAAACGTTCATACCGAAGTATATCCTCACCCCCGACGCTCCACTGACTCCGCGCTACAACGGTCCGAAGGTCTATGGCTTGCGACCCGGATCGCCACTTATTCTCCGACTCGCCTTCTCGGGCGAGAAACCCATGCGCTACTCCATACTGAACAAGCCAGACGGTCTGGAGGTTGATGCCGCTACGGGCGTGCTCTCGGGCAGTGTGGCAAAGCGCGGCAACTATAAGATGACACTGGTGGCAGAGAACGCCAAGGGGCGCGCCGAGCAGGAGTTCATCCTGCGCGTGGGCGACAAGATAGCCCTCACCCCGCCAATGGGCTGGAACTCGTGGAACTGCTGGGGACTCAGCGTATCACAGGACAGGGTGCTCTCCTCCGCACAGGCTCTCTTAGATAAAGGCCTTGCCGACTATGGCTACGGCTATATCAATGTCGATGATGCCTGGGAGGCCGCTGAGCGCAACGCCGACGGTACCATCGGCACCAACGAGAAGTTCCCCGACATGAAAGGTCTGGGCGACTGGCTCCATCAGCACGGACTGAAGTTCGGCATCTACTCCTCGCCCGGCGACTACACCTGCGGACGCTACCTCGGCTCCATCGACCACGAGGAGCAGGACGCACAGACCTATAACGCATGGGGTGTCGATTACCTGAAATACGACTGGTGCGGCTACGGGCGCGAGTTCGACAAGAACCCCGACAAGACCGTTGCCTCCTATGTCCGCCCCTATCTGAAGATGGAACGCTACCTGCGCGAGCAGCCCCGCGACATCTTCTACTCACTCTGCCAGTACGGCATGGCTGAGGTGTGGAAATGGGGACATGCCGTTGACGCCAACTCGTGGCGCACAACGGGCGACATCACCGACACGTGGGAGTCGCTCTACGACATCGGCTTCCGCCAGCAGGTGGGACTTGAGCAATACGCTCAGCCCGGCCATTGGAACGACCCCGACATGCTCATTGTCGGCAAGGTGGGATGGAGCGACAAACTGCGCGACACCCGTCTGACCGCCGACGAGCAATACACGCATATCTCGCTGTGGGCATTGCTCGCCGCCAATATGCTCATCGGCTGCGACATCGCACAAATGGACGAGTTCACCGTGCGCCTGCTCTGCAACAACGAGGTGAACGCCGTTAACCAAGACCCGCTGGGCCGTCAGGCCAAGCAGGAAATTGTCGATGGCGACATCCAGATTTGGAAGCGCCCGCTCGACGACGGAACCTTTGCCATTGGCATCTTCAATGTCGGCGACGACGACTGCATCGTCGATTTCGGCCAATACCTCCGTCGTCTTGGCCTCGACAGTCTCACCCTCGTACGCGACCTGTGGCGACAGCAAGACCAATCCGTCACCGACCTCGAATACTTCATCCCGTCGCATGGTGTGAAGCTCATCAAAGTCAAATAAAGTATTCAAAGAAACTTTCAAAAGAGGGTGTGCGCACCCTCTTTTTTATATCAGTGTCCGGAGAAAGCGGCCTGTAAGGCCAATGAACCCTTAGCCCAGGGCAACACCCTAGGTGGTTGACAGCGTGACGTTGCGCCCTGTAGGGGCAAAAGCAGTGATATTCAGGGGTTTTGCCCCTACAGGGCGGTTTGTTATCACATATACCCAGGGCGATGCCCTGGGCTAAGGGCTGCTGGCCTTACAGGCCGTTATCCAAGCCTATTTCGTTGTCATTCTCTCAAAACCTACTTCGCAACAGGCGTTGTGACAAAGGTGGTGATTTTTCGTAACTTTTGATAGGTTACTCCATCTCGGCATAAAAAATAATCTCGATTATTTTGTTCTGCTCCTATTTTTTTGTATCTTTGCGCCAAGCATTTGCCATTCAACCCTGAGCGCAAGGGGCAGTGCGACTTTCGTGGGTGAATAGATAGCTGTATCTATATTCTATAGGGGTTCTACTCGAAATTTCCGACCAGAAATGCAACGAGCCTCGTGGAATCGGGATACACCTTGAAATATAGGTGTACCCGTTCCTTAAATATGTTCGTTGCAGGGTCTTTGGTCGGATACCTCGAGTGGAGCATACGATAGGGACGTGGTACACTTTCTTTATATCTGCATTTTATCGTTTCACGCTAAAATCCGACCAAATGACAGTAACGAACGATGAACAAGAAAAGCAGGTAGTTTCGAAGCAGCGCGTGGCTGACCATGGCGAGGTCTATACCGCCAAACGAGAGGTGAACGCGATGCTCGACTTGGTAAAGGAAGAGACGGAGCGAATAGACTCACGTTTTCTTGAGCCAGCCTGCGGCACGGGGAATTTCCTCGTGGAAATCCTTAACAGAAAGATGGAGGCGGTCAGGAAGCAGTTTTCCAAGAACCGCTATGAGTACGACCTTGCATCCGCACAGGCCGTCAGCTCGATGTATGGTGTGGAGTTGCTGCCTGACAATGTGGCGACCTGTCGCCAACGCCTTTTTGACACCTTCAAGGAACTTTACAACCCAACCGGTTCATCCCCCCTTGAGGGGAACAGAGGTGGGCTTTCGCCCGAGTTAGAGCGATGTATCCGATTCCTTTTGAAGAAAAACATCCTTTGCGGCGATGCCCTTACCATGCTGACAGAGCCTCCCCTATCGGGGGAGGTTGGAGGGGGCTTGCCCATCACCTTCTGTGAATGGACCTTCATTGGTATGGACGGCAAGGTGAAGCGGCGTGACTTTGAACTGGCCGAGCTGCTCAGGAATGTGGAATATGACAAGCCGAAGGCTGGCGAAGAAGGCCTGCTCTTTGCCGACACTGGCGAGCCCACCTTTGTCCATCTGCCCAAGCGGGAATATCCCTTGACCGACTACCTAAAACTACCCGACTATGAATAGACTAAACTACAATCCCGACGTGCTGTCGTGCTTAGCCAATCTGAGCAACGACGAGGTGTTTACGCCGCCGCAATTAGCTAACCAGATGCTCGACATGTTGCCGCAGGAACTTTTCCGCAGTCCTGACACCAAGTTTCTCGACCCTTGCACAAAGAGCGGGGTATTTCTTCGTGAAATCGCCAAGCGGCTGATTGACGGTCTGGCCAATACGATTCCCGACCTGCAAAGCCGAATCGACCATATCATGCACCACCAGCTTTATGGCATCGCCATTACCCGATTGACCTCGTTGATGAGTCGCCGTAGCCTTTATTGCTCGAAGGATGCCAGCAGCAAGTACAGCCTCTCGCACTTCAACGATAACGACGGAAACATCCGTTTCTCCGAAATCCAACACACTTGGCATAACGGCAAGTGTCGCTATTGTGGTGCCTCGCAGGAGGTTTATGATCGAGGCGAAGACCTTGAAACCCACGCATACGAGTTTATTCACACAGATAATCCAAACGAACTTTATAACAATATGACTTTCGATGTAATAATCGGCAACCCGCCGTATCAGTTGAGTGATGGAGGAAATGCTGCTAGTGCAAAACCAATATATCACTACTTTGTAGAGCAAGCGATGAAACTTACTCCACGATACTTATGTATGATTATACCTTCTAGATGGTTTGCAGGTGGAAAGGGATTAGATAGATTTAGAGAGCGTATGCTCAATAGTCAGCATATATCACATCTTGTTGATTATCAAAATGCGAAAGAATGTTTTCCTGGAACTAGTATTGGTGGTGGAGTTTCGTATTTCTTGTGGAATTTAAATTACTCAGGCCCTTGTGAAGTCACTAACATTATCGGAGGTATAGCTAATACTGCCACAAGACCACTTAATGAATATCCTGTTTTTATCCGTTATAACGAGTCAATATCAATTATCAATAAAATAAAATCAAAGAAAGAAAACAACTTGGTAAATTTAATTAGTACTCGTAATCCTTATGGATTTGCTACAAATGAGCGTGGTTCAAGCCAAAGTTCATCAAATTCAATCAAATTAATATCAAGTCAAGGTGAAGGATACGTTAGTGTAAAAAGCATAACACAAGGACAAAACAGTATTAATAAATATAAAGTAATGATAGGTCGAGTTACAAGCGAACATGCTGGTGAACCAGATAAATCTACAGGAAAGTATAAAGTTTTTTCAAGTATGCGTCTTCTTGGACCTAATGAAATCTGTACCGATTCTTATGTAATAGGAGGTGTATGCGATTCAAGAAATAATGCTCTAAACTTTTATAATTACCTCAGAACTTCATTCGTTCGGTTTCTTATTCTTCAATCCCTCTCATCAATCAATTTGTCACGCGAAGCTTACGTTCTTGTTCCCCTTCAAGACTTCTCAAAGCCTTGGACGGATGAGGAGCTTTATAAGAAATACGGTTTGACGGATGAGGAGATACAGTTTATCGAATCGATGATACGACCAATGGAATAAAACAAAAAAGAATAAAAGAAATAATAACAGGCGCTCTTTGACAATTTGTGGGAATGATGTTTGGCGGTATGAGGAAAATATAGTAATTTTGACCTCAAAACCAAAACACGATGGACCATACCACTCCACAAGTGCTACGCAAACAAGCCAACTGGGAAGGATTGTATTTCTACCAGAAAGCAAACGTGCTCTATCAGTTGACGTATGTCTTTACAAAGCGTTTCCTTACTCGCGGCGACCGTACTATTGACCAGATGGTGCAGGCAGCCCGCAGCGGAAAGCAGAACATCGTTGAAGGCTCAGCCGACGGTGTCACCTCAACAGAGATGGAGCTGAAACTGCTGAATGTAGCCCGCAGCAGCATCAAGGAACTGAAGGAGGACTACGAGGACTATATCACCTCGCGGCATCTGGAACGATGGGGCCAAAAGCATGTCCGCTATGACGGGATGCTGAAGTTCTGCCGAAAGCACAACCGTATCGAAGACTATCAGGGCTACTTTGAGAAATGGTCTGACGAGGAGATGGCAAACATCGCCCTGACGCTCTGCCACATGGTCGATAAGATGATGACCACCTATCAGAAACAGTTGGAAGAGACTTTCATCAAAGAAGGAGGCATCAAGGAGCGGATGACCGCTGCCCGCTTAGGCTATCGCACCAACCAGCGCGAGGAGATTGCACGGCTGAAGCAGGAACTGGAGCAGGCCAACCGCCGTATAGCAGAGCTGGAGGCCAAGCTGACAGCGAGGGGGGAAGAGAAGGGATAGAGAAGCTAGATTAGCTAGATTAGCTAGATTGGCTAGAAAGGCTAGATTATATAGAAAGGCTAGATTGGCTAGAAAGGCTAGAAGCTCCCACAAGATAAGAGCGCCATAACGAGAAAGAAAGGTTATGGCAACAACACAGAATTATTTTCCGAAGAAGTCGGAGTCGGCTCCGATGATCTATGCGTATGAGGACAAGTATGACCCGCAGCTGAAGGGACTGCTGAAGGTGGGCTATACGACTGTTGGCGTGCAGGAGCGTGTGCGCCAGCAATATAACATCGTGCGCCCCGGCGAGCCTCCTTACCGCATATTGGTCGAGGAGAGTGCCATGCGGCAGGACGGCACAGCGTTTATGGACCACGACGTGCATCGCCAACTGGTGAAAATGGGCTGTCGGCATATCGAGGGAGAGTGGTATCGCTGTACGCCGCAGCAGGTAAAGGCGGCTATTGTGGCCGTCAGGGAAAGGATGGATGTGGCCTGGAACCGCGACAAGACATTCGGCATGAGACCGGAGCAGCAGGCGGCGGTCGATAAGACGGCGGCCTACTTCAAGAGCTTTAGGAAAGAATCATCCCCCCTCGGAAGGGAAGTAGGGGAGCCTCGCACACCTCACTTCCTCTGGAACTGCAAGATGCGGTTCGGCAAAACCTTTACCACCTACCAGCTGGCGAAGCGCATGGGGTGGACGCGCGTATTGGTGCTGACGTTCAAGCCCGCCGTAGCCCAAGCGTGGGAGGAGGACCTGATGACGCACGTGGATTTCGACGGCTGGCAGTTCATCGCCCGTAATCCCGAGGCGACGATTGACTATCAGTTTCACCATGCCGACCTGTCGAGGCCGATGGTGGTGTTTGGCTCGTTCCAAGACTTCTTAGGAAAGAACACCGCCAGTGGCGGCATGAAGCTGAAGCATGAATGGGCGCGGGCGTTCAACTGGGACTGCATCGTGCTCGACGAATACCACTACGGCGCGTGGCGCGAGAACGCCAAAGAGCTGATTGGCGTCAGTGAGGACTTAGGCAGCGAGATTGGAAATCCCGACTATTTTGACGAGGATTTGATTCCCATTACCTCTAATCACTATCTGTATCTGTCGGGCACGCCCTTCCGCGCCATTGCCTCGGGTGAGTTCATCGAGGAACAGATCTACAACTGGACCTACTCCGACGAGCAGCGGGAAAAAGAGAAATGGGGTGACAAACCGGATAACCCCTACGCCTCGTTACCGAAGATGGTGCTGCTGACCTATCAGTTGCCGGCGGAAATATCGAGAGTGGCGGAGGAAGGAGAGTTTGACGAGTTCGACCTAAATTCCTTCTTCGAGGCAGAGGGCAAGGGTGAGGAAGCCGTGTTCAAGCACCACGACGAGGTGCAGAAGTGGCTCGACATGTTGCGGGGCCAGTATCTGCCGACCTCGCTCAGCGACCTGAAGGCCGGCAACCGCAAGCCTCCGCTGCCGTTTCTCAACGGCGACCTCTACACGAACATGAACCACACGCTGTGGTTTCTGCCCAACGTGGCAGCGTGTTTCGCCATGCGCAACCTGCTGACTGAACTGCAGAACACTTTTTACCACGACTATCGCGTGGTGGTTTGCGCGGGTACAAGGGCGGGCATCGGGCAGCAGGCACTGCCACCGGTAGAGCAAGCCATGTCGCACCCCGACCCGCTGCACTGCAAGACCATCACGCTGACCTGCGGCAAGCTGACCACAGGCGTCACCGTACGCCCGTGGACCGGCATCTTCATGCTGCGCGACACCTCGTCGCCAGAGACCTACTTCCAGTCGGCTTTCCGTGTGCAGTCGCCCTGGACCATCACCAACAGCGACGGCCTGCATCCGAATCGCGTAGAGATACTGAAGCAGGTGTGCTATGTGTTTGACTTCTCGCCCAACAGAGCCTTGCGCAAGGTGGCCGACTACTCGTGCCAGCTGAACGTGGAGGAGGGAAATCCCGAGAAATGCGTCGATGACTTTATCAAGTTCCTGCCCGTGCTCTGCTATGAGAACGGCGTGATGAAGGCACTCTCGGCGAGCGATGTGCTGGACATGGCGATGAATAACACGTCGGCCACACTCTTGGCACGGCGCTGGGAGAGTGCCCTGCTGGTGAATGTGGATAACTTCACGCTCCAGCGCCTGATGAACAACAAGCAGGCGATGGAAGCGCTGATGAAGATAGAGGGATTCCGCTCGTTGAACCAGGACATTGAGACCATCATCAACAAGACCGATGTCATCAAGAAGAAACGCAGGGAGCATGAGGATGGGCTGTCGGGCAAGGAGAGGAAAGAGCTCTCAGCCGAGGAGAAAGAGATCAAGAGCAAGCGCCGGCAGATACAGGAGAAGCTGATGAAGTTTGCCACACGCATCCCCATCTTCATGTATCTCACCGATTTTCGCGAGTATTCGCTGAAGGATGTCATCCTGCAATTAGAGCCACAACTGTTTGAGCGGGTGACGGGGCTGACAAAGCAGGACTTTGCACTGCTGGTAAGCCTTAACGTGTTCAACGAGGCGTTGATGAACGATGCCGTGTATAAGTTCAAACGCTACGAGGACAGCAGCCTCGCCTATGCGGGCGTGAACCGCCACGAGGGAGAGCAGCTCGTCGGCGGATACAGCGCCATCGTCACGGTGGATGAATATGACAAAATTTAACAGTTTTGGCGTTTTGGTTTAACACTTTCAGAGGCCACTTTTTGGATTTTCCAGTATCGGCGATGAATTTATCAGAAAAACGGGCTGTTTTTGTGCGGATTGTTATCTCGCTGAGGCTCAGCGGCTTTGACCGCCTTTCATCCCTCACCTCTCACCTCTCGCTTCTGAGACATATATCTCTCACTTGCGAGACATATATGTCTCACCTGCCGAAAGACCGTGTTTGGCGATGCGAAAGACCGTGTTTCGGAAGGTGGAACATATATGTTTGGGAAAGGATGAGGGGAGAGAGATGAGAAAAGAGGGTGTGAAAGGGTGAGAAAATGCCATTTTTCGGACGGGAAATTACAAAAAGAAAGGAGATTGAAATTAACATTTCAATCTCCCATTTTTACAAATAAACGTTAATTCATTTTCTCACTATCTTCTTGCCTCCCACGATATAAATACCCGGTTTGGATGAGGGATGAGAGATGAGAGATGAAGACCCCCCTCCAGTCCTCCCCGAGGGAAGGCTTACACGACGGCCTTGCAGGTCGTAAACGGAGACCCCCTTCAAACCTCCCTGAGGGGAGGCTTCGCCATTAGCAACTTCCCCTCTCGGGGGGAATGAAAGGGGGGTGTCTATTCCTGTGGGGAAGTCGGCAGTGAGGAGCTTCAGGGGCATCCACGTGGACGAGCGATTGGCCAGGGCATCGGGGATGGTCTCGGTGACGTAGCCGCTGACGTAGTCGAAGAGCTCGATGTTGATGGCCATCGGCATCGCCTCAGCAGCCTCGCGGCTGAGCGGTGCGGTGAGCCCGAAGTGTGTCCAGGGTATGGCGCACTCGAGGATATAATAGGTCGAGGTGCGGGAGGCGACAAAGTGGATGTCGGCGAAGTCGCTGTAGGAACGCCAGATTTTCCGCTCGCCGTGCTCTGCCGTCATGGCTCCGGATATCTTGAAGAAATAGCGATAGAGCCCCGGTGCCACGTTCTCGGTGGCATCGGAGAAGGCTCCTACGGCATCGATGCTCACGCGCACACCGTCTTCCTGTCCGACATCGTGCTGTGTGCGGTCGCTGACACGGAAGAAGAGATAGAGCGAGTCGCGGTCGTAGGCCAGGTCGCCGAAGAGCGCCGAGCCAATCTGCTGACCCATGGTGATCTGCGTGGCGGCTGAGGTGAGATAGCCCTCGTTGCGGGTCAGCTTGCCGTCGATCTTGGGCGAACCGTAGGCGGCCTCGAACTGCCGCTTGGGGTAGCCCTTGATGGCTTGTATCTGTCCGTTCACGTTGCCTATGGCCATCACCACGCCGGTATCGACCACGGCCACGGAGTTCCACGTCACGGTGTTGCCCTGCCCATTACCGAAGGGCGTGGAAAGGTCGCGGAAGTCTTTGGCCTCCTCGTTGCCGACGGCTACCCAGAGGTTGAGCTTCCCGTTATTCTTGTAGGACGACTGCCACGAGACGACGGTCTCGCCCGTGGGAAGCATGCGCAGGTAGGGTGCCCCACCGGATGGACGGGGAGAGTAGTCGGAGGCGATGGTCTGCCAGCGAGCGGAGCTGTTGCCATCGACCCAATAGTTGTTCCAGTTGGTGGCGAGCGGACTGACGGCGATGGTGGGGAAGAAATCGCCGATACCCGGCCAGCCGTTGTCCTCGAAGACCACGGCAATGGTCTTCCCGTCTTTGAGCAGGAGGGGCACGGGCATGCCGTCGCGCGTGCCGGCACGGAAGATGACACGCTGCGCCGCAGTCCATGTCTGTCCGCCGTCGTACGACCGGCAGAGCGAGATCTGCTGCTCGTTGCTGTTGGTGTAGGGACCCTCGTCGGCAAAGTAGAGGTGCACCTCGCCCGAGGGCAGCTGAAGCATGGAGGGCTCCCAGCAACCATCGGCAAAGGTATGAGACGCATCGTTGACGAAAATCTCGGGTCCCCACGTCTTACCATTGTCGGTGGAGCGCTTGCAGCGTATGCCGAACTTGCGTTCCTCGCTGTAAGGCTCCGCCGGACGGGGGTTGTAGGCCACGATGATGGTGCCGTCAGCCAGCTGGATGAGGTCGGGGACGGATTCGGCCACCTTATCGGGATTGTAGGCGATGCGCTCCTCCGACGACCACGACTTTCCCTTGTTCGTGCTGTAGGCGACAACGATGCCGCCCTTCTGGCACGTGGCCATCAGGCGGCCGTCCCGCAGCTCTATCACACGGGCATAGTTGCCGCCCGAGAAAATGGTCGTCTTCGTGGTGTTGTCCCAGAAGAGGCGCGACCGGCTGTAAGGCTCACCGGCATAAGCAGCGAAAAGCGAAAAGCGAAAAGCGAGCAGTGCTGCCAGCAGCGTCCTTGTCAGAATTTTACCAAAACTATTTATCTTCATCACTATTCATTTACGAAGCGCACACGGGTGTCGGCATAGATGTCGGGACGGTCGGGCAAGATGCGCCGCAGGGTATAGACACGCTCGGTGTCGGTGAGATCGACTGTCGAGCCCGAGGGCAGCTCCACACCGTCAGCATAGAGTCTGACATCGTCGGTACAGGTATAGACGATAGCGGCCTCGGCCGGATTGGTCACGGCCGCGCTATAGACGAGCAGGTCCTGATAGAACGCGTCGCGCGTGAGCGTGGCTGTCTTGCCGTCGAGGGTTATTGACGAGAACTCCGGATAGACAAGCGTGTGGAGCGTGTAGTCGCGCGTAGCTCCCGAGTAGGCACTCACGTGGATTTGGTGGGTCTGCGTGAGGTCGTAGTAGGCTCGCGTGTCATAAATCACGTCATCGACAAAAATCTTCGTGGAGTCGCTGGCAATGTCGAACGAAAGCCGCTGCCGCTTGGCGTTGAGGGCAATCTCGCGACGGTTATAGACCTGCTTCGTGGGTATGCGCAGCACCCAGTCGGCATCGCCGATGAGCTCGGCATAATAGACGTTGGGCGTGATATTGGAATAAAGGCGGTCGATATCCACGATATTGTCGGTCACCGTCACGTCGAACTCGGTCGTGGCGGTCTGCAAGCCGCCGGCAAGATAGGTGTCGTAGGTGGAGGCCACCACCACCACGTGGAACGTCCCCGGCACGGCATACGAGTAGGTGAGCTGGCCTTTGTTCATCACCAGTCCCGTGTTCGACTGCTCGCGCAGGGCATAGTCGTGACCCTCGTCGCCGGTATAAACCACCACCTGGTCGGCCACACCGCTGAACGTTATCTCCATCGACTCGTTGATGACGAGGTCGGTCTTGTCAACCGAGACGGTCGCCACGGGCTGCCGCGCCTCCTGATTGTCGTCGGAGCAGGAGGTGACCAGAGATAAGTGACAAATGACAAGTGCTGCCATAAACAGCATCCTTATTGCTGATTTACCAAAACTAATCATAATTCTCAATTATCAATTTTCAATTATCAATTATTAGTATCCCGGGTTCTGCTCGACAACACCGTTGGAGAGGTCTATCTCGTTTTGCGGAATGGGGAACAACTCGTTCACACCTTCGCGGAAGAAATAGCCTCGGCGGTTGGCACGGCCCTCGCCGTATGCCTTGATGACACTGGCAGCCCGATGCTGGCGCACAAGGTCGAAGAAACGGTCCCACTCGAAGGCGAACTCTATGCGGCGCTCCTGCCAGATCTGGTCGCGGATGAAGCCGTAGCTGCCGGCAGTATAGAGGGTGGTGCCGCTGTTGATGGTGTTCACCTGCTCCTTACAGGTGTTGAGCCACGTGAGCGCACCCTCGCGGTCGCCGCACTCATTGAGACCCTCGGCATACATCAGGACAACCTCGGGGTAGCGCATGACGCGGCGGTTGCGGCCGTTGTCGCCGGCATACTTGGGACGGTCCTTGCGCGGGGTGTACCACTTGAGCGACACACCGCGCCCCTCACCGCCCTGCCATGTCTCGCCGTCGGGCGTGGTGGTCTGGTGGAAGATGATGAATTTCTTGCGCACATCGCTGCCGAAGAGCTGGGCGATGATGTCGTTGGTGCAGTACATGACGGTATTGCCGCTGTCGAAATGCTCAATGCCGGCTCCCTCGTTGGTGTCGCCGTTGGTGCCGTCGGCACTCTCCTTGAACACCACCTCGAAGACCGAGGCCTTGCAGAACTCGCCGTCGCCATACCACTGATAGACATACGCCCACTGGTCGCCGCCGTGCAGCGGCTGGTTGTAATAGTCCTTGTACTCGAGCGAATAGACACCCTTGAGCGGTGTCAGATTCGACTCGGGAGTCTCAACGGTCTCGCTCTCATTGCTGAGGTTGGCAGGTTTGAACCATAGCCGCTGGCGCAAAGCCTCGAACTCCTCGGCACTGCCGTCAAACTGCAGGATGTCCTTGAACTTCATCTGCTCTCCCTCAATGAAATAGGCACCCAGCTGGCGCAGCTGCTCCCATTTCTCTGAGGGCTGACCAGGGACGGCCTGGTACATGATGACCTTCATGAGCAGTCCGACGGTGGCACCGAGGGTGATGCGGCCCGCGTCGGCACTGTTGGGATAGACGGCAGGCAGCATGATGGCCGCCTCGCGCAGGTCTTTCTCGATGTAAGCATAGCACTCCTCGCGTGTGCTGCGGGGGACGACAAGCTTCTCCACCGACTCTGTCTCGGGCCGGATGGGCACGCCACCATAAGTCTTCACGAGATTGAAATAGTAGTATGCCCGCAGGAACTTGGCCTGCGCCAGCAGATAGCGGATGCCCTGATAGGTGGAGGGCGCATTGTCGGCTATCTTCACCCGATGGATGTTGGCGATGACCTGATTGGCGCGATGGATGCCCTTGTAGTTGATTTCCCACCGTGAGCGGATCCAGGTGTTCGACGTGTTGAAACGGAAGTTCACCAACTGTCCCATCTGCGACGACATGCCCTCGTCGGTGCCGATGATGTTGTCGGCAATGGCCTCGCCGAAGCGCCACTCCTGATCGTTGTACTGGTCGCTCTGCAGCACGTCGTAGGCGGCATTGAGTGCCGTCTGCATCTTGTAGCGTGTGTCGTAGAAGGTCTCGTCGGTGGCGTTGCCCTCTATCTCTTTGTCGAGGAAGTCGCTACAGGAAGTGAAAAGCAGCATGCACAATGCACCATTCATAATGCACAATGCATATTTTTTAATGAATAATCTATAATTCATAATTCTTAATGCTTTATTCTTATATTACTTAGAATGCCAGTTTCACGCCAAAGGTGAACGAGCGTGCCTGCGGATAATTACCATGGTCAACACCCATGCTGAGGTTGGTGCCCTCGGTTCCCACGGTTCGTCCCACCTCGGGGTCGAGGCCGTTGTAGGAGGTGAAGGTAAGCAGGTTATAACCTGTGAGCGACAGCGAGAGGTTGTCGATACCCGCCTTGGCAATGAGCCTTTGCGGTACATTATAGACCAGGCGCAGCTCCTTCAGCCGCATATATGAGCCGTCGTGAACGAAGAAGTCGCTGGCGCGGAAGTTGCGGGCTGCGTCGTTGCCACTCAGGTCGGGCACGGAGGCATCGAGGTTAATGGGGAAGAACTCACGTCCGGAGTCCAACTGGCCTGACCAGTGGTCGCCGCGAATATCCGCGCGCACATTGCCCGAGGCGGCATTGTAGAGATAGTAGTCGGTCACGTTGAACACCTTGTTCCCCGTCTGCCCTTGGAAGAAGAGCGAGAGGTCGAAATTCTTGTAGCCGATGGAAAGCGGAATACCGAAGACGAACTTGGGCAGCGGTGAGCCGAGGAAGGTACGGTCCTCAGCGGTGATGCGTCCGTCGCCGTTGAGGTCTTTGAAGCGGAAGTCGCCCGGGCGTGTGGTCTGCTCCCAGGGATTCTTCCCGGGCTCATACTGTGCGCTGGCCATCACCTCCTCTTCGGTGTTGAATATACCGTCGGTGACATAGCCGAAGAATGCGCCCACGGGTTGTCCCACGGCGGTCTTCGTCACGTAGTCGCCGATGCTTCCCTCGCTAAGGTATGCACCCCACACAGGCTCGTTGCCCGTGCCGAGGCTGCTCACCTTGTTCTTCATCCACGAGAGGTTGAAGCCCACCTCGTAGCGGACATCCTTGCCGATGCGGTCGCGCCACTTCACGTCGTACTCCCATCCGTAGTTCCTGACGGCTCCGGCGTTGGTGAACGGAGCCTGGTCGAGACCGGCGGAGATGACGGTCGGCACGCGCAGCAACATGTCGGATGTCTTCTTGTTGAAGTATTCGACGGTGACGAGCAGCCGGCTGTCGAACAGTCCGAGGTCGGCACCGATGTTGAAGGTCTCGGTACGCTCCCACTTGATGTCGTCATTCTTCAACACGGTGGCGGTCATGCCCGGATAGACGGTGTGGTTGCCAAGTCCGAAGGGATAGTCGTAGCCATTGTTCAGATAGGTGTAGCGGGCCAGTTCGTCGATGCGGTTGTTACCCAGAATACCCCATCCCACACGCAGCTTGCCGAGCGACAGCCAATCAACGTTTCTCAGGAACGGCTCATTGGAGAACTTCCATCCCAGCGACACCGAGGGGAACACGCCCCAGCGGTTGTGCTTTGAGAACTTAGAAGATCCGTCGGCACGCAGGTTGGCTTGGAAGAGATAGGTGTCGTTGAGACTATAGTTGATTCGCCCGAGCCATCCTATGGCGGTCCATTCGCGCGGCAGTCCGTAGGTCTTGTCGCCCGTGTAGGCGCTGGTAAGATAGCGGAACACGTCCTCGTTCGAGGGTGTGCCGCGCTTGGTCGATTGCTGGAAGGTGTATTTGTAGCCCTCTGCCGTCTGTCCGGCAAGGACGGTCAGGCTATGGTGCTTGTCGCTCCAGGCGAAAGTGAGCAGGTTGTTGATTTCCCACTTGTTGGTCTGCGGCTTGTTCTGGTAGACCGTAGTCAGGTCGCCCATGGCGAAGTCCTCGTTGAGTTTATAGACCTCGTAGAAGTTATCGTCGGTCTGCGGGGCGATGTAGTACGATGCCTTGAACTGGTAGGTGAGCCATTTCATGAGCTTCGCGTCGAGCGAGAGGTTCATGTCGAAGCGGTTACGCGTCATGCGGTCGTGGTTGCGGTCGAGCACGGCGAGCGGATGATTTTCCGACCAGTAGCCGCGCGAGTTGTAGAGCATCACCATCGGGCTCTGGTAGAGTGCCTGCTTGAGGATGCTCGACGAGCCTTCGGGCACACCCTTGCGCCGCTCGTTGGTGAAGCCGAGGTTGGTGGTCATGGTGAGCCATTTGGCCAGTTGCATCTTCAGGTTGACGCGGGCATTAAAGCGCCGGTAGTCTGAGGTGCGCACGATACCTCGCTCGTCGTAGTAGGACGCGCTGGCGAGATATTGCATTCCGTCGTTGCCGCCCGAGATGCTCACGCCGTGGCTCTGCTTGATGCCGGTTCGTGTGACGGCATCCCACCAGCTGGCGGGGGAGTTCTGTCGGATGGTATCGACGAGGAAGTGCTTGTAGCTGTCGTCGTAGTAGTTGCCGTCGGCGTCTATCGACTGGTAGATGCGTCCGTCGGCCGAGTAGCGTTGCTGGTCATTGATATAGTCGAGCATCAGCGCATAGTTCTCGGTGTCCATCACCTTGATTTCCTTCCAAGGATTGGAGATACCGAAGAATCCGTCGTAGGTGATGTGTACCTTGCCGGCCTTGCCGCTCTTGGTCGTGATGGCGACGACGCCGTTGGCGGCTCGCGAACCGTAGATGGCACTCGACGCGGCATCCTTGAACACCTCCACGTTCTCGATGTCGTTGGGGTTCAGGTAGTCGATATTATCAACGATGAAGCCATCGACCACATAGAGCGGGTCGGAGTCGTTGACGGTACCCGTTCCGCGCACCTTGATGGTGGTGCCCGAGCCGGGTGCGCCGGTGTTCTGGATGATGGTCACGCCGGCAGCACGGCCTTGCAGGGCTTGCAGGGCCGAGGCCACGGGAATGTCGTTGATGTCCTTACCGGCTATCGACGAGATAGAGCCGGTGATGTCGCTCTTGCGCTGCACGCCGTAGCCGATGACCACAAGTTCGTCGAGCATCTCGGTGTTCTCGCTCATGATGATGTCGATGCGGGTGCGGCTGCCTACGGCTATCTCCTGGTCGGCGTAGCCCATGTAGGTGAAGCGCAGGGTGGCTCCTTTCTCGACACTGATGGCGTAGTTGCCGTCGAGGTCGGTGATGACCCCGTTCGTGGTGCCTTTCTCCATGACGGTAACGCCCATGAGGGGCTCGGCGCCGTCGGTGACGGTGCCTTTCACGGTGACCTTCTGCGAAAAGGCCGCGATGCTGAGCATGAGTAGCATCAGCATCGTGGCCATACGTTTCAGTTTATCGTTCATAGTTCACTATTCATGGTTTGTGATTAGCGGGTGTTGGTACCCGCGCTCCTAAATTTGCAGGGAGGGTGTTATCTTTTCACGACCTTCTTGCCGTTGATGACATAGACACCCTTCTGCAGGCTGCCGTAGCTCTTGGCAGAGTCGGCCACGCGGATGCCGTTGACGGTATAGACGGCGTTGTCGGTCGTAGGCTCGGCTTTCAGCGTGGAGATGGCAGTGGAGTTTTCTATCTCCGCACGTGTGCGGAACTCGGGCTCCATGCGGCCTTTGTCGCTCTCGCCGTCCCATCCGGGTTTGGTGTATTTATAGACATAGACGCGCGAGCTGGTGTTCGACGCGAAGATGACCGAGCCGTCGAGATTACGCAGGGTGTGCACGTTGTCGCCTCGCGGGTCGTTGAGGATGCGGTTGCAGACCACGGGCTTGGCATCCTTGCTGTCGAGTCGGTAGAGTCCGTTGCCGTAGCCGAGGTCGTACTCGCCGTTGGTCTCGTTGAACCAGTACAGCGACCCACCTATCACCATGGGTTCCTTCACCCAGTTGCTGGCGGTGCCGGGCACAAAGTCGCGATGCTCCCACACTTTCTCACCGTCGAAGCACCAGAGCTCACCGCCATGGCAGTCGGGACGGGTGGCATCGTGCGCAGTGGTGGCGCAGAAGAAGTAGAGACCGTCGAAGACGGCACCCTGGTCAGACCATCCGTTATGATCTACCGAGGGTTCCCACTTGTTGATGTCGAGACAGGTGTAGTTGCCCTTCTCCAGATTTGAGAAACCAAATTCAGATCCGTAGCGGTTGTCCCAGCCGCGCCACGTCATGTAGTCGCCGTAGGGCTCAACGCTTGCGGCGAAGGTTCCGGCGTGGAAGCCGATGCCGTTCTCGTTCTTTCCGGGATGGGTGTCGTAAATCATGTAGGTGTGCTCGTCGCCCTCACCGTTGGGCTGCACGGCCTCGCCCTTAGTGCCGTCGGTCACCCAGGGTTCACCGCCGAAGTCGGGCGTCCATGCCTGGAAGAAGCACTTCTCGTTGTAGTAGTTCATGAGGTTGTCGAGTCCGCAGTTGCGGGTCTGTCCGGGCAGTGCACCGGCCTCCCAGTTGATGTCCATGACGAGGTAGGTGCCCTCTTCTGTTCCGTCGGTCACCCACAGTTCCTCACCGGTCATGTGGTCGGTCTGGTCGGCCTTGAAGAACACGCGCCGTCCCACGCGCACGTATGTGGTATATTGATTGGTGTTGTCCTGTCCGGGGAAGCGGCAGTCGGCCTGGTTCGGCGCGTCGGGGTCGCTCACCACGCGCTGCGTGCCCTCGGGTGTACCGTCGGTCACCCAGAGCCAGCGCATCGGGTTCCCGGGCTCATAGTTGTAGCTGTGGTCGTCGTAGGCGATGAAGACGGCCTGCTTCTCGTTCATCTGGATAAATCCCGCGGGGTCGCCGTCACCGAACGAGTAGGTGGCGGCCAGCATGAACGTGCCCTCCTCGGTGCCGTCGCTCACGAAGGTCTGGCGGCCATAGTCGGGATCAACGGCGGAGAAGAGCACCTTGTCGTTGAGCCGGCCCAGATAGGAGGGTTCCGACGACGACGGACCCTCGATGATGTCCTTCACCATGTGGGTGCCCTCCTTGGTGCCGTCGGTCACCCAGAGCTCCTCACCATGCTCAGCGTCGGTGGCGGCGAAGAAGGCCATGTAGCCCTTCTGCGGCGAGCCGGCCACGACGATGTTCTTCTCTTTGTCCCATTTCTTCTCATACTTCACGTTGGCGGTAACACCTTCGGGAAGCAGGTCGATGTATTCGCCTTCGTCCACATCGACACCAACTTGTGCATAACTGCTGCCGGCCATGAGCATCATGGCAGCAATGAGTAAATTTCTCTTTTTCATAATAAAACAGGTTTAATTGGTTATTAAATTTGTGGCAAAGATACGACTTTTTTCTTATAATCATGCGCAAATTTGTTTATTTTTTCAGCAAATTTGTCTATTTTTCCTGGAAAGCCGCATTTTCAGATAGGTTGATAGGTTTCAGCGATTGTTTTACCTCGGTTCGGGACGGGAAAACCCGGAGGGGCGGCCTCTCCCTGCCCTCCCTTTAGGGAGGCGGCGGGGGTAGCCCGGAGGGGTCAGAATTTTAGAATTGTTAACACTTGGGGCGACAAAAAACGGCCCGTTTCTGCCGTAAATCCCTCCGACGTTACATTTTATGCGAAAAACGGGCTGTTTTTGCACAGACTGTTATCTCGCTGAGCATCAACAGCTTCGCCCCGCTTGTCACTTTTCACTCTTCACTTTTCACTTCTGAAACATATACCTCTCACCTGCGAGACATATATGTCTCACCTTCCGAAAGACCGTGTTTTGCGATGCGAAAGACCGTGTTTCGGAAGGTGAAACATATATGTTTCGGAAAGGATGAGGGATGAAAGAAGAGGGATGAGGGTATAAAAGAGAGGTGAAAGGGCATTTTTCCGACCTGAAACCAGCAAAAAGCGACAATCTGTAATTAACATTTTTATACG
>JAFRZC010000138.1 GCA_017442765.1 Prevotella sp. | reverse complement strand
GAGTCTTTCTGCTGCATGAGCAAAGCGCAGCCAAGATTGTAATGGGCTTGAGCATTCTGCCCGTTATGTGAGAGAGCCTTGCGATATTCCGCCTCAGCTTTCCCGTACTGCTGGCCGCGATAAAGACGGTTGCCCTTTCGGATGCAGTCGCGGTCGTTCTGCGCCTGCGCTGAGGAAGTGGTAAGTGATAAGTGATAAGTGATAAATATCACTGCCACTCGAAGTAATATCCTATAATTCATCTTTTACTTTTCTTTTTTCAGTCTTGAGAACAAGTCAGAAAGATTGATTTTGTTGTTTTTCGACTCTAATACGCAAATCTCTATGATGAGCAAGACGAGAACAAGGATGGCAAACGCAGGGAACTGTTCCTCGTATTCGCTGTAAACCACATGCTGAGTCTCACCCTTTTGTAACTTCGAGAGCTCTGCATTAAGCTTTTCCTGCGCATCTCCGGTGTTATCCACATGGATGTACGTCCCTCGCCCAGCTTCAGCAATTTCACGGCACATGTTTTCGTTGAGAGCCGTCATCACTGTCTGCCCTGTTGCATCTTTCAGATATTCACCTTCGCCCACGGGAATCGGTGCACCACTCGTACTGCCTATGCCAAGAATAAAGACATTCATCCCTTTCTTTCTCGCCGCCTTTGCAGCCTCTACTGCCCCACCCTCATGGTCTTCGCCGTCGGTGATGACGATAATGGCACGTCCGACCTTCTCTTGTTGTGTGAAGCTGCTCTGACACAATTGGAGTGCCTCGGCTATATCGGTTCCCTGCGTGGCGATGAGCGAGGGAGAGATGTTCTGCAGAAACATCTTGGCAGATACGTAGTCGCTTGTAATCGGCAATTGCACGAAAGCATCGCCGGCAAAGACCACAAGACCGATTTTATCGTTCGTGAAATGGTCGATAAGATTTTCCACAAGCATCTTACTTTTTTCCAACCTCGATGGGGAGACATCCTTGGCCAGCATGGAATTGCTGATGTCAAGGGCGATGATGGTCTCTATTCCGTTTCGTTTCTCGTTCGATATTTTTGCTCCTGTCTGCGGACGGGCAAGCATGATAATGATGAGCGACAACGCTGTTAGCAAAAGGGAGAACTTTATTACAGGTCGCCATTTTGACACGCCAGGCATGAGCGAACCGAGCAACTGGCGCTGTCCGAGTGTCTGCAACTTTGCCAGTTGTTGCCGGTGGCTGACATATCGCCAACCAGCGATAAGGGGAATGGCAAGCAACAGCCAAAGATATTCGGGCGATTCAAATCTAAACATTTCTATCTATCAGTCTTTCGTTTTCATCAACTTTTCTACGGCAATCGCCTTAACAGAGTAAAGCGCAGCACTATCTCGACAAGCAGTAACAACAAGGCGACCACGGCAAACGGTTGGTAGGCCTCGTAGCGTTTGGAGAACTTCTTGACATTCATTTTTGTCTTCTCTAACTTGTCTATATCCTTGTATATCTGCTTCAGCTCCTTGTTATTAGTAGCACGATAGAATTGTCCGTCGGTGGCGGCGGCAATATCGGTGAGGGTCTTCGTGTCGATTTCGCTGGATACATTTATATATTGTGTAGTACCCCCGACGCTCATCGGAAAGCGTGCCACGCCGTTTGTGCCGACGCCGATGGTATAAACTCTAACGCCGAGACTCTTGGCTATTTGTGCGCTGGTCATCGGCGAGATGTCGCCCATGTTGTTGCTGCCATCGGTAAGCAGGATGACCACCTTGCTCTTGGCCTTTGACTCTCTCAATCTCGAAACAGCATTGGCGAGTCCCATGCCGATAGCCGTTCCATCAGAGATAAGTCCCCGGGCGGCAATGTCGGTTCTCACATTTTGCAATAGGCTGAGCAACGAGGCATGATCGTTGGTCATCGGGCATTGCGTAAAAGCCTCTCCTGCAAAGATGGTCAGTCCGATATTGTCGTTCTCACGGTCGGAGATAAATTCGCGGGCTACAGCCTTGGCAGCATCGAGTCTGTTGGGTTTCAAGTCTTGCGTGAGCATGGAAGTTGAAACATCCATTGCCATCATGATGTCGATGCCCTCCACCGTCTTATTATCCCACGAATTGCGGGTCTGTGGGCGTGCGAGTATGGCCAAAAGGGTCAAAAACAACAAACTTCGAAGCAGGAGCGGCAGGTTCATGATGCGCATCCGCCAGCTTTTCGGAGCTTTCTGATAGGCAAACGTGTCGCTCATCCTGAGTGTAGGCTCACGATGCTTCCTGTATCTGAAATACCACCAGATGTAAGGTATCAGCAAAAGCGATAAGAGGAAATATTCTTTATTTGCAAATTCCAACTTCTAACCCTTTCAGAATAATAAATACCAAATGCGATAGACGATATAAACCAGAATGGCAAATACGGCAATGAGAAGACCGCCAATCGTCAACTTTATCAACCGTCGGGCTTCCTGTTCCTTTTTTTCTTCCTGGCTGACTTGCGGATCGATTTTCTCTTCCACCGGAAGTTTATCCTGTTTTGTCTGGTCGATGAAGTTTATTGCATTGACCAGGTTCATGTCGTTCTCGTTGATGAGCGCCGAATGCTGGGCAAACTTCACAAGGTCGGCCGTCTGGAACAGCTCGCGCAACTCGTCAATCATCACCTCGTCGCCCGTCTGTTGCAAGCATCCGATAATCTCGCTGGTGGTCATCTCCATCGCACTAAACCCGAAACGTTCTTCAATATAGTGCCGCAACGTGTCGGTCAGCCGCGTGTAATAAGTCTTCTGGTCTTCCGAGACGGTCATATTCTCGGCTTTCAGTCGTTTTATCTCGTCCAGCGCCTTCTGATGGGCGGGCAGCCGCTTGACCGTACGGACACGCTTGATAACCGGTTTGTTTTTCTTCACTCTTGTGAACAGATAGAAAGCCAGCGCGCAAAGCACCAGCATCAACAGGCTCAACCAGATTAGCGGTGTCCACTCGCTCCACATGAACGGATTGTTCTGTACGTCCTTCGGTGGGAAAAACTGCTCGGGATGCAGGGTATCGACTTCCATCGTTAACACCTTTAATGCCAGCTGGTTACCCTTGTAAGCTTTTCCGTTTACTTTCACGGTCATACCAGGAATGGCATAGAGATGTTTGTCGAAACTTGTGAGCGTGAGCACCTTTGTGATTTTCTGTTTGCCGTCGATTTCCGAAGTGTCGTTTTTCGACACTTCCACAACTTCCACTCCCGGCACCAAGTATTGCCGGGCCGACAATTTCGGGAACTCTACCCGTGCTCCCTTGTCGGCAGTCACGTCAATCGTCAGATGCGCCTGCTGGCCGATGAACATCTGTACCGAGTCGATACGCGCCTCCACTTGCACCTGAGCCACAGAAGTGATAAGCGATAAGTGACAAGTGATAAGTGCTATAAAAAGTTTCCTCATCATTCCTCGTTAGCTCCTTCTCATCTTAAATAGTCCAAGCAGCGATTTGGCAAAGTCCCCGTGCGTGGCCACCGATGTCCAATCGACATCGCATTTGGCAAACAATTCCCGCAAGTTTTCCTGCCGCCGGCGGAAATAATCTCCATGAGCTCTTCGCAATTTCGCCGAGCTCGTATCGATAAACATCTCGTGCCCTGTCTCGGCATCGACGACCTTCATCAGCCCCACGTCGGGCAGGCTCTTCGCCAGTTCATCATAGACCTGAATGGCCACGATGTCGTGTTTCCGGCTTGCAATCTGCAGTTCATGCTCAAACTCTTTCCTTCCATAGAAATCGCTCAGCACAAAAGCCGTGCAGCGGCGTTTCATCATGCGCGAGAAATACTCCATCGCCGCACCCACGTCCGTCCGCTTGCTCTCCGCCTTGAAGTCGAGCATCTCGCGGATGATGCGCAGGATGTGCCGGCGTCCTTTTTTCGGGGGGATGAATTTCTCTATATGGTCGGAGAAGAAGATGACACCCACCTTGTCGTTGTTCTGCAAAGCCGAGAAAGCCAGTGTGGCGGCTATCTCCGTCACCATCTCGCCTTTCATCTGTCCGCGTGTGCCGAAGTCGAGTGACCCGCTGACATCGATGAGCAACATCAGTGTCAGCTCGCGCTCTTCCTCAAACACTTTCACGTATGGGCGGTGAAACCGTGCCGTCACATTCCAGTCGATGTCGCGCACGTCGTCGCCGAACTGGTATTCACGCACCTCAGCGAAGGCCATGCCGCGCCCTTTGAACGCCGAATGGTATTCACCGGCAAACAGGTTTCGGCTCAGTCCGCGAGTCTTGATCTCTATGCGCCGTACTTTTCGCAGTAGCTCTGTTGCCTCCATCGTCAAGGCACTTCGACCTTATTTATAATCTTCGAGACGATTTCCTCGCCCGTCACGTTGCTTGCCTCTGCCTCGTAGGAAATGCCGATGCGGTGGCGCATCACATCGTGGGCGACGGCGCGCACGTCCTCGGGCACTACATAGCCGCGATGCTTCACAAAGGCGTAGGCGCGAGCGGCCTTCGCCAAGTTGATGCTTGCACGCGGTGAGCCGCCGAAGGCAATCAGTTCCTTCAGTTCGCGAAGGCCATAGCGCTCGGGATAGCGCGAGGCGAAGACGAGGTCGGCGATATACTGCTCGATTTTCTCATCCAGATAGACATCGCCCACGACCTCGCGGGCACGCAATATCTCGTCTGCCGTTGTCACCGCCGACACCTTGGGCAATCCGCCCTTGCCGATATTCTCGCGGATGATAGCCTTCTCCTCTTCCAGGGTCGGATAACCCACAATGACCTTCATCATGAAGCGGTCCACCTGAGCCTCGGGCAGCTCGTAGGTGCCTTCCTGCTCGATGGGGTTCTGGGTGGCCATGACCATGAACGGACGCGGCAGGTCGAACGACTCCTCGCCGATGGTCACCTGATGCTCCTCCATGGCCTCCAGCAACGCGCTCTGCACCTTTGCCGGCGCGCGGTTGATTTCGTCGGCCAGCACGAAGTTGGCAAACACGGGTCCGCGCTTCACCGAGAAACGCTCATCCTTCTGCGAATAGATGAGCGTGCCCACCACATCGGCAGGCAACAGGTCGGGGGTGAACTGTATGCGCGAGAACTCGCCCGCTATCAAATCAGAGAGTGTCTTTATGGCCAGTGTCTTTGCCAGTCCCGGCACGCCCTCAAGCAAAATGTGGCCGTCGCTCAGGAGGGCTATCAGCAGCGAGTCTATCAAGTGGCGCTGTCCCACGATGACGCGGTTCATGCCCGTCACCAAGTCGGTCACAAAGCCGCTTTGCTGTTCTATCCGCATATTCAACTCGCGGATGTCAATGTTTCCGTTATTCATTTTTCACTTCTCATTTTTCATTTTTCATTAGCGATGCGCGGCTTCCACTACATCACCCCGTCCTCGCGCAGCTTTTTCTGCCAGCGCCACGCGCTGGCCAACACCTCATCGACCGGTGTGTCGGCTTTCCAGCCCAGCACACGGTTGGCCTTATCGACATTGCCCCATACTTTCTCGATGTCGCCCTCGCGGCGCGGAGCGTATTCCCAGTTGAGCTTCACGCCCGTGGCCTTCTCGAAGCCCTCTACCACCTCAAGCGTAGAAAGACCGCGACCCGTACCGATGTTGAACACCTCCACGCTGTCGCCGTCCTCATCGAGCACGCGTGTCATGGCCTTCACATGAGCCTTGGCCAGATCGACCACGTAGATATAGTCGCGTATGCATGTGCCGTCGGGGGTGTTGTAGTCGTTGCCGAAGATTTTGAGTTGCTTGCGCACGCCGATGGCGGTCTGCGTGACAAACGGGATGAGGTTCATGGGCACGCCGATAGGCAGCTCGCCGATGAGTGCCGAGGGATGCGCCCCGATGGGGTTGAAGTAGCGCAGGATAATCGATTTCACGGGGGCACCCGAGTGGATATAGTCCTGTATGATCTCCTCGTTGATCTGCTTCGTGTTGCCGTAGGGCGAGAGCGCCTTCTGTATGGGAGCCTGCTCGGTGACGGGCAGATTCTCTTTCGAGGGCTGACCATAGACGGTGCACGACGAGGAGAAGATGATGCCCTTCACGCCGTACTTCGGCATGAGCTCCAGCAGATTGATGAGCGAGGTGATGTTGTTGCGATAGTAGAGCAGTGGTTTCTCCACACTTTCGCCCACAGCTTTCGAGGCGGCGAAGTGGATAATGCCCTCAATGTCGGGATATTTCCGGAACACGGCCTCGGTGGCCTCGGCATCGCGCAGGTCAACCTGCTCGAATGCCGGGCGCACACCCGTAATCTGTTCAATACCGTCGAGAACCTCGATCTTGGAGTTTGAGAGATTGTCAACAATAACGACGTTGTAGCCTGCCTGTTGCAGCTCAACCGTCGTGTGCGAACCGATAAATCCGGTTCCGCCCGTTACAAGAATAGTCTGTTTCATTGTATCATTAAAATATTTCTGTTTACTATTTCCGTGCAAAAATACAACAATAAATCGGAAAAGCCAAAAATCAACCTCCCAAAATGAACCTCCCCCTCCAGAAAATTCGTCTTCGGGAAAGCCACAGACAGATAAAACCACCGACAAAAGAAAGAAAAAGGAAAGCGGTGAAATGTTAAAACCGGATTTTCATTTTAACATTTCAAAAAATGCCCCTGCCGTACCCTTCACACCCCTTTCACCACCCTTTCACTCCCCCTTCACACCCCTTTTTCCTCGAAACATATATGTTTCACCTCACAAATCATGGTCTTTCGCACTCCGAAAGACGGTCTTTCATGACCCGAAACATATATGTCTCAGAGCTGAGAGATATATGTTTCAGAAGTGAGTGGTGAGAAGTGAATGGTGAGATGTTCTGTATGTCGCTGTTTTGCAGCGACTTACAAAGCGTCCTCGCTGTGCCGCTTTTCCGACCTCGGCGGGCAGTTGTCCCACCCGATGGTTTTCAAGGGCTTCTGCAACGTTAAAATCAGATGCCGGAAATCCCCGAAATTTAACAATTCGAGCCTCCGATTTTGTATTTTTTAAGATTTCGACAAAAAATGGAGAACAAAACAAAAGAAAAACACGTTTTCTTTTGCGCTTTATGCTTTTTTTCATAATTTTGCAGCGTAATATAGTTAGAACGACCTTTTTAATTGATGGCACTATGAAACTGAATTTGAGTTCACAAATCGTCCTGAACAAAGTTCCCGTAGAATTTTATCAACCCCGAACAGCTGTTGAGCGCTCGGAAATTACGCGCATGGAGAAAATTCCGACCGACATCTTCCCGTCGTCGGTGGAGGGCGCGCGGCACATCGCCGAACAGATTGGAGCGGAGATACGGCTCGCACGGATGGCCGAGCGACGGTGCGTGCTCGGGCTAGGAACGGGTCTCTCGCTCACACCCGTCTTCGACGAACTCATCAGGCTGCACCGCGACGAGGGGCTCAGCTTCAGCAACGTCGTGGTGTTCAACGCCTATGAGTATTTCCCCCTGTCGGCAAATGCCGCCGTGCGCAGCCTGACACAGCTGCACGAGCGGTTTCTCGACCATGTGGACATCCCCGACACGCAGGTGTTCTCGCCCGACGGCGGCATAGCCCAGGACGAGGTGACCCACCACTGCCGCGTCTATGAGAAGCTCATCCGCGAGCAGGGCGGCATCGACATCATGCTGCTGGGCATCGGGCGCATGGGCAACATTGCCACCAACGAGCCCGGCTCGTCGCTGACATCGGCCACACGCATCATGCTCGTCGATGCCACCGCACGCGAGGAGATGACCATGAGCTTCGGACTGACAGAACCCGTGCCGCCATGCTCGCTGACCATGGGCATCGCCACCATACTCTCCGCCCGCAAGATATTCCTCACCGCATGGGGCGAAGAGAAAGCCGAAATTATACAGCAGACCGTAGAGGGCACCGTGAGCGACACCATACCCGCCACATTCCTCCAGACACACAACGATGCCCACGTGGTAATCGACCTCGCTGCCGCGTCGCGACTGACACGCATCGTGCACCCCTGGCTCGTCGCATCGTGCTCATGGACCGACAAGCTGGTGCGCTCAGCACTCGTCTGGCTCTGCCAGCTCACGGGAAAGCCCATCCTGAAACTGACCAACAAGGACTATAACGAGAACGGGCTCTCAGAACTGCTCGCCCGCTACGGCTCGGCCTACAATGCGAACATAAAGATTTTCAACGACCTGCAACACACGATAACAGGATGGCCGGGCGGCAAGCCCAACGCCGACGACACCCATCGCCCCGAGCGTGCCACCCCCTACCCCAAGCGCGTGCTGGTGTTCTCGCCTCATCCCGACGACGACGTCATCTCAATGGGCGGCACCATTCAGCGACTCGTCAGCCAAGGACACGAGGTGCACATCGCTTACGAGACAAGCGGAAACATTGCCGTCGGCGACGAGGAGGTGACACGCTTCATGCATTTCATCAACGGCTTCAACCAGCTCTTCGGCGAAAGTGCCGATCGAGTCATCAGGGATAAATATCAGGAAATCAAGCATTTCCTTCAGTCGAAAAAAGAAGGCGACCTCGACACACGCGACATCCTGACCATCAAAGGGCTCATCCGGCGAGGCGAGGCACGCACGGCATGCAGCTACAACCGCATCCCGCTCGACCACGTCTATTTCCTCGACCTGCCCTTCTATGAGAGCGGACGAATAGAAAAGTTGCCGATGGGCGAGAAAGACGTGAACATCGTGCGCGAATTGATTGCCCGCATACAGCCCCACCAGATTTATGTGGCCGGCGACCTGGCCGATCCGCACGGCACTCACCGCAAATGCACCGATGCCGTGCTGGCCGCCATCGACATGGAGCACGAGGCGGGCGCCGCCTGGCTCGACGACTGCCGCGTGTGGATGTATCGCGGCGCATGGGCAGAATGGGAAATAGAGAATATCGAGATGTGCGTGCCGATGAGCCCCGAGGAGTTGAGACAGAAGCGCAACGCCATCCTGAAACACCAGTCGCAGATGGAGAGCGCACCCTTCCTCGGAAAAGACGAGCGGCTGTTCTGGCAGCGTGCCGAAGACCGCAACCGCGCCACAGCAAAACTCTACGACGACCTCGGCCTGGCCTGCTACGAGGCCATGGAGGCATTTGTAGAATATCAAAGACTTCCAGACACACTCTCACCAAGCGGAGTACGGTAGGACTTTAGTCTTCAAGGCTGCAGCCTGTAGCTGACATAGCAGAAGCGGCGGCTGTCGGGTGCCCACGAGTTGACATTGAGGGTTCCCTGTCCGCCGAAGAGTGTGGTGAGGACGGTATGCTCTCCGCCTTCTGCGGGCATCATAAGAAGTTCTACAAGATAGTTGGGCAGATGCTGGTCGGGGGCAATGTCGTCCCTGCGATAGGCCAGCCAGACCACCCATTGGCCGTTGGGCGACACATGCGGGAACCATGCGTTGCGACGGCTATCGAAGGTCATCTGGGTCTGTTGGCTGCCGTCGGCGTTCATACGCCATAGCTGCATCTCGCCTGTCCGCGAACTGTTGAACCAGATGTGTCGGCCGTCGGGGGAATATTCAGGACCGTCGTCAAGACCGGCTGCCGTCGTGAGCCGTGTCTCCTCGCCACCTTCAGAGGGTATGGTGTAGATGTCCCATTGGTTGTTGCGGTATGCGCAGTAGGCCAGTGTTGTTCCATCGGGGCTCCATCCGTGCAGATAGCTCGGACCGTTAGGCGTGACACGGCGTGGAACGCCACCCTCAAGCGGGAGAACATAGACACGCGACTGGAAATCGGACTGGTCGTGATTGCTGACGGCGAGCAGGCGATTTCCGGAGGACAGCACATGGTCGTTGTTGCAGTTTGTCAGTTCGCCAGTGTTAATCACCTGAGGCTCTCCCTTCCCGTTGGCGCGGATGCGAAAGAGCTTTCCCTGGCTGTTATAGACTATCCACTTACCGTCGCGCGTCCAGTTAGGTGCCTCGATGATATAGGGAAACTGCCGCAAAACCATGTGCCGCCTGGTCTTTATGTCAAAGACTTCAAGGCAGCTGACCACCTTTTGCTGCTGGGCAGAAGCCGTGAGAGGTGAAAAGTAGAGGATGAGTGCAAATATATTTCTCGCGCAGAGTCGCAGAGTAGAAAAAACAATTCTTCCTCTGCGGCACTGCGTGAAATTACTGCTCTCTGCGCTTCTGCGCGAGATACTTCCTGATGTCCTCTTTTTTAAGGGGGCATTCATCATTTATTGGGCTTCGTAAACCTTTTTCCAGTTGTAGATACGGTAGAAATGCGGTCGCTGATACTCGGCACTGCCCGGATAGTTGTAGTTGTCGTTGGCATTGGCTGGCTGCGTAGCAACCGACACGACGAGCTCGCCCTGACGTGAGAGTTCGGGATGGACACGCACTTGGCTGATGCTCTCGACGGTCTGCAGTCCGAGTTTGTCGAGACGGGCGGGCAGGTTGAACAGCATTTTCTGATTGGAGAAGGGTCCGTAAGGTGTCGGCGCGGTATAGAGATATACCGTTGTGGCGGATGTGGTGGACTGGGAGAGCAGATAATACATGTCACCGTCCTTGAACACTTGCGGCAGCTGACACTGATAGCCGTTCTCCATGACTACGGAGCGTAACATCTCATCAACGGTAGGCTCAGTGGTCTGCCACTGGTATTGCCCCGAGGTGTCGCGAATGTAGTATTCCCATGCAGCATTAAGATTGTGTCCGGATGCCCGTGCCACGAGAAGGTCTCCGGCATTGAGCGCATAGAGATAGGTATAGCCGTCGGCAGCCTCGTAGAGGTTGATGCCGTAGATGGTCCTGTTCGTACTAAACTCATGATTGATGCTTTCCTGATACATGTATTGACCTGCGGCAGGCAAATAGTCGGGCAGCTCAGGAGTAAAGTACGCTGTGGGCATCGATCCGCTGAGGCTATGGACGGAGAGGGCAAGTCCCTGATTGAGGGTTCCCGCGGGATTGGTGGCGCGCCAGAGCACGTTCAGCTTGCCGTCGATGACGGTGGCACTGGCTACATGATAGACGTTGTTGTTGTCAATTTGTCCCTGGTCAATCTGCGACTGGCTCTTTCCGCCCTGCGGATGACGGAGGAAGGTCTTGCCATACATATATGCCTTGCCCTCAGGATCGGTGACGTTCACATAGTCGCCAATATAGACGAGGTCGGCGGACGTCTCGCCGAGGGTGCCGCCTGTCGAACGCTGGATGAGCAAGCTGTTGCGCGGCTGATTGCCAGAGAGACGCGAGTTGTCGTCAGGGTTAACCACGCCCGTATAAGACTCGTTGAAGAGCCAGGCAATGTTTCCGTCAGGAAGTAATACCGACACGGCTCCCTCGCCCCCGTTCCAACCCATTGCACGCTGGAAGAGACTATTGTATTTCAAGTCTTTGTAGATATATGTGCCTTCGGCCTGCCGTCCTACATCGGGAACGAGCTGCAGCTGCCACTCGGCCTGTAAGGCTGGCGGTTGGACATTGCCTTTCTCAGGTGCCTCCTGCATATCGGGGTCGTTGGCGGTGCTCACGATGTCGTAGTCGTCACACGACACAAGACTGCAGACAAGAAAGAGGACTGACAGAAGCCTCCCCGTCATCTTGATGAGGGATGAGGAATTGTTAGTTGAACTAATCATAATCTTCAATTTTCAATTAATATTCGAGCAATGTCATTTGCTCCTTTACTTTATGCCACAGAGGTGCGCTTCCGGATCGCTCGGTGGGCATGCGATAGCAATAGTTGAGCATGAAAGTCTTGGTGGCAGGGTCGTAGTAGGAGGGAAGCTGAGTTTCCTCGTCGTCCTGGTCAACACCATCGGCGGCAGTATGCACCTGCACGCAACCGCTTCCCTCGTTAAGAGGCTCTATGTTGACGATATTCACAGGGAAAGTCTTGCCAGTGGGCAGACCGTCGTCACCAAGAATGGGGCACTGCCATACCTCATCTGTTACGATGAGCCTGATGCCGCGCGTGTCGGTTATGCTCTGGGTACCGCCTTGCAGCGTGCCTGGCAAGATGCAGACTGCGCTCTCCGACAGTGGTGTCATCTTTTTCGTGGCATTGAAGGCCGTGGGCGACTCGCCCGGGCGAACCTCATCCCATTTTCCCTTGTTCTCCTTCAGGTCAACCGTGTTGCCATACATCTGATAGTAGGTATTACCCTTCGTCGTGGCGTATGCGTTCTTCATGAAAATCTGGAAGAGCACATAGTTCTTTGTCGCGGAATACTGGTAGTTGCTGACCTTTGCAATCTCAAGAGGCAGAAAATAGCTCTTTGTGGGGTCAAGCTGATTCACATTGACGACGATGGGGAACTTAACGTATGTGTCCTCAGGTGTGACGATAGCATCCCATCCGTTAGGAAGAGTATAGCTTTCTGCCGGCAACAGTTCAACATAGTTGGTATAGGCCGAGCCGTTCACACGCTGGTTATATTCCTTCAGGTACTCGTCGGCCTGACGAAGTGTGATGGTCACATCCTCGTCGACCGGCGTAGAGCCCGAGACATATATCGACAGGTAACCCGTAGAGTTTTCCCCGTAGGTGTACTCCTGTCCGAAGACATTGTTGTCGTCGCTTACGATATAACACTCCTTGCGGTATTGCTCATCGGAGTAGAATTCTTTTTCTCCACAGGCGGTCAGAAAGAAAAGCACCGCCATGAGGAATGAGAGACGAGCGACGAGCGATAAAGGTTTGTTAGTTGAACTAATCATAATTCTAATTCTTAATTCATAATTCTTAATTCTTACTTTTCCCAACCCGGGTTTTGGTCGAGTGTGGGGACTTTACGAAGTTCATCTTTCTGGAGAGGCATGAAAAGCATTTTGTACTTGAAGTTTCTTGCTCTCACAGCAGGATACTGCACGATGGTAGGCGCATAGAACCCTGCCCACTGCGTGGCATCGGCATTACAGCCCGTAAGCGGCTCGCGCTCAAGGTCCTCAATGATTCCCCATCTGCGGATGTCATAGAATCTCATTCCCTCATGGAAGAATTCTATGCAACGCTCACGCTGAATGAGCTCCTGCATTTTCTCGCGCGAGGCGAGTTCCTCGTCGGTCAGACCAGGCAGTCCGGCACGGAAGCGAACGAGATTGAAAGCCTTGGCAATCTCCTCGGTGTCGCGAGTATAGGTCTTGCCGTTTACTGTGTGAGAGGTCGTAAGATTGTTAAGTGCCTCGGCATAGTTGAGAAGCACCTCGGCATAGCGCACGATGGGATAGACTTTCGGTACGACGAGCGCGCCCTGTCCGGTCCTTGCGTCGCGCGGATGAACCCACTTACGACAGGTGTATCCTGTTACATAGTACACGCCCGAGTAGGCTGCCCTACTCTTTCCACTGTTACCACCGCTAAAGTAGTCAGCTGTGATACCTTTCTTGTTGTTCTCGGTACATGAGCTCATGAACCAATAGGAATGGGAGAAGGCTATATTGGCATAGAATCGCGGCTCGCGGTTATCGTAGGCTTTAAACGTTCCCGACTTGAGAATGTAGTTGTCGGGCGAGATGACCTTGTCAGCAGTTACCACGCAGTTGTTGTCATACGGACGGTTCTCATACGGGTATTCCGTACTTGCATTGTTGATGTCGCGACCGTCAATCATATAATGCATATCGACCATGCGCTGCGGAACGCATAGCGTGCCGTTTCCGCCGTATTGCAGTGGGAAAGTATTACCAGAGTATCCGCTTGCAGATCCGGAGCTTGCTCCCCAGATAAGCTCAGGATTGGTATAGGCGAGTGCCTCACCACTGAACTGGTCGATATAAGAACGGTAGGGGTCGATACCGCCAGGGCCGTCAGGATAATTCTGCACGTCGGCGGGAAGGAACTTCCTTGCATAGACACCATCGTCCTCAACAGTATAGAGCTTATAGATGCCCATATCGATGACCTCCTTGGCGGCAGCGGCAGCAAGTGCCCATTTCTCCTCGTCATAGGTCTGGGAG
>JAFRZC010000137.1 GCA_017442765.1 Prevotella sp. | reverse complement strand
TTATTATAGGTACAAAGTTACCAAAAATAGCTGACATTAAAGAATGTTTTAGGTTAAAAACAATTAAACTTACTGATAATCAAATGGTTACAAATAACCACCCCATGCCATCAAATCAGAGTTCTCGGACAGTCTCCCCCACAACAGCCGTAAATAGCTCAAAACCAACAACTTACGCATTATATTTGCTAAAAGCTAAAAGGCACGTTTGTACCCCCTACGGGGCGCAGACGTGCCTTTTTCGTGCATTCTGCTTTCCCTGAAAAAACGAATTTTTAATTCATTATATCATTAACAATTTAAATTATTAACAACAATGACAAAGAAAAAGTATGAGAAGCCCTTGCAGAGGGTTATCGAGTTGAAACACCGCTCGATGCTGCTGGCTGGCAGCGCCAAGTCCGCAACCCTGAACGATCTCGACGATTATGAAAACGGCGACGATCCGTTCGACTTTTAACTAACCCCAGTGTATTACAATTTTAAAAAAACGTAAAGACAATGAAGACATCGAAATTATTCTTTATGGCTGCACTGGCATTGATGACTGCCGCTTGCAGCAACGACGACAACGATTTCCAGACCCCAGCCCCGCAGCCACAGAAGGCTGAGCGCATCACCATCACCGCCACGCTGGCACCTAAGACCAGCACCGCTGCCACCCGCGCCGTGAGCGACGGCGGCAGTGCGATTGTATCAACGTGGGCCGTGGACGAGCATATCGCAGTCCTCTATACGAAGGACGAGACCCAGTACGCAGCCGACGCCACCGTCACCGGCGTTGACGGCTCGGGCGCAGCCACCATCGAGTTCGAAGTGGAGAGCGGCACGGCCGACGACACCCCCTGCACGCTGGTCTATCCCTACACCGCAGCCAAGGATGACCACAGCGGCGTGAAGGATGCCGCCACGCTCCTGGCCGCTCAGGACGGTACGCTCAACGCCAACCTCGACGTCCGCGTGGGCGCAGGCACCATCCAGACCTCGACGCCCGGCCTGACCGTCACCACCCAGCCCGCAGCGCAGTACGCCATCTTCAAGTTCACCACCAAGACCTCCGACGGCGGGGCCACCATTAACGTGAAACCATTGGTAGTTTCCATCGGCACATTGGATTTTATTATTACGCCATCATCCGCAACAAGCGAGATTTATGCAGCTCTTCCGCCAATATCAACACAGGACGTTAGATTCACGGCCACGGGTGATGATAGCAATACATACATGAATTCCAAAACGGGAGTCTCCTTCTCAGCAGGTAAATACTATCAATCTGCAGTGAAGTTGAATTCATCTTCGCTCAAATACATGATTATTCCTAAAGGTTCTACTGATTTAAGTGGAGACAAGCTGTTCTACTATACTGAAGGACAAACTTATAATCAGGCTATCACTAATAACAGTGAAAACAAGTTTGGAGACTTAAGATGGGGCATATGGGATGGAGGTTCTGACGCTACGATCTACTTCAAGGAGGTATCAGGAGTAGCAAGAGACCTGTCTATCGATGGTTATCAGCACTTTGGCACCAGTCAGAACAAAGATGGAATCACTGTTAACACTGTCATTAATCCCAATAAGAACTATTATTTTGTAGGTTCATTTTAACCAATGACGAGTTAGATTCATCAACAGTCTCATAAACAAGAGGGCGGCCCCGTCGCCATAGTGCACGGATGCCGTCCTCCTTTTCTCTCCCCTCCGCCAGAGGAAAAACCGTCCAAGGGGTTGGACAGCGAGAACGAGACCTCTGCGGCGCCGTCCAAGGGGTTGGACAGCGGGAATCGCGCTCTTTGAGGCTTTGCCTCGAAAAACGTTCTTTCTTGCGTCCCTTCGGTAGCAAGTGTCACCCTGCGGGATGCCGAGCGGACTTATTGACACAAACGGATAGAATCTCATGGGAATTTTGTGTTTTAACACGAGTTTCCGCAAATTTCCACGAATTATTCACAAATTATTCGTATCTTTGACTATGTCGAAGATAGGCTGCATCTCGGAAATACAAAGAAAAACGAGTTTTCCTTTGGTATTTCGCTCGATTTGCACTATCTTTGCACGCGAAAGTAAGACAGCACTGCAATGGACACAATAAAACTATCGGACATCAAGCAGGGAATGCCGGGCATCTCTCCCATCGAGGGAGCCAACCTCTATGAGAACAGCATCGTCGCCCTGCACAACTGCGGACACCCCTCAACCGTGGAACTGCGGATGGGAGGTCTGCGCAAGGAGCCATTCCTGCTGGCGTGGGATGACGAGTGCAACGACCAGTTACTCCGCACATACGCAGACGAACAAAGCGTGACCGAGCGTTCCGCCGTTGCTGTCAGCGTCATGCTGGCATTGCACACCACAAGCTACACCGTCATCGAGCGTTCACGCAAGGGCACCGGCTTCGACTATATGCTCGGCGACAGTCTCGACCCTCTGTTCACACCGAAAGCTCGCCTTGAAGTGTCGGGCATCATGCGTGAGTCCGAGGGAAACACCCTTGCCTTGCGCTTCCAGCAAAAGACAGCGCAGACTGACAAGAGCGACGACACCCGCTTGCCCGCATACGTGTCTGTCGTGGAATTCAGCACACCGAAAGCAAAGTTTGACGTCAAAAAGTAACGAGATATGAAGGACATCAGGACACTACACAACGAGGCGATGGACTTGGCCCTGAAGGGCGACATTGCCGCAAAGAGCGACCCGAAGGGTGACGAGACCATCGCCCTCTACACCGAAGCCTTTGAGAAAGAGCGCGAGGCAGCACTGCTGGCCGACTTCATGCAAAACCCGGAGCCGGGCCTGTCCATCCTCTACCGCAGCGCTGCCAGTCTTGCCATGCAGTGTGGCCGCTATCGTGAGGCAGAGCAACTCATCGCCAAAGCGCTAAGCGGCAACCCTACAGAGGAGATAGCCCGCGAACTGCGCCAGTTGCTGCAGAACATCTACGTGCAGTCTGGCCGCGACGAGGATGTACTCGTCTATCAGCTTGAAGTGCCCGACCGCGACCGTACACGCTTCGAGTCATTCCTCCACCAGTTAGGCTTCGCCGCCTCCAGCATGCGAAGGGTCATCGGGCGTGTAGCTCTGCTATAACCCCACGAGATTCCGTCCGCCATAACATCTGCGATTTCGGTCTGTTTGAAATCGAAGGAAACCGATTCAGGAATGCATCAGAAATGAATCATGATTGCATCAGGAATGAAAGTAAACCCCAATACTCACGTGCGCGTAAAGATAGGTACGCAGGCGAAGATATAGAAATAGATATAGAAAAAGAAAATAAAGAAAAAGTTTCGGCTTGCGTATGTCTTAACGACACGCAGCCTGAGAGGGAGCGCGCCACCCCCGCCACAAAAGCATAGCTTTGGGCCAGCAAAAGCATAGCTTTCGTCCCTCAAGACCATAGCTTTCACCGTCCAAAAGCATAGCTTTCACCACCTCAGTTCTGGCGCATTTGAAATGCGCCTGAGCCTAATAACGGCATTTTTAATGCCGTGGGGATTGCAAATCCCCATATTACTTCCTGTCGCATTACAAATGCGACAGAACGCAGAACGCTGCCAGAACGCAGTTGCATTTTGGCTAACTCGATAAGCCTGAATTCCTTGGAATCGGCCTAAAAATGTTGTACCTTTGCCATCGCAAACAAGTTGTGACGGCAAGTGAAAGTAGCTGCTAAAACTGGCAACGGCGGCTCAAGCACTGGCAACGGAAGTTAGGCAATTTATGTTTCTGCACCGAAAACATATGTTTCTGCACCGAGAACATGTGTTTCTGCACCGAGAACATATGTTCAACGCCCATAAACATAAGTTAAACCGGCGCAAGGGATCAAATTTAGCAGACAGGCTATAAAAAATTAATCCCCGCTTTTGGCGGGGATCAATTACCTTAGAAGAATCTCGATTACTCAGCGAGTTTGCCGTCTGAACCGAGTACTTCCTTAATCTTGTGGATGTACATCTTCTTCATGTTCTCACGGGCGGGCTTCAGATACTGACGTGGGTCGAAGTGATCAGGATGCTCTGCCAGGTACTGACGGATAGCAGCTGTCATTGCCAGACGAGAGTCTGAGTCGATGTTGATCTTGCAGACAGCGCTCTTAGAAGCCTTGCGGAGCTGCTCTTCGGGGATACCAACTGCATCGGGCAGGTTGCCGCCATACTTGTTGATAGTATCAACCTCGTCCTGAGGAACTGATGAAGAACCATGGAGCACGATGGGGAATCCAGGAAGTTTCTTCTCGATCT
>JAFRZC010000136.1 GCA_017442765.1 Prevotella sp. | reverse complement strand
CGGACTCAGCTATGCCACCTGGGCTGGCAACCGTGCCCGCAAGGCCCTCGTCGAGAAATTCAGCAATGACGATAAACGTGCCATGTTCTATAGCGACGGCCATACGCTCGACATCAGCAACATCGCCACGTTCTCCAACGGCTATGCCGTGACAAAGTTCACCAACGTGAACGCCGACGGCACCAACCCCAACACCAGTTTTGCCAACACCGACTTCCCGCTGATGCGCTTAGCCGAAGCCTATCTGACCTACGCTGAGGCCGATGCCCACCTTAATGGTGGCACGTGCAGCAGCACCGGTGCAATCGTACTGAACGCCCTGCGCAGCCGTGCCGGTGCCGGCAACCTTACCACGGTCACCCTGGCCGACATCGCCGACGAGTGGGCACGCGAGTTCTATTTCGAAGGCCGCCGGCGCAGCGACCTTGTGCGCCTCGGACTCTACACCAGCGACAGCTACCTCTGGGACTGGAAGGGCGGCGAGCCTGACGGAAAGGCCATTGAAGACTACCGCGCAGTCTTCCCGCTGCCCGACGAAATCATGAACATGAGCGAGGACTATGAGCAAAATCCGGGTTATTTTGATCTAAACAAGATGAAACTCGATGCCACGTTCACGCTCGACACACCGCCATACGTCTCGGGCACCGTCGATCTGGCAAAATACAATGCCATGCAGTTCACCTGGACCGCTCCCAACGTGGAGGGCTACGATGAAGATCTAATCTACCTTCTGGAGGTGTCGCCCACGGGTAAGTTCCTCACCTCTCTCGACGAGGGATTCTCCTACGACGATATGATTGGAGATTTTGGCGCATATACCACCTATAAACAATTCGGCACCTTTGTAGGAGGCACAGCAGGCAATATCCTTTCCAGTGGCCTCATTCGGATGCTCACCTCGTGGAAGCGGCTGTCGCAGCCGTCCGACCTGCCCGTGCAGCCCTACGACCTCTACGTGCGATGCCGGGCCACAATCTCTGGAGACTACAGGGAGAGCTTCTCCAACGTGGTGAAGATCACCGTCGTCCCCTACACCGACACCCCGACGGGCATAGCCGACGGCACGCTGACGGCCACACCCTCCGGCACCATCGACCTCAACGGCGGTGACTATTACACAATGTACAACGTGTGTCGGACCTCGCCAACAGAACTGATAGAACCCCGCATCGTCATCAATGGCACCAGCTATTCGGTGGTGATGGAAGACGGGCAAGTCATGATGTCGTACAGCGACCTGAAACAGGCCATGACCTCCACCGCGGTGCAGGCCTACGTCGAGGGCGGAGTCATGAGCGGCGGGCTGTCGCAGCTCAAGCGGTCGAATACCTTTACCCTCAACTTTGCAGAGATAGAATACGATAAATACTACTTTATCGGTACGCTCAACGGCTGGGATCCCTACTCCACAGCCTATCCGCTGCAAACTGCCGACGGCATAGTATATACCATCGACATTCCCGGACCTGCCTCTGCCAGTGATGGCTGGTTCAAGATTGCCTTCGCCGATGCCCTCTACAACGGATGGGGTGCTCAGTTCATCATGGCTCAGGAAGACGGCTGCGCCGACATGGAGGGATATTTCATCACTGGCGGGTCAAACGACGGGGGAGCCTGGCACCTTCCCGTGTTGGGCGAGGGCTACGACCACTACCACCTGACGTTCAACCTCAACACCTGGCGGTTCACCTTCACGCCAGAGACTGCCACCGGCATCAAGATTTCAGGAGAGAGTGACAATTCCTCATCTTTCATTTCTCATCCCTCAGCCATATACGACCTGCAAGGGCGGAAAGGCGATGGGAAGAAACCGGGTATATATATAATCGGTGGAAAGAAAATCGCGATTAAGTGAGCGGCAAACAGAGCTTGCTCAGGGTTGCCCGAGCGTGAGCGATTTATGAAAAATCGCTGTGAAGTAAACCTGAAACAGGTCATTAAAGGTAATTAACATTTCTACCCTTCGATTTTAACATTAAGGCGGGCGGTTTTTCGCAGTAGCTTACAATAGCAGCGAAAAACCGCCTGTTTTTTACGAGATTGTTATCCCGCTGAGGCTCAACGCCTTTCCCCGCTCCTCACCGCTCACTTCTCACCGCCCATTTCTGAAAGATATACCTCTCACTTCCGAGACATATATGTTCCGGGTTGCGAAAGACCGTGTTTCACCATGCGAAAGACCACGATTTAGGAGGTGAAACATATATGTTTGGGAAAGGATGAGGGATGAAAGATGAGGGATGAGGGTATAAAAGGGGAGTGAAAGAACCGAAAACCGGTCCGTTTTCAGCCTGAAAGTTACAATTTTTCACCCGAAAACAACCGCGCGCGTTTAACATCCAATAAGAAATTTTAACCCGAAAATTCGTATCATTTGATATTGGCGTCCGGTAAAAAAGTGCCGAAGGTACGATAAGAATACGGGCAGGCGGTGGAGTTTTCTTATTCAGATATCCCGAATAGGAGTGTTAATAAACGTCAGATGTAAAAAAATATCGGAAAAATATTGCGGTTTAAAGAAAAATATGTACTTTTGTGACATTGTTTTTATAAAGAAAGGCTAAAACCTGCGATGTGTCATCATGTCGCCACCTATTTTACGAATACAAACAAGTAAACAATAATAATTAAAAATCTAATCGCAATGAAGAAAGTTTTATTTCTTTTCATGGCACTCTTAGTGGGGGGGTAATTTCCTCCGCTAATGCCCAAGTCATTAATGCCACGCCGATAGAGAGCCTATCAACGTACACGGGAAGCGACCCGTACGTCTATGACCAGACGACTGGTAAGTATTATGCCTATAACAACCTCGGAGCATACGAGGAGTATGGTGTGTACCAGAAGGTCAGCTCCTTGAAAGTAGCTGGTGCAACCGATCCAGTTCAGATTGAGTACATTGAGACGACGACAACCATGTCTACTGTTCCCTACATCAACACGGGCTATTATTTCACCGCTAACACAGATGTAGAGATGGAGTACGCTCTCGGCGATAAGTTTGGTAACGACTGGAATGCTCTCTTTGGTGCACGTAATTATTTCGTGAGCGATGTCTTTGCCTTCTATGGTTATGGCGGTTCAGGTATCAAGGGCACTTTTGCCCGCAATGCGGAAACCCACGGAACGGTTGACCTGCCAAAGAATCAAAAGCTCAAGCTCACTACGAGCGGTACTACTTGTACCATAGAGGATGCTTCAGGTACTACGCTGAGCACTATCACGGGCGGAACAGCCGGAGCCAATACTAATTATCCGTTGATTATTTTCGGTATCTACAACTGGAGCGATGGTGTGCTTCCTAAGAATCAGCCTGCCATGAAGCTCTACCGTTTCAAGATTTATGAAAGCGGTGTGCTGCAAAAAGATTTTGTTCCCGTTGTCACTTCCGACGGCAAAGGTGCACTGAAGGATCTTGTGTCGGGTACTATTTACAATTCAGCAAACACTGGCGAGTTCGAGCTTAGTCCCGATGGGCAGACCGCGGCTGCCGACAACGGTGTTACCGTTTATGAAGGCAAGCTCGTCGTCAACACCACTGATAATCACATGTACAAATATACAAATGGTAGTTTTGTTGATCAGGGTGCCATCACTCTACAAACTATTTCAGACACGAACTATCGTAACCTTTCGAACTGGACACATGCCGCTTTCTATGACAGCACATTCGGTGTGAATGTCTATGATGCCACCAATGGGACCAACCTGCTCAATCCCTATGAGGGTAAAAGTGGGTGGGAACCCCTGTCGTATAAGCTGACGGGTCTGACCAAGGGCGATGCCTATCGTGTGTCGTTCAACTATAGCTGTGCGAAATGGTACGGATGGCCGAGTTATTATTCAAGTCCGTTGCCTTTCTATGTCTTCGATAACGAAAGCATGCCCTCAGCAGAATATAATCCTGGAGCAAGCGGGTCGCTCGTTTATATTCCATTGCCTCAAGCCGCAACAACAAACGAAGCCCATTCGCATGACTTCACCGCTGCCCACAACTTTGCTTTGATGTGCATCCAGTTCGGCGTGGTAGATGATGGCAGCCATAACCCAGCCTTCTCTTTCAATTTCGACAATATCACGGTTGAACATTACGTTTATCCGACGAGGTATGGCGCAATAACATGGACTGACCCCGTTAAGTATACTGAACTTGAATATATCGAGAGCACAGGAGCCACACGTGAGAATCCCTTCACGCTTCCCTATAGACCGATTACTGCCACGCAAATTGGCATGAAGTTCAGGGTTTATGACACGTCGAGCGGCTGGTGTGCTATCTTTTCCGGTCGTAATATATATGCCGGCACGGGTATCTCGCTCTATAAGAATGGTAACAACAATAATAAATTCGGCTACTTCACTGGCGGTACAACAAGCACAGGTGATAATTTTGCTGATTTCAGTTACAACACTGACTACACCATTACGGCCGATGTGACCAACCTGAACATCAACGGCACCAACCACTCAACCGGCAACACCGAGACGAATGCCACGACGCGTAACCTGTCGATTTTCGCCAACCCCGAATGGGACAACCCGATGCGTGGACGCATTTACTACTGCACCATTTCTGAAAATGGGGAAACGATTTACGACTTCAAACCCGTGATGCGCCACGACGGTGTCTATGGTTACTACGACGCTGCCACGCACACCTTCGTACAACCCGTGCAGGGGTCATATACCGGCTATGGCTTCGCAACAAAAGCCAATGAGAGCTATGTCTATTATCCTGCCGACACACGTACGGTTGTCGTTGGCTCAACCCAGAATTATCAACCCACTAAGGTAAATATGGACGGGGCAACCTTCACTTGGACATCGTCTGATACGAGCAAAGCTACTGTTGCCGCCGACGGTACCGTGACGGGTGTTGCAGCAGGAACGGTGACCATCACCGCAACCACTGATGCTCATGACGGTTGGACGGCAAGTTACGAGCTGATTGTTTCGGAACCCAATTATATACGTCACGACGTTAACAACGTGGGCTATGCTGTCGTTACCGGCGGTGAGGGGTGGAACGACGGACTTGTGGAATATCTTGTAGATAACGATGCCACAACGAAGTTTGGCTGCTCTTCTGCCGAGAACGCTTGGGCCATCATCATTGCCGAGCAGCCCGTTGCCGTCGGCCAGTACTCTCTTGTCATGGCTGCCGATTCTTACAATTATCCCGGTCGAATCCCGCGCAGCTGGAAGCTCGAAGGATCTAACGACAACCAGACGTGGACAACGATAGACGAGCGCACACAAGACTATGCAGCGATAACGTCGAGCAAGGAGGAGACCGTATTCACACCGAGTGACTATACGACGACTTATAAGTTCTTCAAGTTCACGGCGACGGCTTTCGACGGCGGATTCCAGCTCGGCGAGCTGTGGATTAACGAGCAGGTGCATACCTGGGGCGAGCCTGCCGTAACCGCTGCCACCTGCACCACCGAGGGCAAGAGCGTTAAGGAATGCTCCGACTGCCACACCCTGCAGACCACGTATAGCCCCATCGTGGCCCACAACTTTGTGAACGGTGCCTGCTCTGTCTGTGAAGCAACTTCTGAGGTAGCTCTGCTGCCCGACGGACAGACCAATCCCTACACCGTAAAGTTCCGCCACATGACAGGTTCGGACAACACTGTCGATATCGAAACCGACTGGAACACTGCCGCCTTCGACGACTCCGCATGGGATGACATGCTCATGCCGCTTGGAACATACGGTGTATATAAGACGCGCTGGCTGGCTGAGTACAACACTTTCTGGATGCGTCGTACCTTCTCAATTACTGACAAGAGCCAGTTTGCCGCCTTCAAACTGAAAACCCTCCACGATGACGATTATAAGATTTATGTCAATGGCCACTTGGTTCATGAGGCTCTGGGTTGGACAAACAATACGAACTGGTATGAGACCTATGTAGATCCGTCGTATCTCGTGAATGGCACGAACGTCGTGGCCGTCTATATCGAGCAGAACTATGGCGGTGCATACTGCGATTTCAGTCTGACTGGTCTGAAAGCTACCAATGTGACGATAGGCTCGGCTTTGTATGCCACCTACATACCGCCGTTCGACGTTACTACCACGGGCAGCGGCGTTACCGCTTATACCATTCAACTGGAAAATATCCAAAACGGCTGGGTTACGTTGACAGAGGTAACGAATATTCCTGCCGGCGCGCCTGTCATTGTGCACGCTAATGCCTCCGGAACCTATCCCGTAAATCCTACGACGACCGCCGCAAGCGAATTGACCGGAAATATCCTGAGGGTCGCCTCAAGCGCGATTACCGTAGAAACCGCAAAGACCATCTATGGCCTGTTCAATTATCCTCAATTGAGCGGTGTAGGCTTCTATCCGCTTAAGGTCGGCGCGACTGTTCCGCAGGGCAAGGTTTACTATCAGCTCGCGAGCAGTGGTGAGGCCAAGGACTTCTATGCGCTGTTCGGCGATGATGCCACCGGCATCGAGGGCGTAATCGTCAATCGGCTCGACGGCACGCAGGAGATTTATAACCTCCGCGGCCAGAAGTTGGATAAACTGGAGCGTGGTGTCAATATCGTGAACGGAAAAAAGATAGTTGTGAAATAAAAATTGTAGGAGGTAAACCACAATGAAAGAGTATATTGAACCCACAACGGAGAAAATACAGATTGACATAAATAGTTTGTTAGACCAGCTGCCAACTTCCGATACCGAAGTTGATCCGAACCCAGACGACTGGCTCGGCAAGAAGAATCTCTGGGACGACGACGATCTCGCAGAAGAAGATTTGTAGAATATAAATCTTATAACTGACGATAAGACAAGAGGTCTATCCATCGAAACAGGTGGATACACCTCTTGTCTATTTTTAAAAATTATGTATTATGAATTATTTATTATCTTTGACTGACATCGAGGATAGGCTGCATCTCAACAATACAAAATAAAAACACTTTTTATTTTGTATTGTCTTCGATTTGCACTATCTTTGCACAAAATTGTAGTGACGTGGCATCGCCGCGTTGATTTAGTTGCACCGAATATGAAAAGAGCAATTACGTTGACGATATTGGTTGTTGCGGTGGTGGCGGCTGTGGCACAGATGGCCAACCCCGTGAAGTTTACGACAGACCTGAAGACTTCGGGCACTGAGGGAGAGATGGTGTTCAGCGGGCGCATTGAGCCGGGCTGGCATGTCTATTCTACAAATCTCGGCAATGCCGGGCCGATAGAGGCCTCGCTGCATGTGAACCGGCTCGACGGCGCGGAGCTGGTGGGCAAGCTACAACCGCGCGGCAAGGAAATCTCGGCCTACGACAAGATGTTCGGTGCCACGCTGCGCTACTTTGAAGGTTCGGTGCAGTTCGTGCAGAAGGTGAAGTTCACCAAGCCAAAGTACGACATCGACTGCTATCTGGAATATGGCGCGTGCAGCGACGAGGCCTGTCTGCCGCCGTCGGAGGTAATGCTGAAGAAGAAAGGGGAAGCACCAGTGGCACAACCCAAACCCGGCCTCACCCCCGACCCCTCCTTCCCGAGCGGAGCTCGCCCCCCCGTAGCCTTCCCAACAGGAGAGGGGAGTATATACTCTTCCAATGGCGAAATAACCTCAGACTCCACAAATGGCAATAGTAACTACTCCCCCCTCCCCTTCGGGGGGAGGTCGGGAGGGGGCTTTGAGCCTGGGCTTTCAGCTGCTCTCTGGCAGCCCGTCGTTGATGAGTTGCGGGCCTTCGGCGGCGATTTCTCCTTAGGTAGGGTAGGGGGCGAGCCGCACTCGTGGCTCTACATCCTGCTCATGGGATTCGTGGGCGGACTGCTGGCCGTGCTCATGCCCTGCATCTGGCCTATCATCCCGATGACGGTGAGCTTCTTCCTTAAACAGGCAAAAGATGACAAACGGCGTGGCATACGCGATGCTCTGATTTACGGGGCTTCTATCGTGGTCGTCTATCTGACGTTGGGGCTACTTGTGACCGCGCTGTTCGGCTCTGATACACTCAATGCGCTATCGACAAACGCCGTGTTCAATGTTTTCCTTGCCCTGCTGCTCGTGGTGTTCGCGCTGTCGTTCTTCGGATGGTTTGAGTTGAAGCTGCCCGACCGCTGGGCGAATGCTGTCGATGCGAAAGCGGCGAATACGAGCGGACTGATATCTATCTTCCTCATGGCTTTCACGCTGGTGCTGGTGTCGTTCTCGTGTACTGCACCCATCGTCGGATTCCTGCTTGTAGAGACCACAACCTCCAGCAACCTTGTGGCTCCGGCGCTCGGCATGCTGGGCTTCGCATTGGCACTGGCATTGCCGTTTACGCTGTTTGCGTTGTTCCCGTCATGGCTGAAGCAGGCGCCGAAGTCGGGATCGTGGATGAACATGCTCAAGGTGGTGCTCGGCTTCATCGAGCTGGCCTTTGCCCTGAAGTTCTTCTCCGTCGCCGACCTGGCCTACGGCTGGCACCTGCTCGACCGCGAGGTGTTCCTCTCGTTGTGGATTGCCATTTTCCTGCTGCTGGGTCTCTACCTTATCGGCTTGCTAAGGTTCCAAAGCGACGGCGACGAGCGAAGGGCCATGCCGGTAGTCTGCATCATGGGCGGACTGGTGTCGATAGCCTTTGCCGTCTATATGCTGCCCGGGTTGTGGGGTGCTCCATGTAAGGCGGTGAGTGCATTTGCCCCGCCAATGAGCACGCAGGATTTCAATCTGAACACCCACGTTGTGGAGGCCCGCTTCACCGACTACGAGCAGGGCATGGCTGCGGCACGAGCCGAGGGCAAGCCCGTGCTCATCGACTTTACAGGTTTCGGCTGCGTGAACTGTCGCAAGATGGAGGCTGCCGTATGGACCGACCCGCGTGTGGCTGAGCGACTGGAGAATGACTATGTGCTCATCTCGCTCTATGTCGATGATAAGCATGCGCTGCCAGAGCCGTTCGTCGTAGAGGAGAACGGCGAGAAACGCGAACTGGCCACCGTGGCCAAGAAGTGGAGCTATTTGCAGGCGCACAAGTTCGGCGCCAACACGCAACCTTTCTATGTCGCCATCGACAGTAATGGCCGTCCGCTCGCCCCGTCGTTTGGCTACAAGGAAGACCCACAGGCCTTTCTCGATTTTCTTAATCAGGGACTGAAACGTTTTACAAAGAAGTAGGAGTTAAATTAGGAGTTAAGAAGTTAAAGGAGTTAAGGAGTTAAGACGATAGTTTTGACTATTCTCGCACCTCCGTACCCTCGCACCTCCGCACCTCCGATTATCCATTATACCATCCCCTTGATATTTCTCGGATGGTGAGCCAGAATTTCCTCGCGCAGGGTAGAAGTGTCGAGGTGAGTGTAAATCTGTGTGGTGCCGATGCTCTCGTGGCCGAGCATCATCTGTATGGAGCGCAGGTCGGCACCGCCCTTGAGCAGTTCGGTGGCAAAGGAATGGCGCAGGGTGTGGGGCGAGATGGTTTTCGTGATACCTGCCTCTTTGGTCTGTCGCTTAATCATGATGAGAATCATGGTGCGGGTCAGGTGGGCACCCCGCCGGTTAAGAAAGACATAGTCTTCCTCGCCGGGTTTTATCTTCATTTCCGCGCGGTCTTCCAACCAGAAAGAAAGCTCCCTGACGGCTTTCTCCGAGATGGGAACGAGCCGTTCCTTCGAGCCTTTGCCGAGGATACGGAGAAACCTTTCGCCGTCGTCCAAATGAAGGTCGGTGAAGCGCAGTGCGACCAGTTCACTCACGCGCAGGCCACACGAGAAAAGTACTTCTATGATGGCGCGGTTGCGGTGACCTTCCCATTTCGACAGGTCGATGCTCGCCTCCAGCATATCGACCTCTTCTGTTGAGAGCACCTCGGGCAGATGCTCAGGCAGCGAAGGCGAGTCGAGCAGCTCGGTGGGATCGTTATCTAAATGACCGTCGAGCAGGAGATAGCGGAAGAAGGAGCGGATGCCGCTCAGCACGCGCATCTGCGAAGTCGTACCGATACCCTGCCCGTGCAGCCACTTGACAAATTCCTGCAAGTCTTCCAGTTGTACCGCGTAGAGTTCAATCTGTCGCTCGTACAGATAGTTGTCTAAATGCCGCAAGTCGGTCTCGTAGGCCGATACCGTATGCTCGGAGTATCCGCGCACCAGCTTCAAGTAACGCACATATCCCCGCACCAGTTTTTCGTCTATTTTCCTGTTTATTTCCATAATAACGCCATGCAAAGATATGAAAAATGTTGAAAAGTTGCAACTTTTCAACATTTTTCGTACCTTTGCCACAGAAATCCATTCATTTCAACTATGAGAATAGAAATTATCAACGGCCCTAATCTTAATCTTCTTGGTACGCGCGAGCCGGATGTCTATGGGCACGAGACGTTTGACGACTACCTCGACGGGCTGCGTAGGCAATATCCCGATGTTGAGATAGGCTATTACCAGAGCAACGTGGAAGGTGAGCTGATCAACCACATACAGCAGGTAGGGTTCGATGCCGACGGTATCGTCTTCAATGCCGGTGCCTATACCCATACGTCGGTGGCCTTGCACGATTGCATCCGTGCCATTACCGCCCCCGTTGTAGAGGTCCATATCTCGAATGTACATACGCGTGAGGAGTTCCGGCATCACTCACTCATCTCTGCTGCCTGTCGGGGAGTCATCTGCGGTTTCGGACTCGACAGTTACCGTCTGGCAATAGAGGCTTTGAGACCCACCCCCGTCCCCTCCCTATAAGGGATGGGAACAAAAAGAGTAATTGAAAAAACAATGCGATGTTGGATGAAGTGATAAAAACCAATAGCAGAACTGCCTGCTCCCCTACCTTCGGGGAGGGTTCTATCTCCTCCCCTTCGGGGGGAGGTCGGGAGGGGGCTGGTCTTTATCTTCTCCAACATATCGACCCCGAACCCGATTATCTCTATCGGCTCTGGCGGGCCACCAACGTAGAGACCATCCACGGACGGATGGCCAGCGGACATCTGCAAGGCCGCCTGCTCAAGATGCTTGTCGAGATGATTTGTCCGAAGAACGTGCTCGAGGTTGGTACCTTTAGTGGCTACTCTGCCATCTGTATGGCCGAGGGGCTGAGTGACGACGGACACCTCCACACGTTCGAAATTAACGATGAAATGGAGGATTTTGCGCGAAAATGGATTGGCGGGTCATCGGTGGCCGACCGCATTACGCTCCACATCGGCGATGCGAACATACTCGCCCCGCAGTTGGGCATCACGTTCGACATGGCCTTTCTCGACGGCGACAAGCGCACCTACGTGGAGACCTACGAGACTCTGTTGCCGATTATACGGCCGGGCGGATTTATCCTTGCCGACAACACCCTGTGGGACGGTCACGTCGTTGACCACGCCTACGACCACGACCACCAGACTCAGGGCATAGAACAGTTCAACGACTACGTAGCCAGCGACCCTCGCACCGAACAGGTCATCCTGCCTTTGCGCGACGGACTTACCATTGTCAGAAAATTATAAATAGTAGATTGTAAACCGTCAATCATAAATAGTCAATCACTTGTGATACGCTATACGAAGAAAGAGGAAATATGGAATGCCTCGTCCCACGGCGGCGGCATCCTGATGGGTGTCGTCACAGGCATCATCTTCCTCATATGGGTGTTTCGCGACAACAACGACTGGGCACGCGTTGGGGTTATCCTCTACCTTTTTGGCATGCTGGGCTCCT
>JAFRZC010000135.1 GCA_017442765.1 Prevotella sp. | reverse complement strand
GCGCCGCGCTGTGCGGTGGTCGAGCAGTTGGCATACATCCAGTCCATACCCTTCTGCGCAAAGAGCGGGCCAAGGCTCTGGGTGAGTTCCTCGACAGTCTCGTTGAACGCCTCCGAGGGTGAGTGTCCGTGAGCACGGAGCACATCGTACTGTGCCTCGAGCAGTCCCTCGATGGCTCCCATCAACGATCCGCGCTCACCGGTAAGGTCGCTGACGGCCTCGCGCTGGAAGGTGGTCTTGAAGAGATAGCCTGCACCGATGCCGATACCGAAGGCAAGCGTCTTCTCCTCGGCATTACCGGATGCGTCCTGATAAACGGCATAGGAGCAGTTGAGTCCGCGACCTTCCTTGAACATAGTGCGCAACGAGGTACCTGATCCTTTCGGTGCGACGAGAATGACGTCAATGTCTTTCGGAGGTACGACACCCGTGCGGTCGCTCCAGTTGATGGCAAAGCCGTGACTGTAGTAAAGTGTTTTTCCTGCAGTGAGATGTGGTTTTATAACGGGCCATGCGGCAATCTGCCCGGCATCGGAGAGCAGCATACAGATGATTGTTCCGCGCTTGGCAGCCTCCTCGATGGAGAAGAGCGTCTCGCCAGGTACCCATCCGTCGGCCACCGCCTTGTCGAAAGTCTTGCCCTCGCGCTGTCCGACAATGACGTTGAAGCCGTTGTCGCGCAGGTTACCGGCCTGTCCGGGACCCTGTATGCCATAGCCGATGACGGCGATGGTCTCGTTTTTCAATACTTCACGTGCTTTTTCCAATGAAAACTCTTTGCTGGTGACAACGGTCTCCATGATGCCACCGAAATTCATTTGTGCCATACTCTTTTTTATTTACAATTTGACGATTTAACGATTTACAATTTACTTTCCTATTTCAACCCTTCGGTTTTTCGCCCGCAAAAATATTAAATTATTACGAGACGGCCAAATAATCTTACGATTTATTTTCGAAAAAGAGTTTGCAGCGCACAACCTCTTCATCTTCACTCTTGCAAATGCGCACACAGAACTCATCGGGAGCAGTTTCCTCCCGATAGAACGAAAGGCGGTCACCCGCATGAGCCTCGGCCACGTAGGCCACCTCGAAACGGCGCAGACGATGCGTGCGATACCAGTCCAACGGCCAGAGGTCGATGACATGCTCTATGTAGCGAATACTGTTCACGTGGCCGTTCATATCAACATCGCTGTAAAAAGTATCGATGGTGCACATGAGTTCGGCATCGTCGGACATCTTCACCCGCGAGCTCTTGGCTATAGGACACTCCTTTGTCGGGTCTGTCCATGTCAGCATCTCACCATTGCGAATGTCAAGAATATTGGCAGGCTGTCGCGTCTCGGTATCGATCATTGCCCAGACGGAACGGCCGTAGCCATAAACCTTATCTATGGATGAGGGATGAGAGATGAGGGATGAAGGCTGTTTCCGAACTCCTACAATCGCAAAATTGCGGTTGGTAAAAAACTTCATCGCACTCTCCACCCATGTCTCTACCGTGAACCGCTCGTATGCCTGTGGCATCTCATAGATTTCGACAGCCAAACGCGAGAGCACCCATGTCAGGTTGCGCGGATTCAGATAGTTCATTCCAAAGTTGCGGTCGTTGGAATGAAAGTCGGCAGCATTAAGCAGATGGTTGCCGAAATGTCCCATCATCAACCGGCGCTCGAAGTCGCAATGAAACGGCTCCGCCAGAAATTCATATCTCCCTATTTTTTCCATGTCCTATTAAGAGTATCCTTCCTACAGGAGTTTATTCATTATCACTTTCTTTCCATCCACAATATAAAGTGATGAAGGATGAGGGATGAGGGAAGAGGAGTTGTCGGCAACTTTGCGGCCTTGTAAGTCATAGACACTATGGTTGTTATGCACTATGCATCCAGAATCATGCATTGTGTTGACTCCTGTGGTGGTGCTTTCAAGGATGAACTCAGCACCTGTGGCCTTGTCGGCATAGACGTAGGAACCGACATTGCGGCTGTCGAAGTTGAAATACTTGAATGTCTGCCAGGGTGCCCGCAGCTTGAATACGCGGTTGCCTTGTGCCTCGAGTTGAATCCATCCGTTCTTGTTGCTCGTTGCGCTTACCCCTACACAACGCCAACCACCATCACCGGCACCCATATACACGCCATCGACACGGGCACGATAATATGAGGTGAAGCCGCTGACGTGCGTAAAACGGAACACGTATGTGGCATCGTCTTTGTCAAGAACACCCAGACAGAAATCGCCCTCATGGTTGCTGCCTGTATCAATCTTATGGTGCAGATAGTAGCCCGACTGCTTCTCGCGCAAGCGATAGGTGTCGCGCACATTAACCTCATCCACAGGAACATCGCCGTCGCTCACTACGGCCTCTGCCTCGATGCCCAACTCAGCGGCAGAGGCATAGTCGCGATTATCGACTACAGAGAGCGCCACAAACTTCAGATAACGAGCCTCGGGCTTCTCTGTCAAGACGATGGTCTGCGGACTGGAGACATTCTGCAATGTTCCGCTGGCAGCCGGTGCACCGAATACCGTCGGACTGTTACTGAAATAGACCTCATAGTTCAGCACCCGACCGTTCGACCCGTCGCTGCGTCCTTGATAGATGAATGAGGCCACACGATAGGTCTTCGCCATATCCACGACAATTTCGTGCGGACACGCCGGAGTCGAAGGGCTGTACTGGGTATGCCAGATGGTCGAGGGATTGTCGTCGATGGCATTCTCCGCCCGCTCATTGCCGCCTTGCTGGCTGTCGTAGCTTATGATTTTCCATGCAGACTTATCAATATACAGCGGAATCTGCTCCTCGTTGACCATGCTCTTCACGAGCCCGTCCTTGACGCAATAGGTACGGAGCAAGCCGCCCTGTTGCAAGTCGATTGCCGAAGTATAAGGCTGGTCATTGCCTCCGTCGATACTATAATAGATGGTTGCACCGGTGGTATTCGTGGTCAGCGACACCTTGCCGTCTTTTTCGCGGGTAATCATGACGGGCTGGCAAACCGGGCTGCCCGCCCTACCCTTCCGACAGAGCACCTGCTCATCGCCATAACCCGACAGCGGCATCAGCAATACGTTAAATGGAAGTGTCTTCGCCTTCAGCTCATACTGCTCTAACACATCGGAACCGCAACTTGCATTTCCCAGTCCACGCATGGCAGCATCGAGACTGACAACCGTGTTACTCGTCTTCACCATCTCATGCGGGTGCTTCTTACGGTTATCGCGATTGGTGTAGTTGCTTTCAGCCTTCCAATGTGCGGCAGAAGCCGACATCAAATCAGGAGCAACGAACAGCATCCCATTCTTTTCATCATCACAGACAGCCATCCAGCGCACATCTTCCTTGTTGCCCATCTCCTGCGGCAATACAAACTTGTCCATCTGTTCGCTGACCGTGCTCTTCCACAATCCTTCGAAAGCCGACTCCTTGCGGTCAACATAGCTGTCCCAAGGGCCACGGCCAAACCACGTCATCTGCTCAAACACCTTGGGCATCTCCAAGCGGAAGCCCATACGCGGCAGCACGACATCCTTCTGCTCCGGGTCTATAACGCTGCTCACAGCAATGACACCGTCGCAGAATACGTGGAACTTCATCTGCACATTGAACACTGTCGGGGCATTGTTCTTGTAGGTATTCTTGATACTGAGATCCGCCGACATTCCATCGTCAGCCGTCTCAACCGTCCACGTCCCGGGCACATTGGAAAGCGACCGTAGCCGCATGTCGTCCCACGTCTGCGTCTGATTCTTGTCGTTGTCGGTCGGCAGACGGAACGCATTGAACTTCATGGGAGCAGTGATATAGACCACATCGTTGAACACATATTTCGATAACGTTCCCTGCGAGAAAGTCGCCTCGAAGCGCGTGCCCTTCACCGTGACAGTCTGTCCCTGCTGGCTGACAGTCAGCTTCCCTGCCTTCTCAGGAGAGATATACGGCTTGCGCTCAGCAGCCACGAAACAGCGGCACTGCTCGGCTGCCACCTCATAGTCGGCATCAGCCCATAGCGTGGCGGCTTTCTGCCTGACAGAGAAGCGCACAAAGAGCTCGTTACACGTCTTGCTGTACGTAGAGATATATCCGTCAAGTTGCGACGAGAGGTCTATCTCGATGCTGTCGCCCGGTGCAATACTGACATCACCGTAAGTCACAGAAGCATACGGATAGCCGTCGCCGAGAAAATCCCACACCAAATAGAGGTTGTCGGTCGCGTGCTGAGCCTGCTTGCTCTTCAGCACATAGTGTCCTGGCTGTCCCTGCTTCTCGTGAATATCGACGGGCTGATAGATTTTCTTCACGTTGAGCGCCTTCGCCGAATAAGTCAAATCGGGGAATACCATACCATTGCAGCAGAAGTTTCCGTCGTTGGGTTTGTCGCCGAAATCGCCGCCGTAAGCCCAGTAGTATTTATCCGTCTGTCCGCTCACCGGCATTTTCAACCCCTGGTCTTTCCAGTCCCAGATGAACTCACCCGTCAATGCCGGATATTTCTCGTAGAGATTAAACATCTCGCGTTGGTTACCCATCGCGTTACCCATCGCGTGCGTGTTCTCGCACTGGATATGCGGGCGGGGTTTCGAACCGCCTTGATACTGGCTGAGCCGCTCCTCGCCGATGTTGCGGATGGTGTTGTAGCTGCCATACATCGTGCTGGTCACATCGCTCCACTGACTGTTACCCTCATAGTGTGTCAGTCTGGTATTGTCCAGCGACTTTATCGTTGACATGGAGGTCTGGAAATTGTTGCCGTTGCCGCTTTCGTTACCGGCAGACCACATGAAGATACAGACATGGTTGCGCAGGGTGCGCACCATACGCTCGGCACGCTCGACCATCGGCTTGCGGAACAGCTCGACCGACGACAACGCCGTGTTGCCATGACATTCGACATCGGCCTCTGAAAGCACATAAAGGCCATAGCGGTCGCAAAGCTCATAGAAATATGGATTATCGGGATAGTGTGACGTGCGCACCGCATTGATATTCAATCGCTTCATCAACCTAATGTCGGCTTCCGTCTCCTCACGGCTCACCGTGCGCCCGTTCTCTTCGCTGAAGTCGTGGCGGTTCACGCCATGAATAATCACGCGGTTGCCATTGATGAGCAGTGCCCCGTCGTTTCTCACGCCAACCGTTCGGAAGCCTACTTTCTGGCGGCGCACATCAATGGGCTGGCCGTCGCTCTTCAGTGTCAGCTCAAGGTCGTAGAGACGTGGCCACTCAGCACTCCACGCCTCGATGCCCGACACGTTGGGGAAGCTGATGGCGTATGTGCGCAACGTCGATACCGGCTGCGTGACCTCGGCCACGACGCGGTTGCCGTCTTTCAGCTGTGCTACCACCTCGCCATTGCTGATTGCCTGTCCGCCGATGGTGACATCCACCCGCGACGATGC
>JAFRZC010000134.1 GCA_017442765.1 Prevotella sp. | reverse complement strand
TTGGCATTTACGGTAATGTCTTTCTGCTTTGCCAGGGTTTGCGGATTGAGTTTTATGACATTGGTGTTGTAGGTGTAGTCGCTATTCCATGCGTTGCAGACATAAAGGCTGCCGTTAGTGGCGGCAATGCCTTCAAGGTTGGTGCCGATGACTTCTGAGGTGGCGACAATCTCGCCCGTAGAGATTTTTATTTTTGTCACTTTTCCTGTGTAAGACGTAGCATAGAGATGCCCGCTCATGGCGCACAGCTCGCGTGGCTGGCTGATGCTGATGGGAGTGCCGGCTCTCAGAGTCTTCAGGTCAACAACCTCGATCCGGTTCTCATCGGTAGAGGCGATGTAGAGCTTGTCGCCTACGGTGATAGCATGATTGGGTGTGCCGCCGAGCGAGCGACCGTTGACGGTCTCAAAAGCATTTGATGTGAGTGTGCCTGTAGCGGCATCCCAGTAGTCGAGGGAGCCGTTGATGTTGGAGAAATAGCTGCCTTCGTTGAGGACGAGCAGTCCTTTTGTCACAATCTGCCCTTCGACCAGACCGCCGTTGGTATCGTCATCGTCGTGGCAGGATGAAAGGACGAGGGGTGAAAGACAAAGAATGAATGCCGCGAAAAATTGTTTTGTTTTCATAATTGTTTTTTATTTAATAATTAATAGTGAATGATATTCTCCATGAACGGCCTGGCATGGGGTAGTGGGCCACGATATCGTATTGCTTATCGAGGATGTTGAGCAGCGATGCTCGCACGGTGATGAAAGAAATTCCCCGGCTCCTCCGGCTTCCCCCACCGGGGGAGGGATGCGAGGTGAGGTTGAAGGTGCGCCACAGGCCGAGGTCGGTCTCAGCATAGCCGGCCAGACGTGTTCCGGTGGCATGCTCATTGGTTGTCCAGCGATGACTTATACCGTCGTTTGTCAGTGAGAGGTTTACCCATGGGTTGAGCCATGAGAACGAGACGGCGTAGGAATGCTCGGGGATGTAGGCAATTTGATTTCTGTAATTGGGCGACTCCGGATTCGTGCGGTTCTCTACCCGTTGCCAGCTATAGTTGGCTGTCAATCCTATTGTATGCTTGTCGTGTGGTTGCCACGCCAGGTCGGCCGTCAGATCGACACCATGTGCCTTCGTCTTTGCCATGTTCATTCTGCGCCAGACGAACATGTTGAAAGGAATGCCAATGATTTTATCTTTTACCTTGTTAATATATAGGTCGGCAGTGGCAGCTATACCGACGGTGTGCCCGAAGTGATGCTCCCATGTCAGTCCGGCGTTCCATTGCTGCGTGCGTTCGGGTTTCAAATCGGTTGAGCCGATGTGATAGAAATAGAGTTCGTTGAAAGTGGGAAGGCGGAAGATGCTTTTCCATGAAGTGCGGAAAAACAGTCGTTCGCGAGGGAGCAGCTGATATGAGAGGGAAACACTTCCGCCTATTCCAGTTTCTTTGGCCGACGTGCGGGATATGTCTGACGAAGAATTGGGGAGACTTCGGGAGGAGAGCGTAGATAGCGCGCGTGCCATGATGGATATCCTCGGCCATTGCGTTTTTGCCGTCAGTGATTGTAGAAATGTGTTACGATGCGGACTTCCGTTCAGTTGTATGGTGCGATTCATCCCGTTCCATATATAGTCGGAGGCATAGCCCACGGTGAACCACTCGGCAGGTGTATAGTTGAGAGCTGCCGAGGCATAAGCCTCGCGTTGCAGGTAGCGGGCACTCGACGCACCGCCCGTAGGTTTCCCGTTCTTATAGCCGGTTGATGACCATGTCAGCTTTCCGCTCATTAGCAATTGCCATTTCCTGCTTAGCATGCTATGCCATTGCGCTTGTCCGAATGCGGTCTTCTCGTGCAGCGACTCATCGCTCTCAGCGGAGTACAGGTGTACGATTCCTGGCAGTTGGCGGTGGTTACTGTAGAAATAAACTTTCGATGTCTGCGTGTTTGCCGCATTGATTTTCCAATCCATATTGACTTCCCCATGCCCACTTTTCATTCTGCTGTTTTCTCGTCGTTCGTGTGTGGTGAGATTGACGTTCCGAAGCGTGAAAGGATAGTTGTTCTCGGCATAGGTGTATTCGCCTTGGGCTTTGAGGGTAAGCTGATGGGTAAAGTTCCTTGTCATGGAGAACGAGGGGGAGGCCATTCCCCATGAGCCGAGTGTGAGACCCAGGGATGAAGGGATGAGGGATGAGGGGTGAGAGATGAGGGGTGAGGAGTTGAGATATATGGTAGCGGCAGAAGTCAGGTTTCTTGCAGGTTGAATCGTGCAATCGTTGTCGCCGGTCTGCATGGAGAAACTGCTCATGTTTGCCAACGAATAGCGTGAGAGGTCTATTTCTCCAGTCTGGCAGTCGCTCAATGCAATGCCGTCGTAGATTACCGCCGTATGCAGTGCGCCCATGCCCCTCACAGCCACAGTCTTCATTCCCCCGGCACCACCGTAATCGCGTACTGTTATTCCTGCCACATGGCGCAGTAGTTCGGCCATAGAGCCGATGCCCAACCTCGCCATGCGGTGACGGCTGAATGATTGCACAGGTACGCCGGCTTCTACATGTACTTCAGAACGGGTGGAAACAACTTCTATACCGTCCAAGTCGTACACGCGAAGTCGTGTAGAATCGGCATCTTGTGCGTCGCACAGACATACCGGCAACAAGACAATCAGTGTCAAGACAATACACCTCATCTTGTATCTTCCTTCTTTTTATCTCCGTTTCAGAGAAAACATTTCCCTGCCTTCCTCGAGGCGAAGGAAACAACTAAGGCAAAAGGCAGGTCTTCTGACTTGCGAACCGAGTATGAACAGCCTTCCCAGACCATCATCAATCACGGTGCTCCAGTGGCACGTTTGTTCAACTCATAAAAGGAACGCTTACAGCAGCGGGACTGTTCAGGATTCTCACCTAATTCCCTTTTAATCGCCTGACATGACTGACAGGCAAACCAATTGCGGTGCAAAGATAGTAAATATTTCCCGAAATGAAGAAGGGTAATTTGTTTTTTATGCTTGCTGGTTGAATTAAAACCGGAGGGATTTGCTTGCATGCGCAAAGCCCTTTTGCTTGCAGCCGCATGATCTTTTGCTTGTAAGCGCAAGCCCTTTTGCTTATAAGCAAAAACCGTCGGAATGTAGTTTTTGTACCCCTGACAACTGTGAATTGAACCGCAAAAGAGTCTGTTTTGTATGATAGCAAGCGTTCGTTGTAATTCAAATTAAAAAACCACTTCATTCATCAAGATGTCATGTTCGTTGACAGGGATGTCTGATACGATTTGGAAAGGATAGCAGATGCCGATGAATGACGGGTGGGCGGTTGATGATAGGGAATGGAGGCTGGCAAGGTATCTGTCGTAGTATCCCCGTCCTCGTCCAAGCCGTTTGCCATCGGTGGTAAAGGCCATTCCAGGGATGAGATAGACATCTCCTGGTCTGTCCGGAATGTGGGATGAGAGATGAGGCTCCATGATATGAAAAGCACCTTCATGAAGTTGGCCTTTGCCGTTGTAGGGTAGGAACTCGATGTGTGTGTCATCGGTAACGCGCGGCAGCAGAATGCTTTTGCCCTGCCGGTGCAGTTTTTTGATAACAGGGCGAATATCTACTTCATCGGGTAGGGGATAGAAGGCCATAATGGTATGAGCCTCCATGATTAAGGGATCGTTGAGCAGTTTTTCGCATATCGTTGCCGACCATTCATGGAGTTGCTCTGCGGGAATCTGTTTCCGCAACTGTCGTATATGCTTGCGGACGTCAGCTTTTTCAACTTGTGTGCTGTCCATTATGCTTGTGCTCTCATTATCGTGAGCTGGTGGGTGGAATGGTATTCGTATGAAGGTTTCCCAAAGGCGACCTTGTCATTTTTCTGTTTTGTGTCGTTGCCTTTTGGTTTCCCGGGAAAAGCCTCTCCTTTTCGGAAGATGTCGAGTGCCGTGTTGATGGCGGGATCGTCCTGGTTGAGATATTGTGTCCATGCCTGTTCGTCAAGCATGTTGTAGATGACACGGCTATTGATATATCTTTGTAGTAACGAGTGCGATTTTTCGATGAGCACATTGCGGCGGCGCAGCCCGTGCTGATCGGCATAGGTGGCAAACTGCTCAACAGTATTCTGTCGGATGAGGTGTGCGGCAAGGTCGGCCATCTCTTTGAAGTTATTGAGCTTGAGCCGGTTGTCGTCGGTGTAGGTGAAAGCAAATTGCAGAATAAGCCCGCTCATGACAGCCTGACGATAGTAGGATGTCACGTTAAGAGTGTCTTCCGGGATGAATATGTCGGGTGTGATGCCTCCACCGCCGTAAACCGTTCGTCCAAGTGTGGTGTGGTATTCCGGCCCTGTGTGCTTGATGCTATCCTGGGAAAAGAACTCTCCATGCTGGTAGCGTGTGATGATATCTTGTTCGTATTCTTTATTGTCGCCAGTGGCATAGGGTTTTTGAATGCACCTGCCTGAGGGAGTGTAATAGCGGGCAATGGTCAGTCGTATCATCGAATGATCGGGGAATTCGATCTGTTGTTGCACGAGTCCTTTGCCGAAAGACCTGCGTCCGATGATGGTCGCACGGTCGTTGTCCTGCATGGCTCCGGCGAAGATTTCTGAGGCTGATGCCGATGCCTCGTTGATGAGAATGACAAGGGGAATATCCTGATAGGTTCCGTAACCGTCGGAGCGATAGTCTTGTCGGGGGGCTTTGCGTCCTTGCGTATAGACAATGAGTTTGTTTTTTGGTAAAAACTCGTTGATAATCTGTACGGCGGAATTGAGATAGCCACCGGTATTGTCGCGCAAATCGATGACGAGATTGCCGAATCCCTCATTGGCAAGAGTGCTGAGGGCGATGAGCATTTCGGGATAGGTGTTTTCGCCAAAGTTCTTGATGCGGATGTATCCCGTCTCCTTGTCAAGCATATAAGCCGCGCTGATGCTTTTCTGGGGTATTTCTCCTCGTGTTACGGTGAAGGACAGCGGCGCGTTGTGTCCATATCGTTGGATGCCAATTTTGACTTTGGTTCCTTTCTTGCCTTTGAGTCTTCGCATTGCCTCTTGATTGGTCACGGTCTTGCCGACAAAGGTTTTATCGTCTATGCTGACGATTTTATCGCCGGCAAGGATGCCTGCTCGTTCGGCAGGCCCGTTCTTCACAACGCTTTGTACGTGTATGGTGTCTTCGCGAATGACAAACTCAATGCCCACACCAGAGAAGGAGCCTTTCAGATCGTCGCTTCCCATCTCTACCTCGTCAGCACTAAGATAGACGGAGTGCGGATCCAGTTCGGCAAGAATCTGAGGTATGGCTTTCTCTACAAGCGAGTCGATGTCAACCTTGTCAACGTATTGGTCGTCAATGATGTGCAGAAGGTTGTTTAACCGGTTGCTCCCGGAGTTGATGATGTTTAGCCGATTGCCGGAGAAGTGGTTGGCGTAGAATGTGCCAATGATGATGCCCACGACAATACTGACGGCCATGAGCAACGGCATGAAACGGTTTTTATTCTGATTCATTCTTTATTAGCTTTACATATTTTATAGAGCACCTTTCTCATTTTTCAATCTCTCCAAAGTGGACAACCTCGATGTTGGCCCGTCTTAAAAGGTCAATGCCGTCTTCAAGCCGGTATTTCTCTCCATAGACGACCCGTTTGATGCCAGCCTGAATGATGAGTTTCGCACATTCTATGCAAGGTGACGACGTGACATAGAGCGTGGAGCCGTCACTGTTGTTGCTTGAGCGCGCAAGTTTTGTAATGGCATTGGCCTCAGCGTGGAGAACATAGGGTTTGGTCAGGTTGTTCTCGTCTTCGCATTGATTCTCAAACCCGCTGGGCGTGCCGTTATAGCCGTCGCTGATAATCATCTTGTCCTTCACGACGAGTGCCCCTACTTTTCTGCGATGACAATAGGAGTTCTCTGCCCAAATCTTTGCCATGCGAAGATACCGCAGGTCGAGTTTGTGTTGCTTGTCGTCTGTTCTCATTTTTATTATTGCTTTTCCCCGAGGTCAGAAACCTTCGGCTTATTAGTGGCATGTGTAGGGATGATGCCATTTCGTTCCAGCAGTGCCTCTATGGTTGGCTCTTTTCCCCGGAAGCGTTTGTATAGTGTCATGGGATGCTCGGTTCCTCCTTTGGAGAGGATACACTCACGGAAGCGTTGCGCCGTTGATTTGTTGAAGATGCCCTCTTTCTTGAATACAGAGAAAGCATCAGCGTCAAGAACTTCTGCCCATTTGTAGCTGTAATAACCTGCGGCATAGCCTCCTGCCATGATATGTGAGAATTGTACTGTCATGCAGGAGTCTTCAAGTTGCTTGCCGATGATGGCTTTTGCCCATGCGCTTTTCTCAAAAGAACGAATGTCTTTGTCAAATTTGTCGTGCATGGTATAGTAGGCCATGTCGAGCAATCCAAAGCTGACTTGTCGCATACATGCGCTGGCCACCATGAAGTTACGGCTTTTGATGATACGCTCAATGAGGTCGTCGGGAAGCGGTTCGCCAGTCTCAAAGTGAAAAGCGAAGGTGCGGAGAAATTCTTTTTCTATGGCGAAGTTCTCCATAAACTGTGATGGCAGTTCCACAAAGTCCCACCAGACGTTTGTTCCGCTGAGACTCTCAAACCGTGTGTTGGCAAACATGCCATGCAGGGAATGCCCGAACTCGTGAAGGAACGTTTCCACCTCTCCAAGGGTTAGCAGTGCGGGTTTCTCAATAGTAGGCTTGGTGAAATTCATTACCACACTGACATGTGGGCGAATATTCTTCCCCTTTTTGTCAATCCACTGTCCTTGAAACTCTGTCATCCATGCCCCGCTCTGTTTGCCTTTTCTCGGGAAAAAGTCGGCATAGAAAACGGCAAGATAAGTGCCGTCCTGGTCGAACACCTCGTATGCTTTTACGTCAGGATGATAAACAGGAATGTCTTTGTTCTCTTTGAAGGTAATGCCATAAAGGCGAGTAGCAAGTCCCATGACCCCGTCAACAACTTTTTCCAATTGGAAATACGGGCGCAACATCTCTGCGTCGATATTGAACGTCTCCATTTTCAACTTATGAGAATAGAAGGCCGTATCCCAAGGCTGCATCTCGAACTGCTCGCCTTCCATGCGCTTGGCCAGCTGTTTGACTTCTTTCATTTCCTCAAGAGCAGTGGGCTTATAGGCATCGATAAGGTCGTTCAGCAGTTTGTAAACATTTGCTGTTGTCGTGGCCATGCGATGCTTGAGCACATAGTCGGCATAAGTTTCACATCCAAGTAGTTGAGAAATCTCACGACGAAGATTTATCAGGCGTGTGCAGATAGCGAAGTTATTGGTATCGTTGTCATGGGTACATACCGTATTGCGTGCTCTGTAAAGCTGTTCACGCAGGTGGCGGCGAGTGGAATAGGTCATGAAAGGAGAGTAGCTGGGTGCATCGAGCGTGAACAGCCAACCATCTTTGCCTTGTTCCTTAGCAGCCAGCTTGGCAGCATCTCGTGCCGTATCGGGAAGACCATCAAGGTCTTCCTCGTTGGTAATATGCAATTGAAAGGCTTTATTCTCCTTTAAAAGGTTTTGTGAGAATTGGAGGGTGAGCAGACCAGCTTCCTCGGTGAGCTTACGCAGTTGGTTCTTTCCTTCCTCGGAAAGAAGTGCCCCGCTACGTACAAAGCCATCATAACTGTTGTCGAGCAGCATTTGTTCCTCCGGGGTAAGGCCGCCGTGGTGCTCGTAAACATATTTTGTCCGTTCGAATAGTTGCTTGTTGAGCGAAATGTCATTGGCATGTTTGGTGAGCAATGGGCTCATTTTCTGTGCCAGTTCGTCAAGTGTGTCGTTGGTCTCTGCACTGAGCATACACGAAAAAACGTTCGACGCGCGGTCAAGCAAGTCGTAATAGTGTTCACCTTTTGACGTGTCAGTAAAAATGACGGTATTCTCAAAAGTTGGTTCTTCTGGGTTGTTGATGATAAGGTCGATTTCCTCTTTCTCGCGCTTCATTCCTTCGATGAAAGCCTCTTCGAAGTCTTCCGTGCGAATACGGTTGAACGGAATCGTGTCGTGAGGGGTGTTGTAAGGCAGGAAAAATGGATTTATTCTCTCGTTAATATCTTTCATATTTATCACTCTCTATTTTCGGTGCAAAATTAGCAAATTTCTTTCATTCGCCATGTGCAATTAACAATTATCAATGTGCAATTAACAATAAATAGGAAAAGATAGGCCTACATTTCACAATCTAATCTGTTGCGCCAGAGATATTTCCGAGTCTCATGTACGATAATTCCATTAAGGAAGATGAGTGACAGCAGATTGGGTATGGCCATGAGTGCATTCATGCAGTCGGCAATGTTCCAGACGATACTGAGGTTGGCTATGCTTCCAATGAATACGGCTGCTATATAGGTCACGCGGTAGCCCTGTGTCCAGCGTTTTCCTTTCAGGTATTCCATGGCCCTTTCACCATAATAGCTCCATCCGAGTATGGTGCTGAAAGCAAAGGTAAGCAATCCAAAACTAAGAAGCGGCGCACCGACATAGGGAATCTTTCCGAAGGCCAGTTTGGTCAGAGCTGCTCCGTCGGTGATGTTGATGTCGGGATAATGAATGATGCTGCTGACGATGACGATGCCCGTAAGTGCGCAAATGACAACGGTGTCCCAGAAAGTTCCACTTGAGGATACTAATGCCTGACGGACAGGGTTGCGGGTTTGTGCCGCAGCGGCTACGATGGGAGCCGAGCCAAGACCGGATTCGTTGGAGAAAAGTCCTCTCGCGATGCCATATCGGGCAGCGGTCATCACAGTTGTTCCGACAAATCCGCCACCCAATGCGCTCGGATTAAATGCCGACTCGCAAATAAGTTTGACGGCAGGCCATACGTATGCGGCATTGATGGCAAGGATATATAGACATCCGACCACGTAGAACAAGGCCATGAAGGGTACCAGTGCCGCACAGACACGGGCGATGCTCTTCACTCCGCCCAGCACAACAGCTCCGGCAAGAAAACATACGATGGCACCTGTAATATATGGAGAGATACCATAGGTGGTCTCGGCTATGGTGGCAATGGCATTGGCCTGTACGGTGTTGCCGATGCCAAAGGCGGCAATGGCAGTAAAAATGGCAAACAGTCGGGCGAGGGTCTTCCATCCTAACCCATGCTCCAGGGCATACATCGGACCACCGGACATTTTTCCCTCGGGTGTCTGTTGCCGATATTTGATGGCAAGGAGACCTTCTGCATACTTGGTGGAAATGCCAAAGACACCCGTGAGCCAACACCATAGAACGGCACCGGGGCCGCCCAGAGCTATGGCTGTTGCCACGCCGATGATGTTGCCCGTACCGATAGTGGCAGCCAAAGCGGTAGCCAATGCGCCGAATTGCGATACATCGCCAGTTGCGTTGTGGTCTCTTTTAACGGAGAGCTTGATAGCCGTAAAGATTCTCAGCTGCGGAAACCTCAGTCGTATGGTCAGGAAAATATGCGTACCCAACAGCAGGATGACCATAGGCCATCCCCATAGAAAGGTGCTTAGTTGCTCAAAAAAATGGTTCATTGTTTGTTTTCTCCCTTAAATCGTATGGCGACATTGTTGAACCCCATTGACCGCAACAGATTACGAAATTGCAAACGTGCGTTCTGTTTAGCAATTTCCATGTTCCCCTCGTTCAGACAGCGTTCTCTCATTTGTCTGACTGCCCTGGTATATAGTGCTTCGCGTGCTTGATCGTTCCATGTGCCACTCTCGAAGAAAGAGCGTGTGCGAGCCTCGTCTATAAACTGCTCGTCGAGTAGCTTTATCGCAGGTAGTGTGGCAATAAGCGAATCACCTTCTTGTCTCAGCCAGTCTTTCCCCAGTTCTTTCATGTCAACACCAAGGCGCAGGGTTCCGTAATAGATGCGGACAAGCTCATCATCGCCAAAGAACCCTGTCCGAAGCGTATCGACGATTTCCTCATCGTGGACAGACAGGAACTCCCACTCACCGATTTGCTCTATTGACTGTATCTGGGTCGGGGTGATGTTGATTTTATTATGATGTCCGATGGAAATGAAGTTGTCTTTGGTGAGATAGACAAGCAGGGTTGCACCAACAATGAGCAACATCATGATGCTGATGATTATCATCCAAAAGGTCTTTGACACCTTATTGACGAAAAACTGGAAATTATTTCTGTCCTGCATTTTTATTCTTTGTTGCTTGTCAGTTCTTTGAGCAGATTCTCTATGGAGAAATCTTTGCGGAAGGTGATGGTAATGTCTTTTTCCTCAAATCCCATTTGGGTGATGATGGGGATAAGTGTCCGTGCCGCATTTTCACGAGCTGTTTCTACGATACCCATTCTCGGAATGTCCTTGATAATAGCTTGCCGTCCTTGCCGTTCGTATGAGGTGAGCTCCTCGTCGCTAAAGTTTCGCCGTGTCAGTGCGACGTAGCGTTTCACCTCATCGTGACGAATACGGGTACTTGTCAAGGTTACTTGAGGGTCGGGCAGTATTAACTCAATCTTGTTGCCTTTGCGAATAACATTTCCTTTTGAGAATTCTCCGAAGTCAACATATGCCTTAATCGTCGCGTCAAGCGGTATGGCCACTTTCCGTTTACCTAAAGGCAAGTCTATACTGAAATCTTGTTGCATGAAAGTACCATCCAACTTCAGCTGATCATCGTGCGTGATGATTTTTCTCACATGGTACTCTGCGGCATACAGCTTGGAGCATCGCTGTATCTGCGTCACCATCATAGGAATAGTGTCCAACGTATTTGCCCCCTCCTTCTCTTTATTGTTGCCCGAGCATGAAGAGAGCAGTGCCAGCAGCAGAACATATAGGAATAGGCTCTTTATTGTCATATAAGCAGTCGGCTCTGTTAAATTGTTTGCAAAATTACAAAAAATATATCAAATTGTTGTCATTTCTCCCCTTTTTTTGAATGTCATTTAAACTTTCTCCTTGTTTTCGCGTCACATTTAATGTGAGTAAAGAAAAGTTGTAGGCTTGCAAACAATTTGATACAAGCTAAAAAGTTTATTTAATCATTTAAAAAGTAAGAAAGGACAATAAGATGAAACGATTTGCATTGGCAGCTTTTGCCGCATTTGCTTTTTGTGCAATTTCGACGGCCCAAACCGATGGGCAGCGACAAGAGCGAAGAAAAATGACGAAAGAAGAAATGGTAAAGCACCGTACCGATCGGATGCAGCAACGCTATGGGCTTGATGAGGCGCAGGCGGCAAAAGTGCTGGAGCTGAACACAAAATTCATGGAAAAAATGCCGATGGGTGGTCCCAGGGGTGATTTCAAGAATCATCCACGCCCGGCAGGTGGCGACAACAAACACTCGCAAGGTGACCGGCCCCGATTCAATCCGGAGCGGCGTGATGCCCACATGAAAGAGATGCAAGCCAATCGTGAGGCATACGAGAAAGAGTTGCAAGGCATTCTCACGACAGAGCAATACTCCAAGTATCAGGAAGACATCAAGGCTATGCGCCAGCGTGGTCCGCAGCGCGAAGAGCAATAACGTCAATAGGTATTAAAACGGCTTCATACGGATGACACACCTCCTTCCTATGCGGGAAGGAGGTGCCATTTTTTGTCATAACTTAACTCGCAGGCGAAATGGGTCAAGTTAGTTGAAGTAATTTTTGAAACGGTTGAAGATGGATTGGCGGGTGGCGTTGTCGCCCCGGAAGTTGTCGCTGTCGCGGAAGCGGCTGATGGCTTCGTGCTCATCGCGACTAAGAGTCTTAGGGACGTAAACACTGATGTTCACGATGAGGTCGCCCATACCGTTGCCATAGCCTTGTACGGCAGGAAGCCCTTTGCCGCGCAGGCGGAGTGTCTTGCCGGGCTGAGTGCCGGGTTCTATTTTTATTTTCACCCGGCCGCCGTCGATGGTGGGAATCTCAACGGTACCGCCAAGTGCGGCTGTGGGGAAGTCTAACAGCAGGTTGTAGATGACATCCTGGTGGTCGCGGACGAAGGTGTCTGATGTTTCCTCTTCGATGAAGACCTGAATGTTTCCGTTTATGCCGTTGTGCGGGCCGGCATTGCCTTTGCCTGCTACGTTGACAACCATGCCATCCTCAACGCCTGCGGGAATCTTTACCTCTACGACTTCCTCTCCTTTTGTTACTCCTGTTCCGGCGCAATGCGGGCATTTGTTCTTAATGACCGTTCCCTCACCATGGCAATGGGGGCATTCCTGCTGGGTCTGCATCATGCCGAGCATCGTGCGGACAGTCTTGACGACAACACCTTGGCCGTGACATGTAGGACAGGTCTCAGAGCCACTTCCGTTTTGTGCACCCGTCCCATGGCAATGGCTGCACGTCACGTCCTTCTTTACTTTGAATTTTTTAGTAACTCCTGTCAGGACTTCTTGCAGCGACAACCTGACTTTCAGTCTTAGGTCGCTGCCGCGATATTGCCGGCCTTGTCTGCCACTGAACCCGCCGAATCCGCTATGGAATCCGCCACGCCCTCCGCTGAAGATGTCGCCGAAGATGTCGCCGAAATGGCTGAAGATTTCGTCCATGGAGAATCCGCCGCCCGAGAACCCGCCGAATCCGCCGGGGGCATCGAATCCGAACTGGTCGTACTGTTGGCGTTTCTGGGGATCGTGGAGCACGTCGTAGGCTTCGGCTGCCTCCTTGAATTTCTCTTCGGCCTCCTTGTTGCCGGGATTGCGGTCGGGGTGATATTTGATGGCAATCTTACGGTATGCTTTTTTGATCTCGTCTTCTGTGGCTTTCTTGTCCACACCGAGAACCTCGTAATAGTCTCTTTTCTGTGCCATTTTGGGAATGTTGAAAAGTTGAAATTACTGTCCTACCGCCACTTTCGCATGTCGGATGACCTTGTCGTTCAGCATATAGCCGGTTTGTATGCAATCGATGACTTTCCCCTTTTTCTCGTCTTCTGTTCCGGGAACCATGGCCACGGCCTCGTGGAAGTCAACGTCGAAATCCTGGCCGTCGGTTTCAATCTTTTTCACGCCAAGTCCCTCGAGGGTCTTGAGGAATTTCTTGAAGATGAGCTCCATGCCCTCCCTGATGGCTTCGGTGTCGTCGGAATGTGTGTCAGTAAGCGCACGCTCGAAGTCGTCGAGAACGGGCAGAATGGCCGTAATGGTTTTTTCCCCACCGTTCAGGATAAGCTCGGTCTTTTCTTTTAGCGTGCGTTTCTTGTAGTTCTCAAACTCGGCGATGGTGCGCAAGAGCTGGTCGCGCAGTTTGGCGTTCTCGTCAAGAGCAGCCTCCAAAGGGTCTTGCTCTTCGGACTCCACTTCTACTTCTACGTCGTTGCCGATTTCGTCTGTAAAATCCTCTGTCTCAGTCGTATTGACAGAATCGTTTGAGGTTTCACTTTCTTCCACAACACGAACGCTATCTTCGTCGTTTTGCATTGTGTATGCTGTTTCTTGTTCTTCTTTCTTGCTCATAATTTTATGTTCTTTTTTAATACTCAGTCAGCAAATAGTGTGCCAAAACGTAAAAAATGCCGCAAGCAGATATTTACCGGCGGCATGTTGTCTCTTGAGGATGCGGCTGAATGTTCCCGTATTTTGTGGTTACGGGTTATACATGCGGACTTTCTGTTCCTTGATTTGCTCGTCGTAGATGTAGTCGTCGTAGTCCATCAGCTTGTCGATGGTGCCGGAGGGCGTGAGCTCGATGATGCGGTCGGCTACGGTCTGGATGAACTCGTGGTCGTGGGAGGCGAAGAGGATGTTGCCCTTGAACTGGATGAGATTGTTGTTGAATGCCTGTATCGATTCCAGGTCGAGGTGGTTGGTGGGTGTGTCGAGGATGAGGCAGTTGGCGTTTTTAAGTTGCATCCGTGCAATCATGCAGCGCATTTTTTCGCCACCGGAGAGCACGTTCACCTTTTTCTCCACCTCTTCCTGTTTGAAAAGCATTCGTCCGAGGAATCCCTTCATCACCACCTCGTTGCCCGGGCCGTATTGCGAGAGCCAATCGACGAGGTTCAGGTCGCTCTGGAAGAACTCGGTGTTGTCGAGCGGCAGGTAGGCGGTAGTGATGGTGATGCCCCATTTGTAGGTTCCGCCGTCGGCCTCGCGATTACCATTGATAATCTCAAAGAGTGCCGTCATGGCGTTCGGGTTATGGGAGAGGAAGACGGTCTTCTGGCCTTTCTCGATGTTGAACGACACGTTGTCGAAGAGCACTGTCCCGTCGGTGTCAATGGCCTTCAGGCCTTCCACTTCGAGAATCTGGTTGCCCGGCTCGCGCTCCATTGTGAAGATGATGCCGGGGTATTTCCGGGTGGATGGCGTAATCTGGTCCACGTTCAGCTTTTCGAGCATCTTTTTGCGCGAGGTTGTCTGCTTCGACTTGGCCACGTTGGCGGAGAATCGACGGATGAATTCCTCCAGCTGCTTGCGTTTCTCCTCGGCTTTCATGCGCTGGTTCTGGGCCTGCCGGAGCGCGAGCTGAGACGACTCGTACCAGAACGAGTAGTTGCCTGAGAAGACGGTCACCTTTCCGAAGTCGATATCGACGGTCTGTGTCGAGACGGCATCGAGGAAGTGGCGGTCGTGGCTGACCACGAGCACGCATTGCTCCAGCGAGCTGAGGTATTCCTCCAGCCACTGCACGGTGTCGAGGTCGAGGTCGTTGGTGGGCTCGTCGAGGAGCAGGTTGTCGGGGTGTCCGAAGAGAGCCTTGGCCAGCATGACGCGCACCTTCTCGTTGTTCGACAGCTCGGCCATCTGCATGTAGTGGCGGTCTTCCTTTACGCCGAGGTTCTGCAACAGCT
>JAFRZC010000133.1 GCA_017442765.1 Prevotella sp. | reverse complement strand
CCCCATTGAACTTGGCAGCCAGGACAAGGCAGTGACCGGCATGAAGGCCATCAACGAGGGCGGCGAAGCCTATATCATGTATAACAAGGCCAACAAGAACGAATACTTCCTGCTTGAGAACCGCCAGAAGACGGGCTGGGATGCTTATCTGCCCGACAACGGACTGCTCATCATGCATGTCGATTACGACGAGGAGAAGTTTGCCTATAACATTGTGAACACCTTAAACTCATACGATGACCTCTGGGATGATGCTTTCGATTATTATATAGGCTATTATAATTCAGGTGCCATGACTGAGGATGAACTGCGTGCGGCATGTGATGAATATGCAAGTACAGGTGAAAACACCCATCAGCGCATGACCATCATGCATGCCGACAATGAGGATGACCAGGACTACTATATTCCGGCCATTAACGATTATTCGCAACGCTCTGTCGACACTGACTTGTATCCCATTGAAGGCAATAATGTCTTCGACAACAATTCCACACCTGCCGCCAAACTCTACAATGCTAACAGCGACGGCAAGAAGTATTTGAATCACGGTGTTGAGGCTATCACGCAGAATGCCGACGGAACCATCTCGTTCAACTTCAAGGCTGTCTCGACAAAATTGTATCCTCATGCGGGTGAAGTCATTTTACACGAAACGTTTGACCAATGTGCAGGCACAGGTGGCAATGATAATAAGTGGAGTGGTAGTATTGCAAGTGCCACTTTCACTCCAGACCTTGATGGATGGGAGATTTATCACACTACCGATTGGGAGAGTTTCGATAATGGAAAAGGATTTGGAGCTAACAAGTGTGCCCGCTTTGGCACGGGCACGTATTCTCCAGTGGTACTCTCTCCGCTTTTCACTTTCGACGACGAGGCTATTCTTACTTTCAAGATTGCCCCTTGGGGTAACGATGAAAAGGGATTAGAGGTCTATTTGGAGAATTATGACACTGAAAGCTATGTTACTCTGACTGAAAAGGGAGAGGAAATGACGGCCGGACAGTGGAATGAATATTCCTTCGACATTGAGGGCGATGGAAAGAGCCAATACTACCTCTCGTTCTATCCCGACAAGCGCATTTTCCTCGATGAGGTGAAGGTGGTTTATGCGGAGGCTCCTACCGGCATCAAGCAGGTGAACGCAGAGAAGGGCATCAAGGACAATCGCATCTACACCATTGACGGCCGCTATGTGGGCACCAGCATGAACAGTCTGCAGCGTGGCATCTACATCGTCAATGGCAAGAAGATCGTGAAATAGTAAAATTGTTTTTTAGTTGACGAGTTGACAAGTTAACCAGTAAACCAGTTGTTAGATTTGTCAACTCGTCAACTTGTCAACTCGTCAACTTGTCAACTCGTCAACTTGTCAACTCGTCAACTTGTTAACTTAAAGAAATTATGAAAACAAAACGATTATCTAATTGGATGGTCAGCCTGTTAGTAGGCTGTCTGTCGCTGCTCGGTCTCAACTCTTGTGTCAGCAAGAAGGAGGCTCTGCGCCAGCAACAGCAGTTGCAGAGCGTGATTGACGAGAAGGAAGCCGAGATTGACGCGCTTCGTTCAGCGCTTGCCGATCGCGACGCACAGATTCAGGAGCTCAGGAAGCGCGAAGACATGGGGCGGCAGAGACTGCTCTACGGCGGACCGAACAGAGAGTTCAGAAAAATTGAGGAGTAATGGCGGGTAATGCATTGTCATGGCGCAAACGGCTGGGACTTGAAATAGAGCGTCGGCTGCAGAAAGACCTTGCGGTAGAACATCCGCTCTATCAGCTGTTTTGGGAGTGTACGTTGCGTTGCAACCTGCATTGCCAGCATTGCGGCAGTGACTGCAAGACGGTGGCGCAGCCCGACATGCCGCGCGAGGATTTCCTGCGCGTGCTCGATGGCATCAAGGAGCACACCGACCCGCACAAGGTCTTTGTCATAGTTACCGGTGGCGAACCCCTGCTCCGACCTGACCTTGACGAAGCCGGGCGTGCCATCTACGACCGTGGCTTTCCTTGGGGCATCGTCACGAATGGAATGCTGCTCACGCGGGAACGTCTCGACCGGCTTTACCATAGTGGACTCCACACTGTCGCCATGAGCCTTGACGGGTTGGAGGAGAATCACAACTGGATGCGCGGCCATCGTGAAAGTTTCCGGCGTGCCGATGAGGCTCTTGATGCCCTCGTGGCCGAGAAACGCATCATCTTCGACATTGTCACCTGCGTCACGGAGCATAACTTCCAAGAAATTCCCCAGTTGAGGGAATATCTTGTAGAGAAAGGTGTGCGCGAGTGGCGGCTGATTACTGTCTTCCCTGTGGGGCGTGCCGCCGAGAATCCTGAGCTGCGGCTCACGAAAGAGCATTTCGGCCAGCTCATGGAGTTTATCAAAGCCACGAGAAAGGAAGGACGTATCAAGGCATCATACGGCTGTGAGGGCTTTCTTGGCCGCCATGAGTTCGACGTGCGCGACGGCTCTTTCTTCTGTAAGGCCGGCATCACGGTAGGTTCCGTGTTGAACGACGGAAGCATCTCGGCCTGTACCAGCATCCGTTCCAACTATCATCAGGGCAATATTTACGATGATGATTTCTGGGACATTTGGCAGAACCGTTTTCAAGTCTTCCGCGACCGCTCGTGGAAGAAAACAGGCGAATGTGCCGACTGCAAGATGTGGCGCTACTGCGAGGGAAATGGTATGCACCTGCGTGACGGCGACGGTCGGCTGCTGCACTGCAACTACCACCAAACCGTATAGAAAACAAACCGAGGGTAGCACAGATATGCTATCCTCGGTTTGTTTTTGGTGAGACTTTTCTTCTTAGTTGCGGAAGACAAGACCCTCGCCGAACTCGTCGATGATGACAGGCCGGTCGCCCGACACTTCGCCGGCGAGCAGCCGTCGGGACAGGTCGTTGAGCACATAGCGTTGAATGGCCCGCTTCACGGGTCGTGCGCCAAACTCGGGGTCGTAGCCGACATCGGCCAGCCAACTGACGGCGTGCCCGGTCCATTCCAGCGTGAAGCCCTGCGGCTCAAGCATCCGCTTCACCGCCTCCAGTTGCAGCGTTACGACCTTGGCAATCTCGTCTTTCGACAGGGGCATGAACATGATGGTCTCATCGACGCGGTTGAGGAACTCGGGACGTATGGTCTGCTTGAGCAGGCCGAATACCGTGTTGCGCAGGTTCTCGGTCTCGCTCTCTGAGAGCCGTCCGTTTGCGGCCTCTACCTGCTCGCGTATGAGTTGCGAGCCGAGGTTGGAGGTCATGATGAT
>JAFRZC010000132.1 GCA_017442765.1 Prevotella sp. | reverse complement strand
GGAGCAGTTTCTTTCTTGAGAACAACCCGACGCAAGACGGCGACGATGTGGCACACTTCGACCACGATGGTCGCACATACGCATGGCGGGCTGCATCGGGCACGTCGATGTCCACGCCTATTGTTGCAGGTGCCATCGCCCTCTGGCTGCAGGCACAGCCCCTCCTTTCACCCGAGGACATTCTCTGTGTGCTGAGCCGGACATGCAAGCACTACGACGAGTCGCTTACCTATCCCAACAACGAATACGGCTACGGAGAAATTGATGTCTATGCCGGTCTGCTCGACGTGCTCACGCTCACTGGTGTCAAGGGTCTTTCCCATCATCAGCCTGAGCGTTTGGCCTTCTCGCTGTCGGGGCGGAGACTGTCGCTGGTCGCCGATGGCGAGCCGCCGGGCAATGTCCGCGTGGCGGTCTATAATGTTTCGGGGCAGCTGCTACACTGTTACCGTCTGTCGGATGGCGACACTACCGTTGACCTTTCCGGCCTGCCCGCCGGAGTCTATGCCGTACAGGTGGATGCGTCGTCGGCACAGTTCACCGGTTCCACCCTCATCCGCCTGCAATAGCTCCCTAAATCAGTGGAGAGTTGGGAGTTGAAAAGTTTCATTTAAAATTTTTACGACTATGAAAAAGTTGATATTGGCATTAGCACTGTGTGTGACTGTGCTGACCTCTTGCAAGGTTTCGCCTACGGGCGATGGAAAGAAGGATGCTGACTTCTTTGCTAAGAAAATGGCCTCGTGTTATAAGAAAAAAGATGTTGTTAAAATGCGGGTAACCATCAATTACTTTTACAACTACTACAAAAAACAGCCAGCCTCGAAGGTGAAGAAGTTTGTCGATAGCATAGAGGAAGAGGTGAAGTATGGTGACTTGAAGAATGTCGATTCGGAAAAGTTTGAAGCCATGCTGCAAGCTGCCGACAACCATAACCGGATGGACAAACTCTTCGAGAAAGCAAAGAGGGCCAAATAGTTTGTCCGCCATTCCCGTGTCTATCCGTGGTTATTAATTTCCGCTAACTCCTAAAAAATAAGTTCTTCGTTCCTTCTTGGAAAATTCTCTTGGCCAAAAACTTGTAGGGTCGGGGAATTTGTTGTACTTTTGCATCCGAAAAACAAATTTTATTATACGAAGGAATATGAAGAAAGCATTATTTTCAGCTTTGCTGATGCTCGTGGTGTCGCTTACGGCGATGGCCGTGCCTGCAAAGCGAGGGCAGTGGCGCGCGCTGACACTGCAGGATGGCACGACGGTACAGGCGATGCTCGTGGGCGACGAGTTCGGCCATTTCTTTGTCGATGCCAACGGCAAGACTTACCAGGAAAGCTCGACCGCAAACGTGTATGTGACGGCCGATGCGGAGAAAATCAAGAAGCAGGCACAGGTACGCCGTGCGCGTGCCAATGCCCAGCGTGCAAAAAGGCTTGCACCTCAAAAAATAGGGTCGGTTGGTCATTACACAGGACAGAAACGATGCCCTGTCATCTTGGTAAACTTCCAGGATACAAAGTTTAAAACGGCAAACAACAACGCGCTCTATCAGCGAATTGCCAACGAGGTGAATTTTAGCTACGGAGACTTCGTAGGTTCCATGTACGACTATTTCTATGCCCAGAGCGACGGACAGTTTGAGTTGAACTTCGACGTAGTAGGTCCTTATCTCGTTAACAATAGTGCTTCTTATTATGGCGGCAACGATAGCGACGGTAACGACCAACATCCGGCAGAGATGATTATCGAGGCGGTGAAAGCAGCGAATAATGACCTCAATTATGCCAACTACGACTGGGATAATGACGGATATGTCGATCAGGTTTATATCATCTATGCAGGCAAGGGCGAGGCCGACGGCGGTGCCGCAAGTACCATCTGGCCCCATGCTTACGACCTCCGTTCTGCCGCATATTATGGTGATGGCAGTGGTGTTGTTACGCTTGATGGGGTAAAGATTAACAGCTATGCCTGCGGTGGTGAGCTGAACGGCTCGGGCAACATCTGCGGTATCGGTACAATGTGCCACGAGTTCAGCCATTGTCTCGGTTACCCCGACTTCTATGACATCGACTACAGCGGTGGTTGGGGCATGGACGAATGGGATCTCATGTCTGGTGGCAGCTACAACGGTAACGGCTATGTGCCTTGCGGCTATACTTCCTACGAGCGAGGGGCTGCAGGATGGCGAACCCCCATAGAGTTGACATCTACGCAGAATGTGACAGGCATGAAGGCGTTGGAGAATCAAGGTGATAGCTATGTAATCTACAACGACGGAAACCGCAACGAGTATTTTCTCTTGGAGAATCGCCAGAAGACAGGCTGGGATAGCGCACTGTCGGGCGAGGGGCTGCTCATCGTTCATGTGGATTATAATGCTACGGTGTGGAATAATAACGAGCCTAACGATGACCCTAACCATCAGCGCATGACGTGGATACCTGCCGACAATCAGCTTCAGACGGATACCTATCAAGGCTACACCTACCTTACTGCTGCCGGACTGAGTACCGACCCCTATCCTACAAGTACCAACAACGTTTTCAGCAATACCTCCACGCCCGCGGCCACACTCTATAACAAGAACACCGACAACACCTACTATCTGAACAAGTCGGTGGAGAACATCACACAAAATGCGGACGGCAGCATATCGTTCCGCTTCAGGGGTACCAGCAGCACGAAAGCCCCGGCCTTCACGCCTGCACCGGGCCGATACACCTCGGCGCAGACCGTGACCATCACCTCGGAGACCAGCGGTGCCGACATCTTCTACACCATCGACGGTACCGACCCGACAACCTCGAGCACGCTCTATGTGGCTCCCATCGTCATTGATGCGAACACCACGTTAAAGGCCATTGCCGTGAAAGACGGTGAGGAGAGCAGTATCACCTCGGGCGTATATCGGTTTGGTAGCGCAAGCGATTCATTTGTGAAAGTGACCGATGATAATCAGATTGTCGTCGGACAGGAGTACATTTTCGTCAGCCCCGACTATGACGTGGCAGCAGGTGCCAAACATGACAGTGGCAACTACCTCACCTCGGTCGAGGCTGTTATCAGCGACGACACGGCCACGAGCACCGAGGCACTCGTCTTTACACTCGGTGGCTCGGCAGGTGCCTACTCCTTCCAGTGCGACGACGGCTACCTCTCTTCGTCGGCAGCGAAGAACGTGACGCTCAGCAACTCGGAATCGACCATGTGGTCTGTCAGCGTGAGCAGCAGCGGTGCAACAATCAGCGGTAGCAGCGTAGGTACGTTCCAGTATAACAGCAGCTCACCACGCTTCACCACCTACACCAGCACGCAGAAACCCGCCTACCTCTATGTACGCGGCGCAGCTACCACGCAGACCGTTGCCACACCTGTTTTCTCACCTGGTGAGGGAACATACACCTCGTCACAGACGGTGACCATCACGTGCGAGACGGAAGGCGCATCCATCTACTATACCCTCGACGAGAGCGATCCCACGACCGCAAGCACGCTCTACACCGGTCCGGTCTTTATAGACAAGGACGAGGAAGTCGTTGAGCTTAGAGCCATCGCTGTGAAGGAAGGTATGGCCGACAGCGAGATTGCCTCTGCCGTCTATCTCTTTGAGGAGGCCGTTGACGTGGCCACTCCGACGTTCAACTATGAAAGCGGAGAATATGCTACCGACCTGACCGACGTGCAGATTACTTGTGCCACAGAGGGCGCCACTATCTATTACACGACCAATGGCAGCACACCCACAAACGAAAGCACACAATATACTGGAAACATTACCGTCAGCCAAACCACAACCATTAAAGCCATCGCCTACGTGAACACGTCGGCAAGCGACGTGGCAGCGATTACACTGACCATTGCCAGAGAAAGCGGAGGCAACGGCACCCAGTTGCTCTACGAGAGCTTCAGTGGGAAAACTGATGCTACGGAAGAATCGACAGCTGCGTCAACAACGAACTCTGCGTTGGATTACAGCGGATGGTCGGCATTCACCAAGGTGTTCCTTTCGGGAACAGCCCCATATGATAATGGCGGTTGTGCCAAGTTAGGCTCGTCAAAGGCAACGGGTAGCATGACAGCCAACAGCATCCCGCTCACGGGTGCCGGCACATTGACGTTCTATCTGAAGAAATACGTCTCTGACACGGGCAAACTGAATGTGACCGTGACAGGCGCGACGGCCGACGTGACACAGTTCACACCCTCTGATACGTGGACAAAGTGCACGGTCAATCTGACTGGCGGAACGGGTAGTGTCAGCATCACGCTCGAAACATCATCAAAGCGTGCATACGTTGATGAGATTGTCTTGACAGCGGCCAAGGCAGAAGAGCCCATTGAGCAGACGATAGGCGTGACGGGCTACTCCACCATGTACTATAGCGACAAAATATTGATAGTTCCCGAGGGTGTTGAGGCTACCACCTGGTATGTCGAGGATGGCGAATTGAAGAAAGGCCGCACCTACAAGGCAGGACAGAAAATTCCAGCCGGCGAGGCCGTCGTGCTCTTCGACAACAGTAATGTTTCTTCAGTCTATGAGTTTGCTGTGGCATCTTCTTGCAGCGACACACCCGATGCCAGGAACATGCTTCATGGCTTTGATACTGAGGGTACGACAACAGGCGATGCCGGTGCGAGCTACAAGTTCTACAAGTTCTCGTTCAAGGGTCGCGATGCCACTGGTGCTCCCACGAACATCGGCTTCTACTATGGTGCCACCGACGGTGCAGCCTTTACGAGTGCGGCCCACAAGGCTTATCTGGCAGTGCCGGAGTCGGCCATGAGTGCAGGCATCAAGGCTGCATTCCTCTTCCCGCAAGCGGGAGATGACAATGCGACAGGCATCAACTCAATGCATAATGAAGAATGCATAATGCATAATTCTCCCTCGGGTGTCTATGACTTGCAAGGCCGCAAAGTAATTGATAATGGACAATTAAAACCGGGTATCTATATTGTGAACGGTAAAAAGATTGTGATTCGCTAACTTGAAAAGATGATTAAGATGAAAACGTATGTAAAACCTTCGATAAAAACATTACGGGTGCCTGAGCTGTTGCAGGGCTTCCACAACGAATCTACCCCAGAAGAACAGTTGGGCAAGTCGGTTGTCGGTGGAGCCGATGATGTTGCTGCCGATGATGCTGTCTGGGAATAGCAGTCTGTTCCGTCGTAGGAATATGATTATGAAGAAAGGGAAGCTGTCACGCTTCCCTTTCTTCATTTTTCCATTGCCATGCTGAGCAGGGCCTTGTGCCTGCCTGGGAGGATGATGTGGTGGTTGCCGATGGGGTGGGTGAGGAAATAGCTGGTCTGTGAGGGGTCGTCGAGACGTATGACCTGCTGGGTGCGGCAGAGGTCAGGCTTGGCTTCGTTGCGGATGAGGTTGCCCTCGGCGATGAAGCTGCGCGTAAGGTCGGCCGATACCTTGAAGATGGTGACGGGTCCTTCCTTCATATAGCCTCGGATGCCTACGCCGATGCCCGACTCGAAGTGGGTGTCGAGCTCGTAGTGCTCGACGAGGCTGAAGGGTATGGTGCAGTGGGCAAACACCATCTCGCCGGTCTCGGGATTGATGCTGGCGGGATTGGCTTGAAAGCCGATGATGCCGGTGAGTGCCTGGGCAATCTTCATGGTAAGCATGGCGGGCACATCGCCCTCACAGCTGGCCACGATGCCCTCGCTGTTGAGCTTGGCAAGTGCCAGACAGCCGGTGTTGTGCACGGCGGTGAGCAGGTCGAAGCAACGCAGGGTAAAACCTTGTAGCCGATAGCTGTTGACGATAATCTTCAGCGCATCGTAGATTCTAAGTGCCCCGGCAGCCTCACCCCCGACCCCTCTCCAAAGGGAGAGGGGAGTGGTTACTTTCCGATTGGAAAACATTATACTCCCCTCCCCTTTTGGAGAGGGGTCGGGGGTGAGGCTGTTGGGGCTTTCAATATTCTTGAGCAGTTCCTGCATGGGGATGTCGATGAGATCGATGCCCAGTTTTTCCTTTACAACGTTTTTGTCTGTGTTGCTGGAGATGAGCCAGTCGGAGGGCGCGCCGATGATGCCGAGGCGGCAGCCGTAGAGTTGTTTACGTGCATCGCCAGTCCTCTCCAGCGCGTTGACGCGCTTGGAGATATACTCCGGGCTGCCGTGGATAATCTCACCTTCGATGTTGTGCTGATGAAGGTAGGAGAGGATTTCCATCGATGCGGCGAGTGAGTTGCTCTTGCCCGAGGTGAGCAGGTAGAAGGGCTGCCCAGACTGTTGTTGCAGTTGGGGCAGCAGCGACTTAAAGATGCTCTCGGTTCCGCCCGTGCGAACATAGATGAGGCTGAGCGCATGGGTGCCGTAGTCGGCATAGTCGTTGCCTTTCAGGGTATAGTCGAGGTCGAGACTCTCGAGGAACTCACGGGTTGCGCGGCTCACGGCGGCTTCGTCGTGAAGGGTGGAAGTGAGGGTGTAGATGGCTATCATAATTATAATTCGGGATGAGTTAACTTGTCAACTTGCGGGCTCGTCGAAGCGTTTGAGGATACTGGTGTAGTGGTCGATGCGGCGGTCGCGCAGGAAGGGCCACCAGCGGCGCACCTGCTCGCTGCGGTGCAGGTCGATGTCGATGACTTCGGTGGCTTCCTTGTCTTCGTCGGCACGGTAGAGCAGCTCGCCTTGCGGACCACAGACGAAGGAGGTGCCCCAGAACCGGATGCCGCCGGTTTGTCCCGACGGGTCGGGCTCATGGCCGGTGCGGTTCACGCTGACTACGGGCAGGCCGTTTGCTACGGCATGTCCGCGTTGCACGGTCATCCACGCCTCGCGTTGCCGTTGCTGCTCGTCGGGTGTGTCGGTCGTCTCGTAGCCGATGGCGGTGGGATAGATGAGCAGCTCGGCTCCGCGTAGTGCCATGAGGCGTGCGGCTTCGGGGTACCACTGGTCCCAGCAGACGAGCACACCCAGCCGGCCGACGGAGGTGTCGATGGGTTGGAAGCCGAGGTCGCCGGGCGTGAAGTAGAATTTCTCGTAGTAGGCCGGGTCGTCGGGGATGTGCATCTTGCGGTATTTGCCGGCAATGGTGCCGTCGCTTTCGATGACGACTGCCGTGTTGTGGCAAAGTCCCGGAGCACGCCGCTCGAAGAGCGAGGTGACGATGACCACGTTGCACTCACGGGCCAGTGCGCCGAAAAACTCGGTTGATGCTCCGGGTATCGGCTCGGCGAGGTCGAAGGCCTCAACGTCTTCTGTCTGGCAGAAGTAGAGCGAGTTGTGCAGTTCCTGCATCACGATGAGCTGCGCCCCTTGATGGGCGAGCATCCTGATCTTTGCGGCCAGCCGGTCGCGGTTGTTGTGCGTGTCGGCCGTGTTGCGCTGTTGAATGATTCCTATTTTCATTTTTTCATTTTATTTTTAGGAGTTTAGGAGTTAAAGAGTTAAAAGGGAGTGAAGGAGACGATAGTCTTTCCATTAGCAAAACTATTGTCCCTTTCTATCCCTTTCACTCCTCTTTCTGTCCCTTTCTCTCCTCTCCTCTCCAAGAATAGAGTTGCATGGTCATGCAGTGTATTGAGCCATGCTGTCGGATGATGGCGCGGCTGTCGATGGGGATGATGTCGCGCCCGGGGAAGGCCTCGCCGATTCGCCTGACAGCCTCACGGTCGTTGTCGGGCTGGCCGTATGTGGGCACGATGACGGCTCCGTTGATGACGAGGAAGTTGGCATATGTCGCGGGCAATGGCTGTCCGTCTTCGATGATAGGCAGCGGGGTGGGGAGGGCGATGAGCCGGTAGGGCTTCCCTTCTAAGGTGCGGAGTCGGCTCACCTCGTCTTCGAGCTGCGGCACGTAGAGCAGCGTGTCGTCGGGAGCACAGCGCATGAGCGTGTCGATGTGTCCGTCGGTGTCGTCGCCGGGGAGCGGGCTGGCATTGAGCCACACGATGCGCTCGGCTCGCAGCCGCCGTTTCAGCTCCTGCTCTATCTCTTCCTGCGTGAGCGGTTGGTTGCGGTTGGGGGCAAGCAGGCACGGCGCGGTGGTGAAGACGGTGCCCTTGCCGTCGCTCTCGATGGAGCCGCCCTCGAGCACGAAGTCGTCGTGGTTTTCAAAATCCACTTCGTCAAAATAGGAGGTCAGCGACCACAGCTTGATGGTGATGCAGTTGTCGTAGTCGGCAGGGAATTTCCGTCCCCAGCCGTTGAACTGGAAGTCGAGCCATAGCGGTTTCCTCCCCTCGGCGAGCAGGGTGACGGGGCCGTGGTCGCGCGCCCACGTGTCGTCGGTGGGGCAGCGGAAGAGCCAGGCGTTGTCGAGCCTGCGCACCTCCTCGGGCACATCGCTCTCGAAGGGTGCGACGATGAGCACGTCCTCATGTCGGGCGACGGCCTTGGCCACCTCGGTCATCGTGCGGTTGATGTCGCCGAGGCAGGGTTGCCAGTCGGTGTTGGCGTGTGGCCACGTCAGCATCACCGCCTGTTGCCGTTCCCATTCCGCCGGCATCCGGTAGCGTGTTTCATGCTTCATGCCGTCAAAGGTAGTGCAAATTGAAGACAATACAAAATAAAAAAGCAATTTTTTAATTTTTTTGTTGAATCTGCGTTACAAAGGGTTTTTAGCTGAATGTTAAATTCCGGCGGTTTTCGGACAGAGATTTTAACGTCGAGAATCGCGCGAAATCTGTGCGGCGGGACAATTGTTCACCAACATTAAAATATGCGCTCACAGAAAACCTTTCGCAAGTCGCTGTAAAACAGCGGCATACAACCTTCGTCCCTCATCTTTCATCCCTCTTCCGTTGCGAAAGATATATCTCTCACCTCCGGGAGATATGTGTTTTGGGTTGCGAAAGACCGTCTTTCAGGTTGCGAAAGACCACGGTTTGGGAGGTGAAACATATATGTTTGGGAAAGGATGAGGGATGAAAGATGAGGGATGAGGGTATAAAAGGGGAGTGAAGGGGACGACAGGGCCGGTTTTTGAAATGTTAAAACGGAAATTGGGTTTTAACATTTGCGACCGCGAAAGATATATCTCTCACCGTCTCTGTTAAGATTTTTTATCATCTACTATTTTTTTGTCCGATTGTTTTGGATATTTGCCCAACTTGCACTAATTTTGCGCATGAAATCATAATCGACCGAATGCTTGAACTGAAGGAAGGAAGCCTGAGCATAGACGGACGGACGGTGTTCCGCGACTTGTCGTTTGTGGTACGTCCGGGCGAGATGAAAACCGTCGCAGCTGACTATCATCATGCCGTGGTGGAGGCTGTGCTGGGTTTTCGTGCGCTCGACGAGGGCTGGGCTACCCTTGAGGGTGAGCTGATGACATCGCGTTCGGCGCGGCTGCTGCGAAGCCAGATGGTTTATATCCCCGCAGAGCTGCCCACATGGGACGGCAGCGGTCAGGCACCCTTGGTATCGGCCTTGCTGCGTGCTCCGTTTGAATTGGATAGCTGCGAGGATAGTTTCCGGAGGCGTGACCTGATGGCCGAGTGGGAGAAGCTGGGCATCGATGCGGTGTGGTACGACCGTCGTGCGGATGAGGCCGACGGCCTTACGCTGCGGCGCATCATGCTGTCGGTGGCCGGTGTGCTGCGGCGTCCGGTTGTCGTGGCTGAGATCCTCCACGACGGCAGCCAGGCCTCTATCGATGTGGAATGCCGCTACCTGCGCGGTCTGGCCGACAGCGGACGGGCGGTGTTGCTGGTTACCAATGAAAAGTGAATAGTGAAAAAATGCGAAGTTGAAAAGATGACATTTTGGACATTTATATTGGGCCTGTTGCTGTTGGCCGTGCCGTTTGCCATCAGCTATATATATGACGTGAAGATAGAGCGGCAGCTGCTGACGGGCTTGGCTAGGCTGATTGGAGTAATGGTGCTGACGGGTTTAGCGCTGCATTACGTCTTCAAGTGGAACAGCGTATGGGTGAACCTGCTCTTCTTCGTGCTGATGGTAGTGGCCGCGTCGGCGGCAACCATAGCAAGCGGCCGGCTTTCACGGAAAACCTATTTTGTTCCCGTGCTGGCAGGCATGTCGGCCTCGGCCGTTGTCGTTGGAGGATGGCTGTTGATGGTGGCGGGATTGTCGGGCGAGCGTGTCTTGGATGCCCGATGGCTGATTCCCATAACGGGACTGCTCGTGGGCAGCCTGATAGAAGTAGATAGCAGGGCACTGGCAGGATTCTACAAGGGTTTCCGCCATCATTCCGCCCTCTACTACTACCTCCTGGGCAATGGCGCGACACACCGCGAGGCCATGTCCTACCTCGTGCGCAGGGCGTTGCAGCAGTCGGCTCTTCCCGTCGTCAGGCACATGTCGGCGATGGTGGCGGCGCAGGCTCCGATAGTGGTGTGGGCCATGCTGATGGCCGGTGTCGAGGTGTGGACAGCGGTGGCGTGGCAGGTGCTGCTGCTCGTGGCCGTGCTGGCGGCGGCCATGCTCTCTGTTGCCGTCGCGCTATTTTTAGGAGTGGAGAGAGGAGAGTGGAAACGCTAAACACTAAACGCTAAACGCTAAGTGAATTATGAATAGCAGATTATTACTCCGGGTCAGTGCGTTGCTCCTTTTGAGCGTGCTCTTCACGTCGTGCAAGTACCGTGTGCACGGACGCGACCGCATGACCGAAAGCGACCATGAGGGAACACCAGCAGGTAGCGTCGTCGATTATACTGTTGCTGAAGAGGCATCCGAACATTCTGAGGCTGTTACGGCAGGCGGACTGGAGATACCCGTGATGAAAAGCTCGCGCGGGCAGTTGCTGCGACGTGCGGGCTACACCACGCAGTATAACCCAGCCACGCGCTGCCCCGACTGGACGGCCTGGCATCTGACAGCCGCCCACACCGACGGCCACGTGAAGCGCAAGAGCGCGGAATATCAGGAAGACATGCAGGTGCCCGAGCCCCGCGCCACGCGCATGGACTATTTCCAGGCACCCTACGACCGGGGGCACATGTGTCCGGCAGGCGACAACAAATGGAGCCAGCAGGCGATGGCCGACTGCTTCCTCTATACGAACATGTGTCCGCAGAACCACGACATGAACGGCGGCGTGTGGAACGACCTTGAGATGCGTTGCCGCACATGGGCCAAGCAGTTCGGCGACATCTATATCGTCTGCGGCCCCGTCTATGACAGTGCCGCGCCGGCACGCTATATTGGCAAGAACAAAATCCGTGTGCCCGACGGATTCTTCAAGGCGGTGCTCTGCACGCAGGGCAAGGCAAAGGCCATAGGTTTCTACTACCGCAACGCCCGCGGCGAAGGCTCGATAGAAGACCACGCCATGAGCATCAGGCGCTTGGAACAGATGACGGGCATCGACTTCTTCCCGCGTCTCAACCGTGCCGTTCAGGATGAAATAGAAACACGCTACGACTATGCCGATTGGCAATAGAGAAGTGAAAAGTGAAGAGTGAAAAGTGTAAAATGAAAATAGTGCAATGAAGACAATGAAAAAAAGTGTGATAGATTTGTTGAGCATCGGCTTGCTCGTGTTGGTGTCGGTCTCTTGCCATAATGAAAAGGGAGTGAAAGATGATTTCAGGGGGAGTGAAAGGGGCGACAGTTCAACTAACAAACTTTCATCCTTCATCTCCTCCCCCTCGGGGGGAGGTCGGGTGGGGGCTCAGTATGAGCTGCCTGCCCGTCTGACCGATCGTCCCGAGCAGATTATCCGCCGTGAGTCGTTTACTATCTCCTATAATAAAGACACGCGCACGCCCAACTACGTGGCATGGCATCTGACCAAGGCGCACACCTATGGCCGTTTCCAACGCAGC
>JAFRZC010000131.1 GCA_017442765.1 Prevotella sp. | reverse complement strand
GATAGTGTTCAACGTTCGCCGCCATGCCGATGTGGCTGCCCTCGCACTGTACTTCCGTCTAACAGAGGGAGCAACCATAGTGCCCGAGAACGGCTCAGTGCAAGACTTTTCAGCTGGGCCCGTCACCTACACCGTAACATCGGAAGACGGGCAGTGGAACCGCACATATATGGTTAGCGTTAACAGAGTGTCGACAATCACTGAGACTGAGATCGGCATCGACTTTGAGAACTACGAACTCGACCCCGACTATAAGAAGTTCTACATTTGGCACAACATCCTCGGCGACGGCACACTGGGCAACGACTGGGCAACAGGCAACCCGGGATACCGCCTCAGCAAAGGATCGGCAAAGCCCGAAGAATATCCCACGACACCCATCGCCGAAGGACTCGACGGGGCAGCGCTGAAGCTCGAGACGTGCGACACAGGGCCGTTCGGGAGAATGTCGAACATGCGCCTGGCTGCAGGTAACATGTTCCTCGGACTCTTCGACCTCAACATCGCACTGCGGCAACCCCTCATGGCAACGTGCTTCGGAATACCGTTCGACAAGAAACCGGTGAAGCTGTCGGGATACTATCAGTACACCCGAGGAGAGAAATTCCAGGATGACAAAGGCAATACCGTCGAAGGAAGACAAGACGAAGGCAACATCTACGCCGTACTCTACCGCAACCACGACACCGACGGCAGCGAGGTGGTGCTCCACGGCGACGACGTGAAGACAAACAGCCACATCGTCGCACTGGCCGACCTCAGGATACCAGAGAATGCCACAGAGTGGACACCGTTTGAGATAGACTTCAACTATAGCAGCGAGATAGACCCCGAACTGCTCGAGAACAGAGGCTACAACATCACCGTAGTCTTCTCATCAAGCATCGACGGAGCAAAATTCGAAGGTGCCATAGGAAGCTGCCTCAAAGTGGACAAAGTAAGACTAACATGCGAAGAAGAAGAATGATGAAAAAGACCATAATCACACTCACCGCGATGCTCCTCCTCTCCTCAGCAGCACACACCGAAGGATTCCTGAGCAACATCGGACTGAAAGCACGCTTCGGATACAACATCGGAGGCACAGCACCCGTCGGACTGCCCGCGACAATACGGGGACTAAACAAATTTGCAATCATACCAAACCTGCAGATAGGTATCGACGTCACCAAACCGCTGTCCTCCGCATGGGGACTGGAGACAGGACTGCGACTGGAGAACAAAGCCATGGAGATAGACGCCGACGTGAAGAACTATAAAATGGAAATCACACGCGGCGACCAGACCCTCGGAGGTGTGTTCACCGGAGGAGTGACAACATACGTCGATGAGATGATGGTCACACTACCACTGCTCGCAACTCTCAACATCTCCCAGAAAATTCAACTGAAAGCGGGTCCGTATGCATCGCTGCTACTCACACGCGGCTTCGACGGATATGCCTACGACGGATACCTACGCGTAGACAACCCCACAGGACCGAAAGTGGAACTCGGCAACGAAGACGGCACAAGAGGCGAATACGACTTCTCCGACGATATGCGCCACATGCAGTTCGGCATAGAAGCCGCCATCGACTGGCGACTCGCCTCGCACGTGGGAGCATTCGCAGAACTCAACTGGGGACTCACAGGCATCCACCATAGCGACTTCAAAACAATAGAGCAAACCCTATATCCTATCTTCGCAACAATAGGAATCAACTACAGACTGAAATGACATACGACATTAAGAAAATCTTCTCGCTCATTGCGCTCACAGCAATATCGCTATCCGCAATGGCCACCGACTACAGCGACACCCTCGCAGTGACCGTCAACGGACAGACCATCTACAAGAATGCCACCATCACCCTCAGCGAGAAAGAGAGTGGCACATACACGCTGACCCTTAAAAACCTCATAGCCGGCACCGATGCTCTCGGGACTATCACCTTCGACGACTGTTACGCAAAACAGACCGACCGCGGGATGATCTTCGACGAGAACATCACGACGACCATCGCTGATGGCGACAACATCAGAGGCATCACATGGACAGGACCATCATTAGGAGACATCAACTTCTCTCTCCGCGCCTCGCTCGCCGACAACAAACTCCAGGCTGTCATCGTATTCACCACCACCGGCGCCTCCCCAAAGACCTACTCCCTCCGCTTCGGCGACGGCATACACCTATACAACGGCTCCTTCGAGACATTCAAATTCTCCAATGGTATAGAAGTAGAAGACGAAGGCGACAATATAGAACCTGAATATTGGCACTCATTTAATACAGCTTCAGGCAATCTTGCATCTTTTGCAGGCAAACATTGTGATTTGTCAAAAGATACACGAGTAAATTCATCAAGCAAAAAATCATTACGCCTATACTCTACAAAGATATTGGGAATAGTAGCAAATGGAACTGCCACCAATGGACGTCTTAACGCTGGAAGCATGTCTGCTGAAAATGTTGCAAATCATGCTCAAACAAATATAAGTGACACAAACACAGACTCTATCGGGCATCCTTTCTATACACGACTAAATGTCCAACCCGACAGCATCGCACTTTGGGCAAAGTTCAAGCAGGGTACAGCAAATGCCCAACACCCATACGCAACTGTCACAGCTACAATCACCGACGGAACATACTATCAAGATCCAGAGGACAAGATTTATACAAACAAAGTCGCTGTTGCAAAAAACAACACGATTGCCACCAATGGAGCAGCATGGCAACGGCTTAGTATTCCTTTCGATTACGCAACCTATGCATCAAACAACGCCGAGCAAAAGGCAATCTTGATTACCATGTCAACGAATGCTGATCCTGGACAAGGAAGTAAGAACGACGAGCTTTACGTGGACGACATGGAACTTATCTACAATGCCGACATTACATCCGTCAAGCTCAGCGGAGAAAACATCGAGGCTGCGGCATACGCTGGAGAGAATCCTCTCCCGGGATACGCTTCGCTGAAGATAGCACAGGTGGAGGTGAAGGATGCCGTTGCTGCCAGCGACTTCACAGTGGAGACCAATGCCCGGCAGCCGTTCGTATACAAAGAAGTGGTCGATGCCGACGACATCATCCTCAACGACCCCACACTTCCGAAGAATGCCGACCAGATAGCAACCATCGTTTGCTATGCTGCCGACCTCTCGAAGGCTAACGCGTGGATGGTGTTCATAAACAAGGAAAGAATGGCCGGCGACGTCAACAGCGACGGGAAGACCGATATCTCCGACGTCACCGCAATGATCGACATCATACTGGGTAAAGACAACACGAAGCCTTACACCTACGACCACAAAGCCGCCGACATGGATGAAAACGGAACGATCGACATCTCCGACGTGACAAGCCTCATCGACGTCATACTCGGCAAGCAGAACTAAAAAAGAGTATTTCACTGAAAAATAAACCATAAACATAAATCCTTCTACAAGAAAACGATCATGAGAAAAATCTTTACATTCATCGCATTGTCGATGATGTCGCTGACCGCGATGGCCACCGACTACACCGACACTCTCGTCGTAACAGTCAACGGCAAGAGCGTCTATCAGCATGCAACCATCAGCCTTAACGAACAATCCGACGGCGCATACACACTGAGTCTTAAGAACTTCACTCTCGACAACGATGGCTCTCCCATGGGCGTCGGGACTATCAGTCTGCCCGACTGCGAACCACTGCAGACCGACCGCGGACTTATCTTCAACGAGGAAGTCAACATCACCATCGAGGAAGGCGACGACCCGTCGGTCGACTTCTGGCTGGGACCAATGATTGGCGAAGTGCCCATTTCGCTACGCGCAGCACTTGTGGGAGACAAGCTGCAGGCTGTCATCGACATCAACCTGGAGTTTATGCACCAAATCATCAACGTTCGCTTCGGCGAGGGCTATCAGCTCTTCAACGGAACGTTTGAATCGTTCAAAGACTCGGAAGGTGCTGCCGTTGAGGAAGATGGCACCTACGCTGAGCCAGAATACTGGCACTCGTTCAACACAGCATCGGGCGACCTGGCTTCTTCGGCAGGAAAAGCACCATACCTCTCCACCGACGTGCGACCAGGATCGACAGGTACAAAGTCGCTGTTGCTTAAATCTACAGCCGTGAAATTTCTTGGCTTTACTGTTGCCATCGCAAACGGAACAATCACCACTGGCCGGCTGAATGCAGGAAGCATGACAGCCACAGACCCCGCAAACCATGCCGAGATGAACATAAGCAATACGGCAAAAGACCCAAGCGGGCACCCGTTCTACTCGCTGCTCAACGCACAGCCCGACAGCATTGTGACATGGGTGAAGTTCAAGCAGCAAAGTGTGAACAGCAGCTTTCCATACGCAACCGTCTCGGCAACCATCACCAACGGAACCTACTACCAGGAGCCTGTCGACAAGACATATACAAACATCGCAGCCCGTGCCGAGAACAACACCATCTCCTCTAACGATGCCACATGGCAGCGACTCGCCATTCCTTTCGATTACGACACATACACCTCTAACAACGCCGAGACAAAAGCTATCATGGTGACAATGTCGACAAACAACGGAGCCGGAACAGGCAACGAGGGCGACGAGCTTTACGTGGACGACGTTGAACTCATCTACAATGCCGACATCACATCTGCCACCGTCGGCGGTACAGACATCGTAGCCACGCCATACGCCGGCGAAGAAGAGCTCCCTGCTTACGCCACACTGAAGACAGCACTGGTGGAGACATCCAAGGCTGTCACGGCCGATGACTTCGTCGTGACGACCAACGCCAAGCAACCGTTCGTGGGCGTGGAGGTGATGGATGCCGACGACGTGGAGTCCGACGACCCCGCTCTGCAGGCGGAAGTCGACCAAGTAGCGTTCATCTCATGCTACGCTGCCGACCTCTCGAAGATGTGCTCATGGATCGTGTTCGTGAAGCACGCCGGTGTGAACTACGACCTCAACGGCGACGGTAAGGTATCTACGGCCGACATACAGGTTATCATCAACGAGATGAAGAAACCTTCAGATTCACAGGATATGAGCTATGACCTCAATGGAGATGGTAAGATTTCGACTGCCGACATTCAGGTTATCATCAATGAAATGAAAAAATAATAGCGTAACAATACAAAGCAGCAGGCTGGTGTGAAAGAATATTGAAACCACCTGCTGCTTTTTAATTAAAAAGAAATATTACTCCTAACTGCAGCCTAAACCATCAATCGCT
>JAFRZC010000130.1 GCA_017442765.1 Prevotella sp. | reverse complement strand
TCTGCGCGTGTTCGCTGATGCTGACGGCGTGATGAACGTTTCCATCAAGGATGTCGGCGGCAATTGTCTCGTAGTCAGTCAGTTTACCCTCTTTGCCTCATATAAGAAAGGCAACCGCCCCTCATGGTTTCGCGCTGGAGGGCACGACCATTCCATCCCGCTCTACGAGTTGTTTTGTTCAAGAATTTCCGATGAAATCGGTAAAAATGTAGAAACTGGTGCGTTTGGAGCTGACATGCAGGTGTCACTAGTCAACGACGGGCCGGTAACCATTTGCATAGATACAAAAAACAAGGAATAAATGCTATGACCATCAAGGAAGCACAACAAATCGTTGATCAGTGGATAAAAAAATACGGAGTCCGCTATTTTTCCGAGCTAACCAACATGGCGGTTCTTACCGAAGAAGTTGGTGAGCTGGCCCGTGTCATTGCCCGGAAATATGGAGACCAGAGTTTCAAGGCTGGTGAGACTGAAAACCTGGGCGAGGAAATGGCCGATGTGTTATGGGTGCTCATTTGCCTGGCCAATCAGACAGGAGTCGATTTAACCGATGAATTCGGCAAAAATTTGCAGAAAAAGACAAATAGAGACAACCTCAGACATATACAAAATCCAAAACTTAAAGCATAATTATTATGATGCACGATCATGAACACTGCGGGTGTGGCTGCCAGCACCACGACCACGCACACGACGAGGGCAAGATACAGAGTGCCCTCAGTAAGTATGAACTGAATGTTGACGATGCTGCGGTACAAGCCGCTGTGCGCCAACTGATTGCGGAGAAAGTACCGCAGAACGACACACCCGAGGTGAAGCGTTTTCTCATGGGCAGCATTGAGTTGACCACGCTGAAGACTACCGACTCCGACGAGAGCGTGATGGCCTTTACCGAACGTGTAAATCAGTACGATGCCGAGTATCCCGACCTACCCCATCTGGCCACCATCTGCGTCTATCCCTGCTTTGCCAAGACTGTGAGTGAGACACTTGAGGTGGAAGGTGTAGAAGTGGCCTGTGTCTCCGGCAGTTTCCCCTCTTCACAAGCATTGATAGAGGTTAAAGTTGCCGAAACCGCCTTGGCCGTGAAGGAAGGTGCGACAGAAATCGATATTGTGATGCCGGTCGGCAAGTTTCTTTCCGGCGATTATGAGGGAGTCTGCGACGACATCGCCGAGCTGAAAGCGGCTTGCGGCCCTGATGTCGCCATGAAGGTAATCCTCGAGACAGGTTGCCTTGGAACTGCTGCAAACATAAAAAAAGCATCCATTTTATCGATGTATGCCGGTGGCGATTACATCAAGACGAGCACGGGCAAGGAGAAGATTTCCGCCACGCCCGAGGCCGCATACGTGATGTGTCAGGCCATCAAGGAATACTACGACGAGACGGGCATTCAGATTGGCTTCAAGCCAGCCGGCGGCATCAACACCGTGATGGATGCCGTGATTTATTACACGATTGTAAAAGAAGTGTTGGGCGAGAAGTGGCTCACCAACAAGTGGTTCCGCCTCGGTACCAGCCGTCTGGCCAATCTCCTTCTGAGCGAACTTTTGGGCGAGGAGACCAAGTTTTTCTAACCACTTGGGAATCAGAATCTTTCAAACAGATTTGCGAAAGACCAGCTTTCGCATAAAATTCTCTAGGGAATTTGTTTCAAAAGACCGTCTTTCGGAATGCGAAAGACGGTCTTTTAGAATGCTGCGCTTATCAGTTATGGTCAGACAGACCGCTTTATCATAAAGTCGAGGTAGGCTTGCAGTGCTTTGCGGATGGCGGGGTGGGGGACATGGTTGTCAATAAACAGTTGTGCCTCTTGGTGATATTCCCTCATGCGCCGCTCAGCATATTCAATACCGCCGCGCTCCTTGGCAAAATCAACTAAAACCGCGATTTCATCGGGATTTATAGTCCCCTCCTTCACTTTTCGTGCAAGTGTAGTCATCGACTCGTAGCGCGAGGTGTTAAGTGCATAGAGCACGGGGAGCGTAAGTTTTCCCTCCGCCATATCGTTGCCCGTAGGCTTACCTATCTCCTTAGAGTCATAATAGTCGAAGATGTCGTCGCGTATCTGGAAGATAATTCCCAGCTGCTGTCCGAACAAACTCGCCGCCTCTACCGCCTCCTCCGAAGCCCCTGTCGAGAGAGCGCCGATGGTGGCACACGCCTCAAACAATGCGGCGGTTTTCTGTTTGATGACATCAAAATAGACCTCTTCAGAGAAATCAAAGCGCTGTATATTAGATAGTTGCAATATTTCACCGTCGCTTAGAGTGCGTCCGAGCTCAGCCAGATAGCGTATGATGGTCTCGTTATGGGTGAAGCTCACATGAAGCAACGCCGTAGAGAGGATGTAGTCGCCCACGAGCACCGCCACCTTATTATCATAAGAGGCATTCACCGAAGCCTGACCGCGTCGTTCGCTGCTTTCATCGACCACATCGTCGTGAACGAGCGATGCCGTGTGCAACAGTTCCAAACCGACAGCCGCATTCTGCGTAACATCGCTTACCTTGCCAAAGTTCTTAGCCATGAGCAGAATCAGCATCGGTCGCATACGTTTGCCGGCACGTTGTCTGATATGCTCTAACGCTTGCCCCAAAAGTCCGTCCTCATGACTCAACGAACGGCTAAAAAGCTCGATGAAATCGGCTAATTCTGCCGAAATCGGCTCTCTGATAGCTGATAAATAATCCATATTGACCAATAATTTTCCCACAAAATTACTCAAAATATTGCGAATACTGCCATTTTTTTCGTAATTTTACCGCAAAATATTGAAAATCTATGACCGACAAATTATTTCTACTCGATGCCTACGCGCTCATCTACCGCGCCTATTACGCATTTATCAAGAATCCCCGCATCAACTCCAAGGGCATGAACACCTCCGCCGTAATGGGGTTCATGAACACGCTCAACGAGATACTTACCAAGGAGCAGCCCACCCATCTTGGTGTGGCCTTCGACCACGGCAAGACCTTTCGCGACGAAGCCTATCCGCAATATAAGGCGCAGCGCGAGGAGACCCCCGAGGATATTCGCCTTTCAGTACCGATTATCAAAGATATTCTCACGGCCATGCATATTCCCGTCTTACAGGTTGACGGCTTTGAGGCCGACGATGTCATCGGCACTTTAGCCACAAAGGCAGGCCTGGAGGGAATAGAAACCTACATGCTCACACCTGATAAAGACTACGGCCAGTTGGTCAAGGACAATGTCTTCCAGTTCCGGCCCCGTCATGGCGGCGGCTATGAAAAGATGGGACCTGCCGAGGTTTGTCAAAAATATGCCATTTCATCGACAAAACAGGTCATCGACCTTTTGGCACTGATGGGTGACTCCTCCGACAATTTTCCCGGCTGTCCGGGGGTAGGGGAGAAGACAGCCGTGAAACTCATCACCGAATTTGGCTCAGTAGAAAACCTGCTCGCCAATACCGACCAGGTGAAAGGAAAGTTGCGCGAGAAAATAGAGAACGCAGTCGATGACATCAACATGTCAAAATTTCTCGCCACCATCCGAACCGATGTTCCAATTGACCTCGATTTGGAAAAATTGAAAGTCACCGACCCCGACGAAGAGAAATTGGAGGAGATTTTCACTGAACTCGAGTTCCGAACACTTTTAAACAAATTTGTTAAAAAAACCGTAAAACCGCAAAAAACTGATAATATTCAGCTCGATTTCTTTGCAGAATTTTCGCCCGAGAGTACAGTTGATGCAAAAATTTTAAATTATAAGGGGGTTAAATCGAACCCTCACGAGTATCATCTCATTGATACACAGGAAGATGCGTCGAAAATTTGCCAAAAATTTTTGTCAGGAAAAATTCTCGTTTTAGACACAGAAACTACCTCTTTGTCACCCATCGATGCCGAATTGGTCGGTTTGAGCTTCTCGGTGAAGGAACACGAGGCCTACTATGTCGCCATTCCCGAAAATCGCGACGAGGCCCAACAGATGGTCGAGATTTTCCGTCCGCTTTACGAAAACGAGCAGATTCTGAAAATCGGCCAAAACATCAAGTACGACATGGAAGTGCTCTGCCGCTATGGCATCGAGCTGCGCGGCCAGTTGTTCGACACCATGATTGCCCATTATCTCATCCAGCCCGAGCTTCGCCACAATATGGACTACATGGCCGAGACCCTTCTGGGCTATCAGACCATCCACATCGACGAGCTCATCGGTCCGCGCGGGAAGCATCAGCGAAGCATGCGCGACCTCAAGCCCGAGGAAGTCTATGAATATGCCTGCGAGGATGCCGACATCACCCTGCAGCTCTACAACGTGCTCCTGCCCAAGTTGAAAGAGGCCGGTGCCGAGCAGCTCTTCACCGACATCGAGATGCCGCTCGTGCCCATCCTTGCCGATATGGAGATGCATGGCGTGCGCATCGACACCGACGCGCTCGCCGAGACCTCGCGCCTCTTCACCCGGCGGATGCACGAGATAGAGGCCGACATCTACCAACAGGCCGGCCAGCAGTTCAACATCGCCTCGCCCAAGCAAGTGGGCGACATTCTCTTCGGGCAGATGAAGATAGTGGAAAAACCGAAGAAGACCAAGACCGGCCAGTTCGTCACCTCCGAGGAAGTGCTCCAGCAGTTGAAGGGCAAGCATCCCATCGTGGCCAACATCCTCGCGCACAGGGGGTTAAAAAAGTTGCTTGGCACCTACGTCGATGCCCTTCCCAAGCTCATCAACCCCCGCACAGGCCACATCCACACCTCATTCAACCAGGCCGTCACCGCCACCGGCCGCCTCTCCTCCTCCGACCCCAACCTGCAGAACATCCCCGTGCGTGGCGAGGACGGCAAGGAGATACGCAAGTGCTTCATCCCCGACGAGGGCAGCCTCTTCTTCTCCGCCGACTATAGCCAGATAGAGCTTCGCGTCATGGCGCACCTCTCCAAAGACGAGAGCATGATCCGTGCCTTCCGCGAAGGTCACGACATCCATGCCGCCACCGCCGCGCGCGTATATAAGAAAGGTATCGACGAAGTCACCCGCGACGAGCGCACGAAAGCCAAGCGTGCCAACTTCGGTATCATCTACGGCATCACCGTGTTCGGACTGTCCGAGCGGTTAGACATCCCGCGCGAGGAAGCCCGCCAGCTCATCGACGGCTATTTCGAGACCTTCCCACAGGTACACGACTACATGGAGCAAGCCAAGCAGACCGCCCGCGAGCGCGGCTATGCCGAGACCCTATTCCACCGCCGCCGCTACCTGCCCGACATCAACTCCCACAACGCCACCGTGCGCAACTTTGCCGAGCGCAATGCCATCAACGCCCCCATAC
>JAFRZC010000129.1 GCA_017442765.1 Prevotella sp. | reverse complement strand
TGCTCCGTGCTCACGGACACTCTCCCTCGGAGGCCTTCAACGAGACCGTAGAGGAACTTACCCAGAGCCTTGGCCCGCTCTTTGCACAGAAGGGTATGGACTGGATGTATGCCAACTGCTCGACCACCGCACAGCGCGGTGCGCTCGACTGGGCACCACGTTTCCGCGAGGCACTGAAGCCTGTCATGGAAGAACTCTATGCCGCCGTTGAGAGCGGCGAGGAAGCACAGCGCAGCATCGACTCCAACTCGAAGCCCGACTATCGCGAGGGTCTCGAAAAGGAGCTTGCCGAAATGCGCAATAAGGAGATGTGGCAGACGGGTGCCGTCGTCCGCGAACTCCGCCCCGAGAACAATTAAACTCGAACGATAAAGAGTTAAGTATAAAGAACCGGCTGTTGTCAACAGCTGGTTCTTTATGCTTTTAGATACCGAGAAATTGGTGACCCGCAATCCCAAAGAATAACTTTCAAATAGTAATATACCCTATATTACCGAGTAAAATACCCTATTTTACTTGATTAATAGCAAGCAATTGACTTTTCGACATAATGACGTAATGACATGTTGTCAATTATGAATTATGCATTATGCATTGTTTATGGGACTGAGAGGATGCTGCCGTCGAGGGTGATGATCTCCTCGTGGATGAGGTATTCGAGGGCGGCATCGAGCTGTCGGGTGGGCACTTGCAGTTGGTGCAGGTCGGTGATGTGGTGGGGCTTGCCGTCGCTAAGCAGGTCGAGGATGCGTTGCTTGGCGGGTGCGAGCCGGTCTTCGGCGAGCTGGTCGCTCCCATGCTCGATGCAGACATCGCATATCCCGCAGTCGTCGCTACGCGTCTCGCCGAAGTAGCGGAGGAGCTGACGCGAGCGGCATACGTCGCCGTCCTCGGCATAGCTGATGACTGACTGGATGCGCCGCTCGAATTGTTCTTTGCGCTGCTCATAGACCTCGGGGCTGATGACGATGCGCTCGGTCTCCTCGCGGTCGCGCAGATAGGTGATGTAGGGAGTCTTGCGCTGGGGGATGAAGTGGATGATGCGCCGCTGGCTGAGGCTGCTCAGTGTGAGATAGACTTGTTCCTGAGAGAGTCCGGAGCGGTTGGCCACGAGGCTCTCGTCGATATATACAAAGTCGGAGAACAGTCCGCCGTAGTTGCGGAGGAGGGTTGTCACGATGTTGTCTTCGTTTGGCGAGAGCTCGTCGAGCTGATAAAGCTCATTGCGGTTGAGCAGGAAGCGCAGGCGTGCGGCGGTGTCGGGCTCGGTCTCGTATTCGAGATACCCTGCACGTTGCAGGATCTTCAGTGAGGCCTCGACGTGGGTGGGGAAGTGGCGGAAGGTTCGGCAGAACTTCTCGATGTCGAAGGCATGTACGCCGCCAGCTCCGCTTCCTGCCCCAATCTGGTAGAAGAAGGCGAGGTCCTCATAAACTTTCTTAATGTATTCTTTCTCCGGGTAGTTGTCGCCGACGCGCTTAAGGAGCTTGCGGCGGTCGCTGCTATTGAAGAGCAGCACGGCGTAGGCTTTCTTCCCGTCGCGCCCCGCACGTCCTGCTTCCTGGAAATAGGCTTCTACGGAGTCGGGGCAGTCGAAGTGGATGACGAGCCGCACGTCGGGTTTGTCGATGCCCATGCCGAAGGCGTTGGTGGCCACCATGACGCGCACCTCGTCGTTGTGCCACTGCTGTTGCCGGCGGTCTTTCGTGTCGTGTTCCAGTCCGGCGTGGTAGTGCGTGGCCTTGATGCCGGCCTCGTTGAGCATCTTGCTGATGTCGGCCGTGCGCTGTCGGCTGCGAACATAGACGATGGCGGAGCCGGCAACGGAGTGAAGGATGTGGACGAGCTCGTTCTCTTTTCCCATCGTCCGCCTGACGACGTAGGCGAGGTTCTGTCGCTCGAAGCTCATGCGGAAGACGCGTCTCTCTCCGAAGCCGAGCTTGTCTTGTATGTCGTCGGCCACCTCGGGTGTGGCGGTGGCGGTCAGTGCGAGCACGGGCGCGTCGGGCTTCAGGCGGCGTATGTCGGCAATATGGAGGTAGCTGGGTCGGAAGTCGTAGCCCCACTGGCTGATGCAGTGTGCCTCATCGACGGTGATGAAGCTGACGTTCATGCGTCGCACTTTGATTTGAAAAATCTCTGATGCGAGCCGTTCGGGTGCGATATAGAGGAGCTTGGTGCCTCCGAGGATGGCATTGTCGAGTTTTGTGACAATCTCCTGCCGTGTCATGCCCGAGTAGATGGCCGCAGCTTTGACACCCTGCCGTCGCAGATGATCGACCTGGTCTTTCATCAGGGCGATGAGCGGGGTGATGACAAGACAAACGCCATCCTGCGCAAGGGCGGGCACCTGGAAGGTGAGCGACTTGCCACCGCCTGTCGGCATGAGACCGAGGGTGTCGTGTCCGCTGCCGATGCTTTCGATGATCTCGCGCTGTATGCCCCGGAAATCATCGTAGCCCCAGTATTCCTTGAGAATCTGTTTGTAGTCCATCGTTTTTAATTCATAATTCATAATTCATAATGCATAATTGCTCCCGGCGCGCCGGCTTAATTATGCATTATGCATTATGAATTATGCATTGAGATTGTTATTCCTCCCTTGGGCGGATGTCCTCTATCTGTAGTTGGATGAGGTTGCGCTTGAAGACGTTTTCCTCGATGGTATAGGCGATGTCGAACGCGCGTTTCGACTTGATGTAGCGTGCCGACGCGCTTTGTCCGAAGGCGATGCCGCTGAGAACGTTGCCCGACTTTGAATCGACAAGTTCGAGCTTGATGTGCTCTTGGTCGCGCCCGACGACCTTGCTGGTGCCGTAGTCATAGACGGCCTCGGTGCAGAAGATGGGCTTGGGGTTGCAGGGGCCGAAGGGCGCGAAGCGTTTCAGCCCGTTGTGGAGCCGCTTGGCAATGTCGTGGAAGTCGATGACGGCATCGATGTTGAGCGTGGGTTCGGTTTGCTCGGGCTGTATGTGCTCCTCGACGTATTGTTGGAAGCGGCGGCGGAACTCGGGGATGTCAGTCCAGCGCATGGTGAGCCCTGCGGCATAGGTGTGCCCGCCGAAGTTGATGAGCAGGTCGCGGCAGCTCTTGATGGCGGCATAGACGTCGAAGCCGGTTACCGACCGTGCCGAGCCTGTGGCGAAGTCGCCGTCGCGGGTGAGGACGACGGTGGGGCGGAAGTAGATCTCGGTCAGTCGCGAGGCCACGATGCCGATGACACCTTTCTTCCAGTTCTCGTCGTAGAGAACCATGCTCGACTGGTGTTTCTGGCTTTCGAGCCTTTCCACGATCTGGTTGGCCTCCTCGGTCATCTGGCGGTCGATGTCCTTGCGCTGCTCGTTATAGCCGTCGATGTGCCGTGCCATCCTTACGGCGACCTGATAGTCGCGCTCGACGAGCAGGTCAACGCTCTTGCGCCCGTTCTCCATGCGGCCCGACGCGTTGATGCGCGGTCCGATTTTGAAGATGATGTCGCTCATGGCTATCTCCCTTCCGTTGAGCCCGCACACGTCGATGATGGCTTTCAGCCCGATGTTCGGGTTCTGGTTGAGCTGCTTCAGGCCGTGGAAGGCCAGTATGCGGTTCTCATCGACGACGGGCACGATGTCGGCCGCAATGCTCACGGCGCAGAAGTCGAGCAGCGGGATGAGCCGCGAGAACGGTATGCCGTTGTTCTTGGCGAAGGCCTGCATGAGCTTGAAGCCCACGCCGCAGCCGCACAGTTCCTTGAAGGGATAGGTGTCGTCGGGACGCTTGGGGTTGAGGATGGCGACGGCCGGCGGCATCTCTTCGTCGGGCACGTGGTGGTCGCAGATGATGAAGTCGATGCCCATCTCCTTCGCCTTGGTGATTTGCTCGGTGGCCTTGATGCCGCAGTCGAGGATGATGATGAGCTTCACGCCTGTCTCGCGGGCATACTCCAGTCCCTTGTCGCTCACGCCGTAGCCTTCGTCGTAGCGGTCAGGGATGTAGTAGTCGATGTTCGAGTAGAACTGTTGCAGAAACTTGTAAACCAGTGCCACTGCCGTGCATCCGTCCACGTCGTAGTCGCCATAGACGAGGATGCGCTCTTTTCTTCCCATAGCGTCGTTCAGGCGGTCAACGGCCACGTCCATGTCCTTCATGAGGAACGGGTTGATGAGGTCGGCCAGCTGGGGTCGGAAGAATCGCTTGGCAGCGCTCTCGGTCGTAATGCCACGCCTGATAAGCAGCAATGCCAGCACGTTTCCTATGCTCAGCTTATCGCCTAACTCCTTGGCGGTCTGTTGCTCTGCGGCTGTGGGTTTTTGATAATTCCATTTAAATAGCATTATAATTGTTCTTATTTGTTTTCGTCTTCTCTACGGGCGGTGCCGCCAGACCTCTGTCCATGCAGGGTCGGCGGACAAACTTGCCCGTTGCGCCGAATGGGACATATTACCCCAATTTATTATTCAGCGTGTAAAGTTACAAAGAAAAAATGACACTACGCTAAAAAGTAGTGTTAAAAGAACTAATTATTAATGTTTTTTCATATCGGACGGTTTTTCATAAATCCGAAAACAGTCTTTTACGATGCAAACGACGGCTTTTTATAAAGTAAAATATATTATATTACCGAGTAAAATATATTATATTACCGAGTAATATATATACTATTACCGAGTAATATAATATATATTACTTTGTGAAAGACGGTCAGTCGCCTTGTGAAGGCTTGCCCATGGGAGAATGGGGCGGTGTGTCTCTCGCGCGTGTATATTATAATAGGTGTAAACTGTCGGCAGACGGCGCGGCTATTCCGTCTTGAAGCTGTAGCCGAAGCCCGAGCGGGTGACGATGTTAGCGTCGTAGGGCGCGATTTTCTTCCTCAGGCGCGTGATGTTGACATCTACCGTGCGCGGTGTGACGACGACACCCGTCGGCCAGGCCTGATGGATGAGCTCTTCGCGGCTGAAGATGCGCCCCGGTGTGGTGAGCAGGAGTGTGAGTAGCTGGTATTCGGTCTTGGTTAGGCTGACGGGCTGGCCATCTACCGTTACACTTTTTTGGTGTGTGTCGGCGACGAGGCCGCGATAGCTTATGGTCTCGTTGCCGTCTGGCCGGAGAGCTGACGAGCCGGTGATGGCATAGCCCAGGCGGGCCTCGGCCACGTTGATCACATAGTCGCCGAGCTTTTCGCACTCGTTGATGATGTCGGTGTAGATGGTGCCTACGGCATAGGTGTAGAGATGATTGTCGATGTCGGCGAGGTTCTGTGCCCGCAGACGGTCGCGCAGCGCGTTGATTTGCCGCTCGGTGTCGGCGGTGGGCGACGGGTCGATCTGGTCGCGGCGCCCTTGCAGGAGCGCGAGCATGTTATCGACCGACTGTGCTGTGAGTCGCATCATCTCGTGGATGGACTGCTGCTGGCTGTCGCTGAAGTCGTGGTGCTCGTTTTGCTTGCGGCCGAAGGTGCGGGCAAGGTTGTAGCAGGCATCGCCGATACTCTCCAGCTCGCTGATCTGCCGCATCATGGAGCGGGCCTTGACCTTTGAGTCGTCCGACAGATGAGCCGTGCCCACCTGCTCAAGATAGCGGGCAATCTCTATCTCCATGTTGTCGGAAATGCCCTCGTACTTCTTGATGCGCGTGAAGAGCTTGTCGAATGTGTCCTTCGCGGTGGTGTCGGCAAGCTCTGTGACCATGCCGAACATGCGGCGCATGCGCTCTGCAAAGAGCGTGATCTCTTTCTGTGCCTGTATGAGCGAGAGCTCGGGGGTCTTCATGATGCCGCGCTCGATGAAGCGGAGTCGCGATTCCTCGTCCACCTTCTCGGGCTTCGACTTGATGACGCGGCAGGCCAGCCGCTCAATCTGGGGGATGAACCAGATGAGGATGGCCGTGTTGGCGATGTTGAAACAGGTGTGGAAGGCCGCCAGCACGAACGACAGCTTGGCGGCGTTGGCCATGAAGCGAGGGTCGGCGACGGTCAGCGTTTCGTCGTAGCCCACCAGTCCGCAGACGGCATCGACGAAGGGCCGGAACACCAGTAGTATCCACACCACGCCGAAAACGTTGAAGAACAAGTGGGCAAAGGCGGCGCGGCGGGCCTGGGTGTTGGCCGTCAGGGCCACGATGATCGAGGTTGTGGTCGTTCCGATGTTCTCGCCCATGACAAGGGCGATGCCCTGATAGATGGGCAGAACGCCCGACGAGCAGAGAATCATGGTGATGGCCATCACGGCAGCCGACGAATGTACGAGGAACGTGAGCACACCGCCGATCAGCAGGAAGCACATGATGGTCAGGAAAGAGTCGGGGTCGAACTGCGAGAAAAAGCTGATTACGGCCTCGTTCTCGCCAAGATTCATGTCGATGCCTGTCTGACGGAGAATGCCTAAGCTGAGAAACATGAAGGCGATACCGAAGAGGAAGTCTCCGATGTAGCGCTTGCGCTTCGAGTAGATGAGCATGATGCCGATGAGGAAGGCGGGATAGACTATGTCGGTGATGTTGAACGAGAATCCCGCCGACATGATCCAGGCGGTCAGCGTCGTGCCGATGTTGGCTCCCATGATGATAGAGATGGCCTGCGCAAGCGTGAACAGCCCGGCATTCACAAACGAGACGGTCATCACCGTCGTGGCTGTTGACGACTGAACTGCGGCCGTCACAAGCGTGCCTGTGAGCATACCGGTAAAGCGGTTGGTGGTCATGCGGCCGAGGACGTGGCGCAACTGTGAGCCTGCCATCTTTTGCAGGGCGTCGCTCATCGACTTCATGCCGAACATCAACAATGCCAGCGAGCCGAGCAGCTTGAAGAAAATGGAAATAGTCATGTCTGTAATTGTTGTCGTGGAAGATTTTGCATGAAATCTTCTGTTTTCTATTGCAAAGGTAAGGATTAGTTCCTGAGTGGGAAAGAAAAACCGGTTACATTTTTGTTACAATACGCAAAAGCTCACGGACTTTCTGGCAATTGCCGGAAAATCCGTGAGCTTTTATACCCTACGACAGGCAGTCTAAATGCCGAGTTTCTTGCGGATTGTCTTGGGGATGGCGTTCTTGTTGACGAGATAGTCCATCGTGTTGGCGGCGATGAAGGTCTTTGTCATGTACCAGATGCCCTTGTAGTCGCCGGTCTCGCCCCACGAGTTCTTCACCATGTAATACTCTTTGCCGTTCTGATCCTTGGCGATACCGTAGATGAGCATGCCGTGGTCGTCGGTCAGCTCCCAGTTGTCGAAACGTTCCTGACGCATCTCCTGCGTGGGGATGACTTCGGGAACGGTGCAGCCGAGTGAGTCGATAAGGTTGCGCTTCTTGTCAGCCGACAACTTGAGCCAGCGAGCCATGTCGCTGCCGGCCAGACTCTCGGTGGCCTTGGTATCAATGGCGTAGGCCAGACCCTTGCGTGTGAAGCCCTCCTCAGAGACATCGCCGCCCCATGCGACGGTGTAGCCGTTCATCACGGCATTGTCGATGACTTGCATCATCTCGTCCATCGGCAGGTTGTACGACAGTGGGAAGCGCCAGTTGTCTTGCACCTCTACGGCGAAGGCCGTGTAGAACGGGTGATGGGTGTAGCTGGTGATGGAAACGTAGTCGTCGAAGTTCAGACCGAGACTGGCAGCAAACGACTTCGGGGTATAAGTCTTTCCCTCGTAGGTGAAGGTCTCGGGGCACTTGCCGAGGTAGGCATCGAGAATGCCCTGCAAGCCGACCTTCCATTGGTTCGAGATTTTCTTCGCCTTGTTTTTCGCGACGGCCGCAACGTAAGGCTCCAACAGAGAGAAGAACTCGTTGAAGTTGTTGAGCGAATCGCCATAGAGCGAGCCGGGGAACGGCATGGCGTCCTCGGGGCAGATGCCGTGGGTCTTCAGTGTGGCGAGCACATCCTCGGCAGAACCGCCTTGTGCAAACTGGCAGTCACCATGATAGCGGACAACCTGAATGGCGCGCTCCATGTAGGTTTTGTTCTCGACAAACGACTCGCAGAGGTCGTAGGTCTTGCCCGTAGCCTTGAGGATTTCGGCCTCGAAGTAGGAGAGGGTAGAGAAGTTCCAACAGGTGCCCGAGCGGTTCTGGTCTTTGATGCTCGTGATGGGAATCTCCTTGACGACGGTGAAGACGGGCTTGTTGTCGGTCTTCTGTTCGTCCTGTGCTTGTGCGCCGATGGCCATCATGGCGAGCAGCGCGAGTGTCAATGTTTTTTTCATTTCTTTTTTATGGTTGTTTTGTTAATTGTTTGCCATGAATTGCTCCACGTCATCGGGGTGGTAGGGTATGCGTCGGGTGCCGAGGAAACGGCAGCCGTCGGCGGTGATGAGCACATCGTCTTCGATGCGGATGCCGCCAAAGTCCTTGTAGGTCTCTATCTTGTCGAAGCAGAGGAACTCTTTGCAGTGTCCGCTTTTGCGCCAGTCGTCGATGAGGGCGGGGATGAAATAGATGCCGGGCTCGTCGGTCACGACGAAGCCTTCCTCCAACCGGCGGCCCATGCGCAGGCAGTTGGTTCCGAACTGCTCAAGATTCGGGCGTGTCTCGTCGTCGAAGCCCACGTAGATTTGCCCCAGTCCTTCCATATCGTGCACGTCCATGCCCATCATGTGACCCAGCCCGTGTGGCAGGAACATGGCATGTGCTCCGGCTCGCACGGCTTCTTCCGTGTCGCCTCGCATCAGTCCCAGTTCTTTCAGCCGGTCGGTCATCAGCCGACACACAGCCATGTGAACATCCATGTACTTCACACCGGGCTTGGCTACGTCTAATACGTAGTCGTGGCATTCCTCGACGATGTTGTAGATGTCGCGTTGTCGTTGGGTGTAATGGCCCGAAACGGGGAAGGTGCGGGTATTGTCGGAGCAGTAGCCCGTGACGGTTTCGGCTCCGGCATCGCAGAGGGCAAGCCGTCCGGCTTCAAGCACAGCCATCGATGGGTTGCCGTGCATAATCTCGCCATGTTGTGAGAAAATGGTGGCGAAGCTCACTTGTGCGCCTAACGAATGGGCAATGCCGTCAACCTGTCCGCCAACGTATTTCTCTGTCAGCCCCGGTCGGGTGATGCGCATGGCCGTGGTGTGCATCTCATAGCCAATCTCTGCGGCTTTCTCCAGTTCAATGATTTCCTGAGGCTCTTT
>JAFRZC010000128.1 GCA_017442765.1 Prevotella sp. | reverse complement strand
TGTTGTACTTCTGGCTCCACGTGTTCTCGCGGTCGAAAGCCAGACGGTAGTGGTCGCCCTCGCGGGCATCCTGCTCCCACTTCACCGCCATCTCACGGGCCTTGCCCATGTACTGGTCGTAGGTGGCCTGGTCGCCCTTCATCTTCGCCATCTCGGCAAAGCCCGCCACACCCATGATGGCCTTGATGCTCAGGTTGCAGTTGTGTGCCCAGTGACCGGCGAAGTCGTCGGTGCAGAGCTGGTTCGACGGGTCCTGGCCGTTCTCTGCGAGATAGTCGGTCCACGTCTTCATGATGTCCCAGTATTTATCGACATACTTCGTGTTGCCGTCGAGCTTGCAGAGGGTGGCGGCAAGGGTGATCATGTTGCCGGCCTCCTCGAGCGGCATGTCACCGCCATAGACCTGATAGTTCGCAATGGGATAGGTGCCGAGGTCGTGAGCGGCAAAGGGCTTCGTCCAGCGGCCTGTGTAGCTGTACTCGAAGATGGAGGTCATCATGGCCTTCTGCAGCTCGGGGTTATAGACTAGGAAGAGCGGTGCCTCGGGATAGGTGAGGTCAACGGTGTTGACGCAGCCGTTGGAGTTGTTCTCCTTCGAGAAGAAGAGCAGGTTGCCGTCCTTATCCTCGAAGAGCTTGTGGGCGGCGATGACATGGCGGTAGCTGGCCGAGAGGATTTCGGCATACTTCACGTTGCCCGCCTTCACTCCGTCGTCGTAGATGCGCTGGTCGAGCTGGCGGCAACGTTGCATGATGCCGGCATAGTCGCGGTTCAACTCATTGAATGCTTGGAATATTGTCTTACCGTTGCGGGCCCAGTAACCTTTATAACGATAGTAGAAATACTCGATATCGAGGATTTCGTCGTAGCCGATAAGCGCATAGCTGGAAGCCTGCTGCGTGGTGCCGAAATCGTGGACGTAGGCCAGTGCCGGCATCTCGGAAGCCTTGCGGCTGACAATCTTCTGCCCGGTGGGAGCCAGCTGCCCGGTCGAGGCAAACGTGTTGACCATGGTTTCCTCATTGGCAATGCTCACATCGCCGTTGATGGCGGGCAGATAGAGATAGCCCCAGTCGATGCAGATGCCGTCGCCCTTCTTGGCGAGGATGGGCTGGTCGATAGTACCCGTCTTGGCATACTGCACACCGTCTTTATTAATAATGGTAGAAATGGTAGGCTGGTTGGCCTTGTCAACGGCAATCTCGGGCGATGCGCCGAGGTAGAACTGCACGCTGTGTGCCTTCTTGTCGGTAGAGCGTACTTGATAGCTGATATAGTTGATGGGTGTAGAGAGCAGGTCGAGATTGTCGATGAGCATGGGGGCGGTGAAGACCACGTCGAGCTCAACCGGACCGCACTCAAAGGTGTAGTAGGTATTGGTGGCGAGCACCGACAGGCTCTTCTGCTTAGCCACACGAATCTCAGCGGCAGGCTTCTTCACATTCTTAAAGATGCCGAAGTCGAGGTAGGCACCACCGTTGGTGTTGTGGCAATGGGCGGCAATCACGTTGCGCCCGGGCTTGAGCAATCCTTTCAAGTTGCCGTCGAGATGCTTTACCTCACCGGTCTTCCACGTCTCGCCCGTGCTGATGACGCGCGTACCATTTATATATAACTCAAACACGTCGTCGTGGGAGAAGACGACATAGAGATCCTCGCCGGCATCCTGTGCGCTGACATCAACCGTACGGCGCACATAGATGTCGCTATGGGTCTCCGTCCACCGTGTGCGCACATTGGGATACTCTCCCTGCGTTCCGAAAGCGGCATCGGCCTTGCGCCATCCGTCGGCATTGAAGTCGGGCTGCTCCCATCCTGCGGCGGGAGTGTGGCGGGTCATCTCAGCCTGCCACGCATCGGCATCGGCCATCGGAACAACAGGCTCAAGGATGTACTCTTTCTCTCCACCCATGAAGCGATAAGCTACGCCATCGACGCGAAGCATGCCCGTGAGGGGCATCTCGTCGTTGGTCCAGTGTCGGGTGGTTCCGGCCTGCAGCTCGTTATACGGCGACCAGATGGAGAAATAAGGGTCGTTCACGACAAGGGGTACTGAGGGTAGGCGCAGATTGGTCGTCTTATAGGGTGTGAACACCTCGGGCGACTGCGCTCCTACAGACATAGCTGTAGCAAAAAAGGCTACCGCTGTCAACAAAAACTTTTTCATCAATTCCACTAATTAGCTAATATTCAACATGTTTTGTGTTACCTTCCGACTTCCAACTTTACCTTAAAGATGCTAAACACATCTGAAAAACGTTTTTCATTCATTAATTCTGTGCAAAGTAAATAAAAATATTTTAAAAATAAAAACAAAATTGCACGTTTTTTTTAAAAAAAATATAATCCGAGCAATTTTTAACTCAGCTCTTGGACGCTTGACTAGTTGTCAACTAAAACCGTAAACCTGCAAAGCGGAGGGATTTGCTTGTAAGCGCATGGCCTTTCGCTTATAGCCGCATAGTCTTTCGCTTACAAGCGAAAGGCCTTTTGCTTGCAGGCAAAAACCGCGGAAACAGATGTTCTGTACCGCGGAAGCATGCTTTTTGTGCCTTAAAATCCTATTTGACACACCCTCCCGGATGCTCTTTCCTGCCAGAAATTGCAAACAGGGCAATCCCTAACGGCGGGCATTCTTCAGCAATTCGAGCTTGCCGTCGTCGATGAGCTTGAGGATGAGTTCACCGAAGAGCGTGTTCTGCCAGGCGAACCACGAACGGGTGAAGTGCTTGGCATCGTTCACGTCGAACGACTCGTGCATGAAGCCCGTGTCGGCATCGGTGCGCTGAAGGGTCTCTATGCACCACTTGATTTCCTCGTCGTTCTGCGAGGTAAAGGCCTTCATCATGATTGACATGGGCCATGCCATATCGTAGCCGATATGCGGCCCGCCGATGCCCTCGCCCGCCTTGCCGCGGAAGAAGTAGGGATTGTCTTCGCTCCACACAAAGCGACGGGTGTTCTGATAGACAGGGTCGTTCAGACTGACGTCGCCGAGGTAGGCCATCGCCAGCAGCGACGGCACGTTGGCATCGTCCATGAGCAGACGGTTGCCGAAGCCATCGACCTCGAAGGCGTAGATCTTTCCGTATTTGGGATGATTGACGACGGCATACTGCTGCAAGGCAGTCTTCACCTCGTTGGCCAAGTCGCGGCACTGCCGGGCCTTGTCGGCATCGTGGTTCACGGCGGTGAGAATCTCGGCGGCCTTGTTGAGTGACGAGACGGCCATGAAGTTAGAGGGTACGAGATAGAGAAACGTGGTGGCATCGTCGCTCGGGCGGAAGAACGAGCAGATGAGCCCGCAGGGTTTCGCGGGATTACCCATGCCGTTGTTGCTCACGGTGTCGAGCTGCCGCTCGGTCTTGCGCTGGAAGGTGTAGGGGCCGATGCCGTCTTTGCGCTGCTGCTCGCGAAAAGTCTGAAGGATATTGCCCACAGCCTGCAGCCACTCCTCGCCAAAGATCGAGGCGTCGCCCGTCACCTGCCAGTAGTGGTAGGCCAGGCGGAGCGGGTAGCAGAGCGAGTCGATTTCATACTTGCGCTCGTGCAGAAACGGATTCATCTTGGTCATGTCGCTCATCCAGTCGCCATTGGGAATGGCCTCCTTGTTGAACGCGTTGGCATAGGGGTCGAGGTTGATGCACCTGAGCTGACGCAGGATAACACCGCGCAGCATCTTCTTCAGCTTCGGGTCCTGATTGGCAAACTGCACGTAGGGCCACACCTGTGCGCCCGAATCGCGCAGCCACATGGCGTGGATGTCGCCCGTATAGACGAAAGTGTCGTCGGCACCGTCCCAGTGGACGGTGGTGTCGAGTGTGTTGGGAAAACAGTTCTCGAACATCCAGGCCAGATAGGGGTTGTCCTTGAGCAGTTTCTTCACCTCCTTTATCTTATTCTCAACGGCATCCGAGATGAACAGACGCTCCTTCTCTGCCGGACGGTTGGTCACATAGGCGGTCTTGTCGGCTTTCTCCACAGGCTTAGTGGCACCCGTGACGCAGTCAACAGCTTTCACACTCATTGGAAGGGCAGCCAGCATGACCGCTCCAACCAACAATCTCATTTTTTGTTTCATGTCTTATTTCTGGTTTTTGGTTTTTATATTCCGCTTGCAAAGATACGGGAAAAAAGCGAAGAACCCAAATAAATTTAAATAATTCATAATTATTTCGCCCCTTTGGCTTCGCCGAAGGTACTTCCGTTCGGAAAAACGAAACAAAAAAGAGGTTTTGTTTTGTTTTTCGCTCACTTATTTGTACCTTTGCCCTCGGAAATGATGACATTCAACGACGTAATCGGACAAGAAGAAGTCAAGCAAAGACTTATGAAGATGGCCGAGGAACAGCGTGTACCACATGCCATACTCCTCTGCGGCCCAGCCGGAAGCGGCAAGCTGCCGCTGGCATTGGCTTTTGCGTGCCATCTGCTCCATCAAAGCCCGATGCTCGGAAAATGGGCGCATCCCGACCTGCACTTCACCTTCCCGACCATCAAGACCAAAAACATGGGAAGCGACTACCAGCCCGTCAGCGACGACTTCATCGCGCAATGGCGCAGGCTGCTGCTCGAAGATTCCTATTTCAAGACCGAGGACTGGATGGAAGCTATGGGAGCCGAGAACCAGCAGGCCATCATCACCGGCAGGGAGGCCGACGAACTCTCGCGAAAGCTCAGTCTGAAGTCGAGCCAGGGCGGCTACAAGGTGAGCATCGTCTGGCTGCCCGAGCGCATGAACGACACCAGTGCCAACAAACTGCTCAAGCTACTCGAGGAACCACCCGCGAAAACCGTCTTCATCATGGTATGCGAACAGCCTGAGCTGTTGCTCGAGACCATCCGCAGCCGCACACAACGTATCGACACGCGCCGCATCAGCGACAGCGACATCGAGCAGGCACTCATCAGCCAGAGAGGCATAGAGCCCGACGCGGCCCAACGCATGGCACGGCTGGCAGACGGAAACTGGCTGAAAGCACTCGAGGCGCTGCGCACCGACAGCGAGGACAAACTCTTCTTCGACTTCTACACCATGCTCATGCGCCAGGCCTACATGCGCAACGTAAAGACTCTGAAGGCATGGAGCGACAGCGTAGCCGCACTCGGACGCGAGAAGCAAAAACGGCTGCTCAGCTATTTCCTGCGCATGACCCGCGAGAACTTCATGTACAACTTCCATAACCCCGAGCTGAACTACATGACCATGGAGGAAGAACTGTTCGCAGAGAAATTCTCGCCCTACATCAACGAAGCCAACATCATCTGTATCGAAGAGCTGTTCAGCCTCGCACACCGCGACATCGCACAAAACGCCAACGCCAAAATCGTGTTCTACGAACTGGCCGTGAAGATGATTACGCTCATCATGATGAGAGATGAACAATGAACAATAAACAATGAAAATATGAAAGACCACAAAGACATGAAATTCAAGATATTCCAGGGCTGCGACCGAGGGCTCTGCCACTGCGGCGTAGGCCGTCAGGACAAGCAGCTGAATACCTACGACTGGCTGGCCGACGTGCCCGGAAACAACGAATCGACCGACCTCGTAGAGGTGCAGTTCAAGAACACCCGCAAAGGCTACTACCACAACACGGAGCACCTGCCTCTGAAAAAAGGCGACATCGTAGCCGTGGAAGCCAGTCCCGGGCACGACATCGGAGTAGTGACACTCACGGGAAGCCTCGTCAAGCTACAGCTCAAGAAGGCACACCTGAAGTCGGAAGACGACATCAAGCGCATCTACCGCATCGCCCGGCCGGCCGACATGGAGAAATACCACGAGGCCAAGGCCCGCGAACACGACACCATGATACAAAGCCGACAGATCGCCAAGAACCTCGGACTGCAAATGAAAATCGGCGACGTGGAGTATCAGGGCGACGGCAACAAAGCCATCTTCTACTACATCGCCGACGAGCGCGTCGATTTCCGACAGCTCATCAAAGACCTCGCCGCCGCCTTCCACGTGCGCATCGAGATGAAGCAGATCGGGGCACGCCAGGAGGCAGGGCGCATAGGCGGGACAGGCCCCTGCGGACGCGAGCTCTGCTGCGCCACATGGATGAAGAACTTTGTCAGCGTCTCCACGGCAGCCGCGCGTTTCCAGGACCTCTCGCTCAACCCGCAGAAACTTGCCGGCATGTGCGCCAAGCTCAAATGCTGCATGAACTACGAGGTCGACAACTACATCGAGGCCAGCCGCCGACTGCCCGGCAAGGAAGTAACACTTCACACACAAGACGCCGAGTATTACCTCTTCAAGAGCGACATCCTCGCCAGTCTCGTCACCTACTCCACCGACAAGCGGCAACCCGTAAACACCGAGACCATTACCGCCGCCCGCGCCCATGAGATCATCGAAATGAATAAACGCGGCGAGAAACCCGAATTTCTGACCGAAGGCAGTGCCCACCACACGGGCCACAAGCACAACGATCTGCTGGCCGATGCCGACATCAGCCGCTTTGACAATGCCAAAAAGAAGAAAAAGAAAAAGAAGAAGAGACCCGTTGAATAAATACACCTTATATATTATCGCATCCCTCAGTATGCTCATCGCGGCATCGTGCAACCCGCGCAAAGCCTACCACCACTATGAGCATACCCCAGTCAGCGGATGGGAGAAAAACGAGCGAATCGAATTCAACATCCCGCCCGTCGAGCATTCCGGCACCTATGCGCTCGACCTCGGGCTGCGCATCAACGGACTATATCCCTACATGCGACTGGCACTTGTTGTCGAGCAAACTGTCTATCCCCCTAAAAAGACAACCACTGAGAAACTAAACTGCAAACTCATCGACGAGCGCGGAAAGCCACAAGGCAGAGGCACCAACCTTGTGCAATACCACTATCACCTGAACGACCTGAGCCTCCGTGCCGGAGACTCCCTACACGTCGTGGTAAGACACGACATGCGGCGGGAAATCCTCCCAGGCATCAGCGACATCGGCATCAGCCTTACGGAATAAGCACTTTGTCTCTGGGGCAGCCGTTCCTCTAGTCATCATATCATATTGATAAATTTTTTCAAACCTCTGCCACCATTTTGCGCACCTGTACTATACTTTTGCAGTAAAAACATAAAATATGATTAATAACGATAGAGGGCAAAGCCTGATTAGCAAGTACGTATGGGTGATAGAAACCATCTATCGCAGACGCAAGATTTCATTCAAAGAACTGAATGAACTATGGCTTCGTGATGACATCAGTAGAGGTGTGGACATTCCCAAACGCACCTTTGACAACTGGCGTTATGTAATTTGGGACATGTTCGGTATCAACATCGTCAACGAGAACCGTGGCGAATATCGCTATTACATTGAGAACGAGGAAGACATTAGTAAGAATGGACTCCGTTCCTGGCTATACAACACATTCTGTGTCAGCAATGCTTTAGCGAATAGCCAGAGCATCAAAGATCGTATCATCTTGGAGTATGTTCCATCGGGGCAGGATTACCTTCAGCCCATCATCGAAGCTATGAAGGAAAACCGTGTGCTTAACATGACCTACCATAGTTATTGGAAGGACGAAGAAAACAACTTCGATGTCCAGCCATACTGTGTAAAACTGTTCCGGCAAAGGTGGTATCTGGTAGCACGTAGTACCTATTCATATTATTATAAGAAAGGGCCACGCATCTATGCCCTTGACAGGATTCAACATCTTCGAGCTACAGAAGATAAATTTGAAATGCCAAAGGATTGGACTGCCAATGATTTCTTTGATGGCTGCTTTGGAATCATTGCCGAACAGTCTGTCAAAATCCAACCTGTTAAGTTGAAGGTTTCTGCAGGACAGGCCAACTACATTCGTGACCTGAAGATACATGAGTCACAGGAAGAGATTGAACGTAATGAAGAATACAGCATCTTTACCTTTAATCTCCGTCCAGAGTTTGACTTCCAGCAAGAACTTCTCTGGAACGGTGAGGATATGGAAGTGCTGGAACCTCTCTGGCTCCGTAATGAAATTGCCGGTAAGATCGAAAGAATGTGGAATAAATATAATAAGAATTAAGATGAAAGTATATACACATTATTTAGAAGAAGGAGCATGTTTTAGGTGGAGAACTCTGCTTCAATTTGGTAATTCATGGGATATAATAGGGTCAGTTGTAATGAAAAATCCGGGCACAGCTGCTCCCAAATGTCAAGTTACTGATAAAAATACTTTGAAATTATTATCGTTCTTCGATAACACCATGTATGAT
>JAFRZC010000127.1 GCA_017442765.1 Prevotella sp. | reverse complement strand
TAAACGCTTCTGGAACGACTGGCGGCTGGCCAAGGCCCGCGAGCTAAGGCTCACCCCCATACAGGTGGCCACACTCGCCAGCATCGTTGACGAGGAAACCGCCAACGAAGCGGAGAAGCCAACAATTGCCGGTCTTTACCTGAACCGTCTTAACATGCGCTCTGAGGGTTACCCGAGCGGTATGCCCCTGCAAGCCGACCCCACCGTGAAATTCGCGCTCGGGCAATTCGCTATCAAGCGTATCTACGAGCGGATGCTCAAGACCGAAAGCCCCTACAACACCTATATCCATCCCGGCCTTCCTCCCGGACCTATCCGCATTCCATCGGTTGCCGGTATCGAAGCCGTACTCAATCACGAACACCACAACTATATCTATATGTGTGCAAAAGAAGACCTATCCGGCACACATAATTTCGCGGCTACCTTCAGTGAGCATCAGGCTAATGCAAGGAAATATGCCGAAGCACTTAACAAACGTGGAATTAAATAATTTACATCGAATATGACAAACGAATCATTTCCCATTGAAGAGAAAAGAAGTCTTAACTTCATAGAGCAACAAGTGGAGAAAGACCTGGCCGAAGGCAAAAACGGCGGACACATACAGACACGTTTCCCGCCTGAGCCCAACGGCTATCTGCACATCGGCCACGCCAAGGCCATCGCCATCGACTTCGGTATTGCCAAACGTTACGGTGGCATTTGCAACCTGCGTTTCGACGACACCAACCCACAAAAGGAGGATACCGAGTATATCGAGAGCATCGAGCACGACATCAGCTGGCTCGGTTATGAATGGGCAAACGTGTATTACGCCAGCGACTATTTTCAAGAGCTGTGGGACTTTGCCGTATGGCTCATCCGACAAGGAAGAGCATACGTTGACGAACAGAGCGCTGAGGTGATTGCGCAGCAGAAAGGCACGACCACGTCGCCAGGCACCAACAGCCCCTATCGTGACCGGCCGGTCGAGGAGAACCTGCGCCTGTTTGAGTTTATGAACAGCGGCAAATGCGAGCCCGGCACTCTGGTCTTGCGTGCAAAAATCGACATGGCTCACCCCAATATGCTCTTCCGCGACCCGCTCATCTATCGCGTGCTGAACATTCCCCACGTGAAAACGGGCGACAAGTGGAATGCCTATCCGATGTACGACTTCGCCCACGGACAGAGCGACTACCTCGAAGGTGTCACCCACTCGCTCTGCACGCTCGAGTTTGTGGAGCACCGTCCTTTGTACGACCTCTTCGTCACGTGGATAAAGGAATGGAAAGGCGAGACCGACAATATCGAGGACAACCGCCCGCGGCAGACGGAGTTCAACAAGCTGAACCTCAACTACACGCTCATGTCGAAACGCAATCTCCTGGCGTTGGTCAACGAAGGTATGGTCAACGGATGGGACGATCCGCGCATGCCCACCATCTGCGGTCTTCGCCGGCGTGGCTACTCGCCGGAAAGCATCGTAAAGTTTATCGACAAGATCGGCTACACACGGCTCGACGGCCTGAACGACATGGCACTCCTCGAAAGTGTCGTACGCGACGACCTCAACCAGCGTGCCATCCGCGTATCGGCGGTCGTTGACCCCGTGAGAGTCATCATCACCAACTATCCCGAAGGCCAGACCGAAACGCTTTCCGCCGTCAACAATCCCGAAAACGAGGCCGACGGCACACACGAGATTGCCTTCAGCCGTGAGCTGTGGATTGAGCGCAGTGATTTCCAGAAGGTTGCAGAAAAGAAGTTCATGCGACTGGCTCCGGGCAAAGAGGTGCGCCTGAAGAACGCCTATATCATCAAATGCGATGAAGAACATCCGTATGACGAGGACGAGCAGGGAAACGTCACCTGCATCTATTGTACCTATGATCCTGAAACACGCAGCGGTCTTCCCGGGTCGAACCGTAAGATAAAGGGAAAGACCCTGCACTGGGTCAGCGTACACGATGCCGTGAAAGCAGAGGTACGCCTTTACGACAGGTTGTGGAAAGTAGAGAACCCACGCGATGAGATGGCCGCCATTCGTGAGAGCCAGCAGTGCGATGCCGTGACAGCCATGAGGAAAATCATCAATCCCGACTCGCTCTCTGTGCTTACAGACTGCTATATCGAGCCGTTTGCCCTGACACTTCCCCAAGACACCTACCTGCAGTTCCAGCGCATCGGCTATTTCAAGGCCGACGACGAGTCAACGCCCGAGCACCCCGTGTTCAACAAGACTGTGGGGCTGAGGAGTTAAGAGAATGATGAAGTGAGTATCATGCAAGACAGGTATTACAGTTCCGAGGAATTCAAGACGCTGCTCCGCAGATATGAGGCTGCCGTGAACAATGGCGGCACAGTCTATATGGAGCCCGACGAGCTGACCGACATTGCAGAATACTACTACGGCAACGGGAAAGCCGAGCAAGCCCTTGCCACTATCGACTATGCGCTCAGCATCTTCCCCGACGCGACCGCCCCGCTCGTGTTCAAGGCACGCCACGCGCTGGCCAGCAGCGGCGACACCAAGCGGGCACGCGACTACATAGAGCGCATCACCGACACGACAGACCTCGACTACATCTACCTCTGTGCCGAGGTTCTTATCAACGAAGGCAGAACCGACGAGGCCAACAACTACCTTAGGGAGAGGTATGAGCAGATTGACGATGAGACTGACCGGGCCGACTATGTGCTCGACGTGGCAACCATCTATGCCGACTACGACATGCCCGACAAAGCCAAGGAATGGCTTGCACGGTCAGAAGAGACCCATCTGGCCGACTACAAGGAGCTTGAGGGGCGCATCGCCATCAGCCAGGGACTCTACGAGAAGAGCGAGCACATCTTCAACCAGCTGCTCGACGAGGACCCCTACTCCACCCCCTATTGGAACCATCTCGCCTCGTCGCAGATTCGTCTCGGCCACATCAGCGACTCCATCACCTCAAGCGAATACTCCATCGCCATCAACCCCAACGACGAGGAAGCCATCCTCAACAAAGCCAACGGCCTCTATGCGCTCACCAACTACGACGAGGCCCTGCACTACTATCAGCGCTTCACCAAGCTGTGCCCTGAGGAAGACACCGGCTACTTGCTCCAGGCACTCACCCTGATTAACCTCGGACAGCCCGAGAAAGCTGTTGACCTATTGAGACAAGCCGAGCAGAAAGCACTCCCCCGTTTCCGTCAGGAGGGGGGAAAGGGAACATCCAACCTGCTCGAGATCTACCAGGAGCTTGCCGTCACCCTCTCCCACCTCAACCAACTCGACGAAGCCCTCACCTATATCGACAAGGCCGAGCAACTTAAAGAGGCCGACCCGAACATCATGCTCGTCGTCAGGGGGCACCTGATGCTCGAGCACGGGAAAGTTGAAGAGGCATACGAGCTGTTCCAGAAAGCCATCCGGCAGTCGGCATCCGCCCCGGAAGTCTATCTGCACATCGCCATCTCGCTCTACGACTGCGGCTACCTCCAGCTGGCAAGCCGGCTCCTCCAGTTGCTAATCTTCAACCCGCAATACCCCGAATGGAACGAGGGCTACGCCTACCTCGCCGCTTGCCACAAAGAACTCGGGCACTACAATTTATATCTCCACTATCTGAAGACCGCATGTGAGAAAAATCCCGAGGAGGCACGAAACGTTTTCTTCGACGACTTCCCGCCAGAGCTCCCGCCAGAAGAATACTACAACTTCATAATTCATAATGCATAATCCACCGTGCATAATTTGTTCTAATCCAATTCCATTTCATCCCTCATCCAGTATTATGCTCACCAGCCTGCTGCACCATCTGAACTACCCCACCATATTTTTCCTCATGCTCCTTGAGAGCACCGTCGTACCCGTGCCCTCCGAGCTTGTCGTCTCACCAGCCGCCTACCATGCCGCAAGCGGAGAGTTCAACGTGTGGCTCATCATCCTCTTCGCCACCCTCGGTGCCGACTGCGGAGCCACCATCAACTACGTTGCCGCCCGCTATCTTGGCCGCCCGATCATCTACCGCTTCGCCAACAGCCGCCTCGGACATCTCTGTCTGCTCAACCAGGAGAAGGTGGAGAAGAGCGAACGCTACTTCGACCGCCACGGAGCCACCGCCACCCTCACCGGACGGTTCATCCCCGTCATACGCCACCTCATCAGCCTTCCCGCAGGTCTCGCACGCATGAGCTATCCCCGCTTCATCCTCTTCACCACCATCGGCGCAGCCCTCTGGCATTCTGTACTCGCCGCCCTCGGCTGGTGGCTCCACTCCTTTGTGCCAGAGGATCAGCTTGAGTCCCACCTCCACCAATACGGCGACTACATCAAGTGGGCCGTCCTCGCCCTCCTTGTCCTCGCCATTGCCTGGATTGTTCTTCGCAAGACGTTGAAGAAAAGAAGCTGACCGCCTCTCCCGCAGAATTTTCCATTCATTATTGTTCGAAAAAACCATCGACGGCCTATCACCATTCAACCGACCGTCTTTCACAAAGTAATATAATATATATTACTCAGTAAAATAATATATATTACCCGGTAATAGTATATATATTACTTGGTAAAATAATATATATTACTTTGTGAAAGATAAGTTTTCGACTTATAAACAACATGCTTTCGCATCGGAAAAGGCTGTTTTACCGCTGTCGCTAACGAAAGCCACTACTTCCGCGTTCGTTTTTCAGCGCTTTTTAGACATTGGCTTCGCCGAAGATACAGCCATTAGGAAAATTCAAAATAAATTTTGATTTTCGCTCATTTAATCGTACCTTTGCCGTCAAAATAAAAAGGTATGCCTACTCGGCATAAAAAGGAATAACGTTGAGATGAGAATAGACATCATCACGGTGCTGCCCGAGATGCTTCAAGGATTCGTCAGCGAGAGCATTCTGGCACGGGCACAGAAGAAGGGGCTGGCGGAGATTCATCTGCACAACCTGCGCGACTACACACGCGACAAATGGCGCCGCGTGGACGACTATCCCTACGGCGGTCAGGCCGGCATGGTGATGCAGTGTGAGCCAATCGACCGCTGCATCACGGCATTGAAGGAGGAGCGCGACTACGACGAAGTCATCTTCACCACACCTGACGGTGAGCAGTTCAACCAGCACATGGCCAACGACCTCTCACTGAAGCAGAGCCTCATCATCCTCTGCGGACACTACAAGGGCATCGACCACCGCATTCGCGAACACCTCATCACGCGCGAGATCAGCGTAGGCGACTATGTGCTCACAGGCGGCGAACTGGCCGCAGCCATCATCGCCGATGCCGTGGTGCGCATCGTACCGGGAGTTATCGGCGACGAACAGAGTGCACTGTCAGACAGCTTCCAAGATAACCTGCTGGCCGCTCCCGTCTATACTCGCCCCGCAGAATACCGGGGCTGGCGCGTGCCCGATGTGCTGCTGAGCGGCCACGAGGCAAGAATCAGGGAATGGGAGATGGAACAGTCGCTTGAGCGAACAAAACGCCTGCGCCCCGATTTGCTGAAGAAAAATTAAGAATTAAGAGTTAAGAATTAAAAATTATGATTACTTTTGTTTCTTGGAAATTGACAGCCAATCGCATCAATTCGAGAAGTAATCATAATTCTTAACTCTTAATTTTTAATTCAAATTTCTATATACCCACCATATCAATACTATCGACACAATAGTCCAGACGACCTTCGGACTGTGGACGCGACTGTAGAGCCGGGGCCGTCGGGTGCGCAACATCTCTACAACAATCAGAAAAAGCACTGCCGGCAGAGATACCACCAGCAATGCATTATAGCGGAAAGCCGCCACGACATCGAGATGCAGCAAGCTATGCACAGCCCGCTGCGACCCGCAGCCGGGACATTGCAGTCCCGTAAGTGTCAGAAACGGGCACGAGGGGAAAAACTTGCTTGCCGACGGGTCAAACAAAAAGTAGGCGACAACGAGCAACGCGCCGCCTAATATCCACAAAGCCAGTGTCGGCTTACGCATTACGAGTTGGCAATGATGGCAGCCCCGAAGATGAATACGTATAACAGGATGTAGAGAATAATGCCGACTAATCCGATCCAGAAACCTATCTTCGTCCATTTTCCTGCATCCTGACTGGCACGCTGGGCATCGGCAAAACGACCCTCAGCATGTGCCGACGACACCTTGCTGGCATTGATGATGCCCACGATGCCGAACGGCAGACAGCAGAACAATGTGACCAGGATTGACTCCACCATCCACGTCTTCGGACACGGACCGCCCTGGGGCTGCTGAGCATAACCGCTATTATAGCCATAGGATGCGGCAGGGGGCTGTTGCTGGTATCCGCCACCCTGATATGCCGGCGGAGCCTGAAAACCCTGCGGACGGTTGAGCACCTGCTGCAACTCGGGCACCTGGCTGGCCGGAACCCAGTTGGCCATGCCGGTCGTCCATACGTTAGTGTAAGGTGTTAAACCACGGGCAGCCAGCTGGTCGAGCGTGAAAGGACCCTGCTGCTGATTGTTCTCTAAAATGTAGTATGATGCCATATCGCTAAGTATGTTAATTTATTTTCAAGTGACAAAAGTATATAAATAATTACATTTTACCAAACTTTTTCGGGATTTTGTTTTCATTCTCACTTATTTTTCGTAATTTTGCACATAATACAACGTAAAATAAACGTTATCATGTTCAACAAAGAAACTTACGTACGCCGCCGCGAGAAACTGAAAAAACTTGTCGGTGAGGGTGTTATCGTTCTTTTCGGAAACAACGAATCTCCAAACAACTACCCTGCCAACGCCTACTATCCCTTCCGGCAGGACTCCTCTTTCCGCTATTATTTCGGCGTGGAGCGAGAAGGGCTGGTTGGTGTCATCGACATCGACGAAGGCCGGGAAATTCTTTTTGGCGATGACATAGACATTGAGGATATTGTCTGGTACGGATCGGTTGACAACGTTTCCGACTTCGGGCGACAAGTCGGTGTAAACCAGACGCTTCCGATGCGACATCTTCAGCACACCTGCAATGAAGCTCTCGCAAAGAAGCGGACCATTCACTTTCTGCCCCCATACCGCCACGATACCATGATTCAAATCATGGATTTGCTCGGCATACACCCCTCGCAACAGAAGGACACTGCATCGCTGCAACTCATCAAGGCAATTGTAAAAATGCGGTCGGTGAAAGAGCCTCAGGAAATCATTGAACTGGAGAAAGCCGCAGAGATTGGCTATGAGATGCACACCACAGCCATGCGCATCACCCGACCGGGGCTGACAGAGAAATACGTCGGCGGACAGGTTGACGGCATCGCCCATTCGTTAGGCTCACAGGTGAGTTTCGCCACCATTTTCTCACAACACGGCGAGATCATGCACGGCAACCCATCGATGGCTGTGCTCGAAGCCGGACGGCTTGCCCTCTGCGATGCCGGAGCCGAAACCGTCACGGGATACTGCTCCGACAATACCCGCACCTTCCCCGTTTCGGGCCATTACACCCAACGACAACGCGACATCTACAACATCGTCGAGGAATGCCACGACTACGTATTAGACGTAGCCAAGCCCGG
>JAFRZC010000126.1 GCA_017442765.1 Prevotella sp. | reverse complement strand
GGGCAAAGATAGGCATTTTTTCTGAATCCGAAAGGGAAGCCGGCTTTGTTCCGTGTCTTCTCTTTTGATGTTTTTAAGGTTTCCCATCTTAGCCCTCGCTCTTTTTCAGTAAAAGTTGCATTTATTAGTTGAACTTAAGAATCGCCACCAGCTGCTCTGGTATCGGAGCACCGGAGGAGGCTCTTAAACAACTCGGATTGGATTACGAGATTGTCTTTGCCGGCGACATAGACAAGTATGCCAAACAGTCATACTTCGCCAACCACAACATCACCGAAGACAGATGGCACAACGACATCAGAACTGTGGATGCCACCGCTTACAAAGATAAAGTGGATTTGTTTGTATCAGGCATCTGCTGTCAAGCTTTCAGTGTCTGCTCCACTAAAAGACTGGGTGTGGATGACCCGACACGAGGCGACCTGTACAAATCATTCATCCGTATCGTGAATGAGTGCCAACCAAAGGTGTTCGTCTTTGAGAATGTCGTCGGTATGATGACTCTCAAAGTAAAAGGAGAAGGTATCACCTGTTGGGAGAAGATTCGCTCCTCATTGCAGAAGGAAACAGGATATGACCTTCATTGGCAGGTGATGAACTCTCGACACTACGGAGTTCCTCAGAATAGACCCCGCCTGATTTGTGTCGGTTTCAAGGAGAAAACAGACTTTCTCTTCCCCGCTCCAATCGAGTTGAAGACTTTCCTCGGAGATTATTTGGAGAAAGGCGTCCCCCACAAGAACTTTTTGAGACGACTGACACCAGATGAGTGTATCAGACTGATGGGATTCAGAGATTTCAAGAAGGTGGTTGCAGACACACAGGTTGTCAAACAGGCTGGGAACAGCATCGTGGTAGATGTGTTGAAGGCGCTCTACCTTCAAATTGATATAAGTAAGTATGGTGTAAAATATTAAAAATCAAAAAAATGAATACAATCGATATTAAAAAAATGAACTACGATGAGTTGGTTGAACTCATCAGGAATGCAAACCTGCTGCTCGAATCGAAAAAGCAGGAGAAGGAAAGAAACGAGATTAAGGAGACCATTATGGCTCTGTTTCAAGCCTACATTGAGAAAGGCGGTGATAGAGAGGAACTGTTGAACAGTCTGACTTCTTCGGTTTCCAATGAGCCCAAGACTAATTCAGAGATTGAGGGTATGAACGGTGTCGTCCTTATTGACAAGGAACATTTCAATATGGGCAAAGACAAGGTTTCTGACTTCAAGATTGAAGAGGTTTTGAACAGAGGTTTCGTGAATCAAATCATTCAAGAGGGTAATACCGAGATTGGTAGAAAGAACTTCCCTGACCCTGAAATCAGTCGTGTCGTCAGTCCTCGTGGAATAGCCCCTTGCCTGACCACAAATGGCTCCTGTGTAGTCAATGTGAAGGAACAGGAAGGTGGTGAGTCCAAAATGGACATTAAGGACAGCGTAACTGTCCAATCGGGTAGAAAGAAAGCTGGTAGAAAGGGTATCCCCATTCTCCAATTCACCCTCGACGGAGATTTTGTAAAGGAATGGGAGAGTGCTTCTGTGGCAGAGGTCGCTCTCGGAAAGGGTCATCAGGCCATCGGCAAGGCAGTACGTGGGGAGAATGACCATAAGGCCGGTGATTCTCTCTGGTATCGGAAGAATGACCCCGAAGTAATGGAAAACATAGCAGCATAATATGAGCAATTTATCTTTTCAAGCAAAAGAAGCACAAGGTGTGATGGATTTGCACAGTATTGAGAGCAGCGTGATGACCAAGATGGAGAAACCACGCTACACGCTGAAAAGAATGGAAGAGAAGTCGGGGAATGACACCCCCTTCTTCAAGGTTAGAACCGCCAACACCCGCCTCGAAGAATCCATTCGTATGGAGAAGCCCAGACGACTTTTTGATTGCTTTGTGGTAGAAGGGGAAGTAACGGTTCTGTTTGCACCGACCAATGTCGGAAAGTCAGTACTCGCCCTCCAAATTGCCGATGCAATCTCACGAGGTACGAGTGAATATGGGTTTGAATCCGAACTGACGAGTGGCGAAAACGTGGGCTACGTTGATTTGGAGAATACAGACCAGCAGTTTGCCGGAAGATATTCTGGGCATCAGTTCTCTGACAAACTCAAAATTTTGGAGGTCCCCACTGGCGTCGAATATACTTCGGAACAGCTCCTCTCTTTCTTGAAGAGCTTTATAATTGCTGAAAAGTGCAAGATGATTGTGTATGACAATATCTCTTTTATGTGCAATCTTCAAAGTGCAAAAGAGGCAATGGCCATAATCAAGGCACTTCGTGAGCTTCGTGATGAACTTGGCATCACCATTTTGGTGGTGGCCCACACAAACAAGAAGAACAACAAGCCGATGACAATAAACGATTTGGCTGGTTCGGCAAAGGTTGGTAATCTTATCGACGCCGCTTTCGCTCTTGGACGTGTGGAAGGAGACACCGGTCTTAGGTACATCAAGCAACTGAAAGCCCGTAGTGGTGAGAAGATATATGAGGACCCCGTAATGGTTGTTGAGATGGTGAAGGAGAATGGTCTGCACTTCGAGTATCGAGACACGGACATAGAACAGAATCTTCTGAAAAAGCCCGATGAAGACGATGAGGAGATGGTCTATCATCAGGTATGGCATCTGCACAAGCAAGGCTTGAGCTGTCGGAAGATTGAGTCCGAATTGGGAGTCTCTAAATCCAAAGTGAATAACATTGTAAATGCAATGAAGAAAAGAGAAGAATCAAAGTAATGAAAATTAGTTTAATAAAAAAAATTAGAAATATGAGAAAAATAGTTTTTACTATTAGCAAAAGGTATTATACCCAGCAGGAACTTGGTTTCACTTGCATTAAACCCATTAAGGGCGAGCTTTTCGGTCAATTTCGTTGCCGTGACATATGGGTTAGTAATTATGGGCGTGTCGTATCCACTGACTTTCAGGGAAGGGGATATGTACGTGAGCTCATCCCGATAGACGATGGTCACGGACTCACTATTGTAGTGAGAAGAAAACATTTCAACCCCAATGGTGAGCGTCTGAACAATATGGTCGCCGAAGTGTTTTTGGAGAATCCTGGTGATTGCAAGAGAGTCCGATATCTCGATGGGAACTACCACAATTGTAGAGTAGATAATCTTTATTACTACTTTGGAAGAAAGGAGGAAGCCGGTAGGAAGTTTCCTAATGCTGACATATTAGGCTATGACGAGTGGTTTCCGTTCAAGATTAGAGAAATGGATGTCAAGGCTTCGGGGATTATTGCAACCACCAAGAAGGCGATATGGGATAAGGGCGAAGGGTTGAGAAGATTGGAAACTATGCAAATCCTTGAAGCCGAGCGAACCGAAAGTGGATATGTTGCAAAGGTGTTTGCCGGAGGTGGTGCAATCTCGACTTTTGAAATGAAGGATGGGCGTTTCGTCTTGATGGCCAGTTGGGGTTCGTGTATCACAGTAAGAAGAGTGAATCAACCCATTGTCGAGGCTTCGGACTTGAAATTAGTTTTGGAGTCAATCAAAGAAGTTTGTAGAGACCTCATCGAGAATGAAACACCGATGGAATTGGCAGATGTGCATATCGAGAATCTTGCATTCTCAAAAGGTGTCTTGGATGTTTCTGAAACAGCCATCCCAATGGCGGCATAGTAATCAAAATGGTCAAGGTGTTTGTAGGTGTCCTGTTCCTCGCTCGTGGAGGAGAGTCAAGTGGGTTCTCCGAAAATATGGCCAAACTATGGCCAAAATTGAAACGTACATAAAAAAAAGAATTTCACTTTTCATTCATTTTGAATTACTTGTGAAATTCTCTTGGTGCCCGGAACAGGACTTGAACCTGCACTCCTTTCGGAACACGCACCTGAAACGTGCGCGTCTACCAATTCCGCCACCCGGGCTGGTAGAGCTTCTCCTCGCGAAGCTTAGAAAAAAACGAGGGCATAACCCTCCATTTTTTGGTGCCCAGGACAAGACTTGAACTTGCACGCCTGAATCGGCACTACCCCCTCAAAGTAGCGTGTCTACCAATTCCACCACCTGGGCTCTTTTGAACTTTGAACACCGAATTGTGAATCCCGAAATTCAAACTTCAACTTTCAAATTTCTCTCGAAAGCGGTTGCAAAAGTACTAACTTTTTCGATACCCACAAAAAAAATTTCATTTTTTGCAGCCATATCCGCACAAAGAGTTGAATAACAAAAGTAAAAAAAACAAAAAAATTGGAGCAAACCCTATAGTCTGCTCCAATTATGGACGATTCACTGGAAGAAAAAAAACAAAATCCGGCTCAAGGAAAACATTGTTTTTTTCTGTTTTCAATCATCGTTCCCTGGCATTCAATCGTCGCCCTCAATGACATCCTCGTCGTCGACATCCCAGTCGCCTGGGTCATCCTCGGCCTCCGCATTGCCTCCCATACGCAGCAGGAAATTCGGCACCTCGGTGCGGCTCGGAGTGATGCGGTAGCGATAGTCGCCAACGTCGCCTCGTCCGCCCACATGGCGCTTGTCGGCCGACAATGCCTTAATCATGTCGACCCACTCGCCCACGCTGCTCTGGATGAGCATCTGCTGGCTGTTGAACTCATAGTTGAAATAATACCAGTGGTCGGCAGCGACCTGTATGTACAGCACCAGATGGACTCCGTTGCCCTTGCGGTAGAGCTGCGCCTTGACGCGCGTAGAGAGGTGCAGCTGCTTATTGCCCACCATGGCCAGCGACGCAACGCCGTCGTAGCGGTAGCCCAACGCGGGGTCGTAGGTCCAGTCCATCCCTTCGATGAGGATGGTACTCTCGTACTCCTTGGGCATCTTGTCGAAGAAGCCGGTGCTGACGTATGTGGCGTATGCCTCAGCACCATGCTCGGCTCCCATATAGTAGAGCATCGAGTGGCGTGTGGCCTCGTTGCCTGGCGTAGAGGGCGAGAGACGCAGGTCGTCGCCGATAATCTGGGCCATGGCTCCAAGCACCTTGTCGTCTATGGGGAAAGTGAAGCCAAAGATGGTCTGCATCTCCAGGTCGCCCTCTTTCTTGCCTCCCAACGTCGCCATGCCGTAGTTGAACAGCTTGACGTGATGCTGCTTGACATTGAAATCGATTGGTCCCTCGGCGGTCATCTCGCATGTCTGGGTGTTGAGGGTCAGGAAACGGTCCACGACATTGTCGGGATCCTGTATCTTCTCCGCCGAGGCTATCATGTACTCATGCTTGTCGTTGTCGTAGGTCACAAAGCCGTGGGCTCCCATCAGCTCGTTGTCGGCGGCGCGTTCGGCGGTGAGGAATGCCGCGTATGGCATCATGTCCTTCTTGTCGAAAAGCATCGACGCTGTGATGCGGTTGCCCTTCCAGTCGGTGGGTATCTCTGGTACCGAAACCAGTATCTGCCTTGGGTTCAGGTAGCTCGAATATGCCAGCAGACCCAGCTCTGCACCGGTGTTGCACTTGTGGAGCAGACGCACGCCGCCGTCGAAGAAGTAGAATTCCCTGTCGGCCTCCACCCTCACGTTGCCGGCGAAGCCGAAAGCACTGTTGAGCGTGAAATTGGCGCTGTCTGGCACAAACCCCTTGCCCACGCTGACGCCGCGGCTGTCGGGGGCTATCTCGGTGAGATATATCTTCTGCTTCTTGTTGTCCACGTCCACATAGTCGATATAGCCCTTGCCGCTGTATCTCTTCGCTCCGTCGAGCAGTACGTCGGCGTCATAGATCAGGTGGTGACGGTTCTCGCGGCTTGCAAGTATCTGCGAGTGTTTGAGCATGCCCACCAACCCCCCTCGGCTGATGTGGAGCGTGTCGCCTCCCGGTGCCACTACCGCATCGGCCACATCGACCGTAAAGACCTGCCTGCAGGTGAGCTGGCCGGCATCGTACATATAGGTGGAACGAACCGCATGGAAGTGGAGGCTGTCCTTGGCAGGGTCGGTAGAGACGAATAGTGCTCCGGGCTGCTCCTTGTGGGCAAAACGCTCCCGCAGTGTCAAGCCTTCAAACCCTTGACCGCTCTCGCTCTTGCTGTTGATGAGGTCAAGCTGCTTCTTGTCCATCTCCCACGAAAACTTGTCGACATACGCCGCATACTGCAGCAGCGGCAGCTGAGTACGCTCCAACTCGAGATTGGCAACGAAGTCGGCGCGGCGCTTGGTATAGTCCACATGCGACTTCATGTCGGTGGCGTAGAACGCAGTGTTCTTGTAAGTGTCCGACCGCAGCGTGAATGCCGTCACACGGCTGTCCATCTCCTTGGGAGCCAACACGAAGAGCGGCGATTCGAGGGTTCCCTCTCGAATGGTGATGGCTCCCATGGCGTAGGCTGCTTCGGGTTTCAGCACCACGCTGCCCGAAAGCAACGCATCGTTGTGGTACATCTTGAACTGTGGCCCGTTGGCAAGCTGCTGCACAAGCATCGAGTCGGCGTATGGGTGCCAGCGCTGGCAGGCACGGCTCACCCTGATGTCGGGAAAGGCGCCCTGCTCCTTGACATAGAATGTGTCGCTCACCGACACCATCGAGTCGGGCATGAAGACGATATTCTTCGACTGGGTGACGGAGGTCAGGTAGTCCACCTGCCCCTGGCCACGGAGTCCGCGGTAGCTCAAGTCTATGCGGTTGGTGAAACGTCCCTTGCCTCCGTAGGCCTGGTATCCGCCTCGCGGCGTCTTGCGGACGAAACCAAGCGAATAGTCAGGCTGCACCTTCAGCGGCTCGTCGATGTCGGGGAAGATGCCTGCCGAAGTCAGCACTCCGTTGAAGCTCAAGCTGTCGGTGACGAAGTCGACCATATCCTTGACCACAAACGGATGTATCGTATAGTAGAAGCGGTCGCGGACATACGTGCCCTTGTAGATGTCCTTGCGGTCGTAGTAGACGTAGCTGTCCTTCTGGCTCGTGAAGATGGGGTACTTCTCCTCGACGCGTTTCAGGCCGCTGTGGTTGTCGCTCTGGTCTATCTGCAGGAATCCCGTCAGGTTGTGCAGCGGCGTGTAGACCACATGAAGCTCCTGCGGGTTGTTGAACTTGGCGACGTAGAAAATCATCGAGTCCACCTGCGGCAGGTCGAGTTTGAAGTCGTCATACAGGAACGTGGCTCCTGTGGCATAGAAGATGAACCGTCCGGCATGTATGCGTCCGTCGAAGTTGATGTCGCGGTTCTTGCCCACCACGAGCTCTCCCCGTCGCGGGTAGATGACCACCTGCTGGCTGTCGCTGAGCACGAACTTCTCGACACCATGCACATTGAGGGCGTTGTTCGACAGGTCAAGGTCCGCATTTCCCTGGCGCGACGCCGAGTGCAGCACCAGCGCGTCATAGTCGTAGTCCTGGCTCTTGGCGCTGGCCTTGGCATAGTCCACGAGCTTGTCGTTGACATAGACCTTGCCCTGTGCCTCGTTGTAGGAGACCAGACCCGAGCGTGCCAGGTTGTGCACCATCGACTTGGCCTGCATGATGTCCATCTTTATGTACTTCGCAAAATCGTCCATGAAGAACTCGTATATCATGTCGCGCGTCTGCATATAGCGGTACACACGGATGACGGGGTTTATCTCGTCGATACCTCCAATCTCGCGGAACTTGGCTTCGGAATAGTAGCTGTTCGACTCGAACGTGGAGAAACTCTGGTCCCCTGAAGCTCCCAGCATGGAAAATTCCAGCTTGTCCTCCGCCATTTTCCACACGATCTGCTCACAGTAGAGGTCCATGTTGTGGTAGCTGTCCGAATATGGGCTGTAGTAGTTACGCCTCGAGTCGTTGATGAGGTTCAGCTGTTTCTCCTGTGCCAGATAGCGCACCGTGATGCCGTTGTTGCTTATCGAGTCGCCGTCAATGTAGAGCTTGACGGCTGCGTTTTCGGAGACGATGCGCGTGGCGGTGATGGTGAACTTCACCGACTGCACGGTTGCGAAAGTCTTGCCCTGGCGGTAGAATATCAGCGTGGCGGGGTTCTTGGTGTCGGAGGTGACAAATTTCGACCCGTTCATCATGAAGCTGCCACTGTAGTCCACCCCCGGCAGGATGTCTTTCATCTTGAAGTCCTTCTGGTAGCTGCGGAACTTGGGGAAGCTGTACTTCTCCGGCTCCATTCTGGTGCTGAGGGCTTCCTCCACCCTTCCGTATATCGGCTTGCTGAAATAGTTGGTGTTGGTGAACTGCACCGAGTCGGCGACGAACTTCGGGAACTTGGTGACGGCCTCGTAACGGCTCAGGCTCGCCCAGCACGCCGTCGTCGGTATGCCGGTGCGGTCCCAGTTCAGGCGGCCACCCTCACCCTCCCAACGGTTGTCCAGATAATGATACACGCCTCGGGTGCCGTATATGGTGCCGTTGTCCTTGTCAGAGCTGTAGTACAGCTCCACTGGCTTGTCTACCACCACCGCGATATCGCCGGCGCTGTACCGCATGCTGAACGCGCAACCCGACTGGAGCTGCCACGTGCAGGAACGCGACGCATAAAGGGTACGGTCGGTCAACAACCCGTCGGTAAACGCGACGAAATCGGTAATGTCCTTCACCTTTTTGTTGCGGCTCTGCAAAAACTCTACGCACTCCACCCACGGTCCAAAGCTGCCTCCGCTTGATACGCTCACCCTGTTGAACACCTCCACAAATTCCGACACGTCGGGGTAGGGACGCACACGCAGCTTCTGCAGCCTGTTGAAGACGGCCGTGACTCGGTCCTGCATCTGCCCATCGAGTGCGCCATATTGCGAGGCAAACACAGCCATCATCGCCGCGGTCTTCGACTTCACCTCCTTGTCGCTCGTAGCCTGTTCGAAATAAGCCTGCAGCTCTCCCGGCAAGCCTGCCCGTGTGAAGTCCACCGCCTTCCCCTTTTGGGCGTAAGTGATCGAAAAATGAAAACTGAAAACTGAGATTATCGCTATTGCAAGGATTCTTTTCATGACAGTTGTTTTTGGAACTAAAACAATTGGGAAACGTCACTTTACACAAAAAAGTATCAATGCAACATTTTTTAGTATTTTTGCAACTTGTTTAGTTTCCAAGACAGAATGCAACTTTTCTTTGCACAAGACATAGAATCAGACTATTGCACCCTCAACGAAGAGGAGTCGCACCACTGCGTTAAAGTGATGCGCCTTGTCGCCGGCGACCGCGTCGCCGTGACCGACGGCAAGGGTACGCTCTGCCAATGCTCCATCCTTGAGGCAAACCCCAAGCACTGCCTCCTTCAGGTCGACGAACGCACCGGCGATTACGGGCGACACTCATTCCACCTCCATCTCGCCGTGGCTCCGACAAAAAACACGGCACGCATGGAATGGCTCGTCGAGAAAGCCGTCGAAATGGGCATCGACGAGATAACGCCCATCGTATGCGACCACTCCGAACGCTGCGTGCTCCGACAGGATCGCCTGCAGAAAATCGCCGTAAGCGCCATGAAGCAGTCGCTCAAGACCTTCATGCCACTCATCCACCCTCCCACCCCTCTGCGGGAACTCATTTCGCATTACTCCATTCTCAATTCTCAATTGCTCCGCTTCGTCGCCTACTGCGACGGCGACCACCGTACCCCGCTCCACGACTGCTACACCCCTGGCCACGACGCCCTTATCCTTATCGGTCCCGAAGGCGACTTCAGCCGGCAGGAAATCACCCTCGCCATCGCCGCAGGATTCCAACCCATCACCCTCGGCCAGTACCGCCTCCGCACCGAGACCGCAGCCCTCGCCGCCATAGCATATCTCAATCTACTGAACTAGACAGTCTAGTAAATCTAGAAAATCTAGAATGTCTAGATATCTAGAATGTCTAGAATATCTAGAATATCTAGAATGTCTAGAATATCTAGAAAAAACCAAAAAAAATGAAAAAACTCCTCTTCTTCCTGATAATACCAATTTTCAGTTTCCATTTTTCAATCTCCCTCGCTCAGCGAACCCAGCTCGCACTCGTCAAGTATGGCGGTGGCGGCGACTGGTACGCCAACCCTACCTCACTCACCAACCTCATAGCTTTCTGCAACGCCGATGCCGGCATGAACCTCGACCCCAACTATGCCACCGTCGACATCGGCAGCAGCGAAATATTCAACTACCCCCTCCTCCACATCACAGGCCACGGCAACGTGGTCTTCAACTCGCAGGAAGCCCTGAACCTGCGGAACTACCTCATCGGCGGCGGCTTCCTCCATATCGACGACAACTATGGTCTACGCGACTTCATCGTGCCGCAGATGAAAAAGGTCTTCCCTGAACTCGAATTCGTGGAACTCCCCTTCAGCCACCCCATCTACCACCAGAAATACGACTTCCCCAACGGGCTGCCCAAAATCCACGAACATGACAACAAGCCGCCCAAAGGTTTCGGCCTCATCTGGGAAGGTCGGCTCGTCTGCTTCTTCTCGTGGGAATGCGACCTCGGCGACGGCTGGGAAGATCAGGACGTCCACGGCGACAGCCAGGAGACACGCCTCCGCGCCCTCAAGATGGGCGAAAACATCGTAAGCTACGCCTTCTCAGAATAACCCCGCCTACCCCGCCTACCCCGCCTAAAAAAACGCATCCCTTAATCACAAAACAACCTATTTCAAAAAAAATCTTATCTTTGTACTCTGTTACGGAAATATAAAATAGATATAAAACAATGGAAGACAATAGATTGTTCAGCGAATTCCCTCCTGTTTCAACCGAAAAATGGGAAGAAGTAATCAACAAGGACCTCAAAGGTGCCGACTACGAGAAAAAACTGGTCTGGAAAACCATCGAGGGCTTCAAGGTCAAACCCTACTACCGCGCCGAAGACCTCGAAAACATTGAGTATCTCAACTCTAACCCCGCCCAGTTCCCCTTCACTCGCGGCAAGCAGGCCGACAGCAACGTCTGGGACATCCGTCAGGACATCCGCGAACACGATGTCGCCAAGGCCAACAGCCTCGCCCTCGACGCCCTCAAACGCGGCGCCACAGCCATCGGCTTCTGCGCCAAGAATGTAGATACCGAAGAGCAGATGGCCTCCCTCCTGAATGACATCTACCTGCCCGCCGTCGCCATCCACTTCAACTGCGCCAAGAAGCATATCGACACCCTCCGCCTCTTCGTCGCCGTGGCCAAGAAGAACGGCTTCGACACCAAGGAACTGCGCGGCAGCATCAACTTCGACATATACAGCTACGCCCTCAAGCACGGACGCTTCTGGGGCGGCGAAGAAAAAGACCTCGACGAGGCCGCCGAGCTGGTGCGCTACGCCCAGGACAACCTGCCGGCATTCCGCGTACTCACCGTCGGCGGCAAGACCCTCGCCGACGCCGGCTCCAACATCGTCCAGGAACTCGGATTCTCCCTGGCCGCCGCCAACGAGCTGATGGCCAAACTCAGCGACCGCGGCATAGCCCCCGCCACGATAGCCAACCGCATCATCTTCAACCTCTCCATCGGCGGCAACTACTTCATGGAAATAGCCAAAATCCGCGCCGCACGACTCCTCTGGAGCAAAATCGTCCAGCAGTACAACACCGGCGACGACAACGCCTGCAAGGCCTTCATCAACTCCACCTCGCTGACCTGGAACAAGACCATCTTCGACCCCTACGTCAACATGCTACGCACCACCACCGAGACCATGAGCGCCGCCATCGCCGGTGCCGACTCCATAAGCACTGCCCCCTTCGACATCACCTTCAAGGAGGCCGACGACTTCAGCTACCGCATCGCTCGCAACCAGCAGCTACTCCTCAAGGAGGAGTCCTACCTCGACAAAATCGTCGACCCCGCCGCCGGCAGCTACTACATCGAGAACCTACCCGACTCCATAGCGCAGTACGCCTGGCAGAACTTCCTCACCATCGAGGACAAGGGCGGCTTCGCCAAAGCCATCCGCGAAGGCTTCGTCCAGGACGAGGTCCACAAGACCGCCCAGCAACGCGACATGGAGATCGCCACACGCCGCACCACCATCATCGGCACCAACCAGTATCCCAACCTCACCGAGACCATGAAGGCCAAAATCGAAAAACACGAATGCTGCTGCAACTGCGAGAAAGGCGACGAGGTCAAGCCCCTCCAACCCTACCGCGGCGCCGAAGCCTTCGAACACCTCCGTCTCGCCACCGAGAACGGCAACCGCCCCAAGGTCTTCATGCTCACCTACGGCAACCTCTCCATGCGCCGCGCCCGCAGCGGCTTCGCCACCAACTTCTTCGGCGTCGCCGGCTACGAAATCATCGACAACAACGGCTTCCCCTCCGCACAGGAAGGCGCCAAAGCCGCCCTCGATGCCAAGGCCGACATCGTGGTACTCTGCTCCTCCGACGACGAGTATGCCGAAATCACCGAACAGGCCTGCCAGCTCCTCAAAGGCAAGGTCCGCTCCATCGTCCTCGCCGGCTTCCCCAAGGATATGGTCGACACCTACAAGGGCTACGGCGTCGACGAGTTCATCCACGTCAAAACAAACGTCCTCGAATGTCTCACAGCCTTCCAGAAACTCTTCGGCAACCTCTAGAGCTCTAGACAATCCAGATAATCCAGATAATCCAGAAATATCCAGGGGGTTCCCTCAAAGGAACCCTCTTTTTCTGAAAAAAAAACATTCTGAGACAATCAAATACCGCCGCCGCGAAGTTTCATCTTTCAACTTTCAACTTTAAACTTTGCTCAACTATCCCCTCATAGACCGCTACATCCTTGGAAAGTATCTCCGAGCCTTCCTCCTCTGGTTCGCTATCATCTTCGTCATCGTCATCACCTTCGATGTCTCCGAAAAACTTGACGACTTCCTCAAGAACGAAGCCCCTCTCGGCGAGATAATCTTCCAGTACTACCTCAATTTCATCCCCAACTTCTTCAACCTCTACGGCCCTCTCTTCGTCTTCATCTCCACTCTCTTCTTCACCTCCAAACTGGCAGGTAACACCGAAGTCATCGCCATCCTCAGCAGCGGCATAAGCTACAAGCGGTTCCTGCGACCCTATCTCCATGGAGCCATCATCCTCGCCTTGGGCATCCTCGTGATAGGCAACTTCATCATCCCTGTCAGTAATGTCAGACTCAACGACTTCGAGAGCCGCTACATCCACACTCACAAGCGAAGCTACTACAGCGACCTCCACTTCCAGTCGTCACGCGGCATCCACATCAGCACCGTGAGCTACGATGTCAACGAGATGAGCGCCATCATCTTCCAGCAAGACTCCTACAACGACAACGGCATCCTCACCGACCGCATCAGAGCCGACAAACTCACCTACGACACTGCCTCCAACTCATGGAAAGCCATCGACTACCGTCACCGCACCTTCGACGGCGACAGGGAGACCTATGTCCGCGAGAACTTCCAGACCCTCAACCTCGACCTCGTTCCCGCCGACTTCGACAAAGCCGCTCGCGACATCAGCGTCATGAACAGCATCGAACTCTACCAGCACATACAGCTCGAAACCATGCGCGGCTCCGGCGCCGTCACCGAAGCCAAGCTCGAGTTCTTCCAGCGTCTCCTCAACCCCTTGGCGTTCATTATCATGACCTTCATCGGCGTGGCCATCTCCTCCCGCAAGACCCGTGGCGGCATCGGCGTGCACCTTGCCATTGGCATCGCCCTCGCTTTCGGATTCATCGTCTTCATGCGAGTTTGCAACGTCTTCTCCATCAACGGCAACTTCCCGCCATTCCTTGCCGTCCTGATTCCTCAGCTCGTCTTCGGAATTGCGGCAATCGTGCTGATAAGATTCGCCCCAAAATAACCCCCAAAAAGAATAATCCAGAATCCATAAAGTCTAGATAATCCAGAAAGTCTAGATAATCCAGAAAGTCTAGAAAATCTAGAAAGTCTAGAAAGTCTAGAAAATCCATAAAGTCTAGAAAATCCAGAAAATCCAGAAAGTCTAGAAAATCTAGAAAGTCTAGAAAGTCTAAAAAAAACACCAATGACAATCCCCGAAATCGAACAACAAATCATCGACGAGTTCGCCAACTTCGACGAATGGCTCGACAAATACAGCTACCTCATCGAACTCGGCAAGGAATGCCCCGCCATCGACGAACGCGACAAGACCGAGAGCAACCTCATCAAAGGCTGCCAGAGCCGCGTCTGGCTCAGCTGCCGCCATGAGGATGGCAAGCTCTTCTTCGCCGCCGACAGCGATGCCGTCATTACCAAGGGCATCATCACCCTCCTCATCCGCACCTTCAACGGGCAAACCCCACAGGACATCATCGATGCCGACCTCAGCTTTATCGATGTCATAGGCCTCAAGGAACACCTCTCCCCCACCCGCTCCAACGGCCTCACCTCCATGCTCAAACAAATCAAGATGTACGCCCTAGCCTACAAAATGAAAGCACAAAACCAGAAGCTCTAGACAATCTAGAAAATCTAGAAAAAAAACACCGCCCATGCTTCCCACAAAAGAAACCATCAACAGTGCCATCGTCAACTGCCTGAAAAACATCTACGACCCCGAAATTCCTGTCAACATCTACGACCTTGGCCTTATATACAATATTGATGTTGACGACGAACTGAACGTCAAGATACTCATGACCATGACCGCCCCCGACTGTCCCGAGGCCGAGTACATGTTCCGCGAGGTCAAGGATATGGTCTCCTACATCCAGGGCATCAAGAGTGTCGACGTCGAACTCACCTTCGACCCGCCCTGGAGCTTCGACAACCTCAGCGACGCCACCAAAGCAGAGCTGGGATTTCTCTAGGTAATCTAGATAGTCTAGAAAGTCTAGATAGTCTAGATAGTCTAGAAAAGTCCAGAAAGTCCGGAAAAAATGCATATCCGCAAGAGGCATAATTCCTTCATCCAGGCTGCCGCCAACAACAGAGGCTTCAGTCCTTCGGCCATGTTCTGGAAACGTTTCCGCCACAACGGCATGGCCATCGCAAGTCTCGTCGTCATCTCGTTCTTCGCACTAGTAGCCATCCTGGGCTACCTCATCACCCCCGACCACACCCCCTACTGCAACCAGCAGTACCTCGAGTTGGCTTCGCTGAAACCTTTCAGCAAAGCCACCTTCCTCTGCATACCCATTGAAGCGGAAAGCGAAAAGCGGAAAACGGAGAACAAATTCCGCACTCTTGTTTCAGGAGTGCCGCTCGACCACACCTCCATCCCTGTCGAGGAATACAGCATCTCGGGCGACAGCATACATGCCGTCCCCTACAACGGCGACCCCATCACGGCAAGCTGCAACAAGGCTTGCGTCAAGACACGCACCTTCATCCTTGGCACCGACACCTACGGACGCGACCTGCTGAGCCAGGTCATGATAGGTAGCCGTGTCAGCCTCTCCGTAGGCTTCGTCGCCGTGGCCATAGCCCTGCTCATCGGCATCCTCCTCGGCGCCCTCGCCGCCTACTACGGCGGCTGGGTCGACAGTCTAATCCTGTGGCTCGTCAACGTCGTCTGGTCCATACCCACCGTCCTCCTCGTCATCGCCATCACCTTCGCCCTCGGCAAAGGCTTCTGGCAGGTCTTCGTCGCCATAGGCCTCACCGTATGGGTCGACGTGGCGCGTGTAGTACGCGGACAGGTACTCGGCATCAAGGAGAAAGAGTACATCGAAGCCGCCCGCGCCCTCGGCTACCGCACCCCGCGCATCATCATCCGGCACATCCTGCCCAACATCACCGGCCCCGTCGTCGTCATTGCCGCCTCCAACTTCGCCAGCGCCATCCTCCTCGAAGCCGGTCTCAGCTTCCTCGGCATAGGTGTCCAGCCACCTATGCCCTCGTGGGGCACCATGGTCAAAGAGAACTACGGACAGATACTCCTCGACAACGCCCACCTCGCCTTCATCCCCGGCATCGCCATCATGCTCATAGTCCTCGCCTTTATGCTCCTCGCCAGCGGCATCCGCGACGCCCTCGACATAAAAGCCTAATCAGACACCGATCAGAATTCTCTAGATTATATAGATTGTCTAGAATGTCTAGAGCTTCTAGATTGTCTAGAGCTTCTAGAAAAAAACTTAAAAAAACAAAAAAATCACCTCTTTTTTATCGCGAACCAAATAAAGTGCGTATCTTTGCAAATCATATTGCCCTGCAAAGAGGGCTTCATTGACAACGAAATCATTTATTAACCAACTAAAAAACATCTAAAAAAAATGAAAAGTATTTTCAGATTTTTGGGCGTGGCTTTCGTAGCCTGCTCTCTGCTCGTCGCCTGCGGTGACGATGAAAAAACAGACCCCGAAAATGGCGGCGGCACCAACGTTGATGGCACCACTTACTACACCATCACCGTCTCTGCCAACCCCGCCGAGGCCGGTACCGTGACTGGCGGCGGCAAGTACGAGAAGGGCAAGACCGCCATCCTCGAAGCCTCCCCCAAAGCCGACTATGTCTTCGTCAACTGGGAAGACGGCAGCACCGCCAACCCCCGCAACATCACCGTCACTTCCGACATGGAGTGCGTTGCCAACTTCGCAGAGCAGACCGGTGTCAATGTCACCTTCGGCGACAACACCTGGGCCGCCGGCACCACCAACGCCTCCTACTACGCAGCCAGCAACGCCATCCTGATTGCTGCCGCACAGACCAACTCCACCTCCTATCCACAAATCAACATGCAGCTCTTCTGGGAGTCCACACCCACTACCGGCACCCTCACCGGCACAAGCAGCGTGTCAACATCAAACGGTGTTGCATTCGACGGCTCCAGACTGTGGTACTATGAAACTGAAGATGACTTCATCACCATCAACTACCAAGACGGCAGCAGCGTCAACGCCGGCGACTGGTGGGACAAAAGCTTGACGGTAAACGTCACCGCCCTCGACCTCACCTCCATGACTGTCAGCCTCGTCGCCAACGCCACCATGGGCAAGGTGATGGACGTCCTCGATGGCGGCACCTGGGAGAATGCCACCGAGCGCACTTTCTCCTGCAAGGTCCTCGGTCAGCAGCTGACCGCAGCCAAAGGTTTCTTCAAAGCCAACAAAGGTGTTGCCAAGTTCAGCGCCCGCTAATTTTAAGACTTAATATTCTGAATCAGTCATGAAAAGAACTTTCAAACTTATGGCTATTGCCATCATGGCAATGGGTCTCACAGTGGCCTGCAACGGCTCTGCCGAAAAGACCACCGATTCCACCCCCACCGACACCACCCCCGCTCCTCTGATTGAAGAGGTCGTCGAGGATTCCGTCGCCGAAGTCGAGGAACCCGTCGCCGAGGAACCCGTCAAGAAAGCCCCTGCCAAAAAGAAAGAAACCAAGAAGACAGAGAAAAACGACGTCAATAAGGCCACCCTCCAGACCAGCAATAGCGGCACTTTCGGTAAAGCCAACAACAAAAAAAGTGACAAGAAAAACGACGTCAACGACGCCACCCTCAATACCAACCAGGGTACTGCCACTTTCGGAAAGAAGTAATCTATTCTCATAGATTTCCGACTTCCATATGTCTAACTGAAGAAGCAGTCCGGCACAGCAATGCGCCGGACTGTCTCTTTTGAAACAGCCTTGGAGTACAGGCGGCTCGCCTGTATAACTCTAACAAAAATCTAAGCACATGACAATTTTTCAAAATATTGAAAATCAGTTTTTATATAGTTGTTAAATAGATAGGCGGCGATGAGTTCAAGTCCATATTTCAGGAAAGACTTGGCCTTGCGTCCATTTTTGAGGGTTCTGATGGGACG
>JAFRZC010000125.1 GCA_017442765.1 Prevotella sp. | reverse complement strand
GCCTTCACCTTGGTGGGCGAGCCGGCCAGACCGCACTGCTGCGGGTCGCCGTCAACATCGGCTACCGACCATTGGTTGAGGATGGCACCTCTTTCGTTCCCCTCGGGAGACACGAACGCTTCTGCCTCCAATGGACAGTGATCCCACTTGTGCGCCATCACCAGTTTTGCATTGCGCGGACGGCAGGGGGCTGCGCTTCCGTTGACCGTGATGACAACGGGCAGCGGAACCTCAACCTTCTCCACGCCACCGTCGATGACGCGGCGGATGAGCGCCTTACCGTTTTCCACTTTCAGAATTTCCTCGGCGTATGTCACCTGGTTGAGGCCGAGCTTCTGGGCCACCTGCGGACCCACCTGGGCGGTGTCGCCGTCGATGGCCTGCCGGCCGCCGATGACGATGTCCACATCGCCGATCTTCTTGATGGCCGTGGCCAGCGCATACGAGGTGGCCAGCGTGTCGGCACCGGCAAACAGGCGGTCGGTGAGCAGCCAGCCCGTATCGGCACCGCGATACAGTCCTTGACGGATAATCTCGCCGGCACGCGGCGGACCCATCGTGAGGAGTCCTACGGTCGAGCCCTCGTGCTGCTCCTTCAGTCGGAGCGCCTGCTCGAGGGCGTTCAAGTCTTCGGGATTGAAGATGGCGGGCAGAGCGGCGCGGTTGACGGTGCCCTCGGCGGTCATCGCGTCCTTGCCCACGTTGCGGGTGTCTGGCACTTGCTTGGCCAGCACTACAATTTTCAAAGCCATATTATTTATATTTAATAATGTATATATGTATGCTATCCGTCGGCAAAATTACAAACTTTTTGCGACCTGCCCAAATTAAACTTCCGAAATCGACCGAAAACTGCCCCTTTCTGCACACTTCGTGATTTATGTGCAACGGGAAGACCGTAAAATGTTAAAAAAAGGCGGCCGCGCCACCCGGATTTTAACAGCCAGAATCGACGGAAAATCCGCCGTTGGGACAATTGCCCGCCGAGGCCGGGAAAAGGCCATAGCGAGAATGGCGCGAAAATCGCTGTTAACCAGCGAGATACAACTCTCGTTCCTCATCTTCCATCCCTCTTCCGCTGCGAAAGACATATCTCTCACCTCCGGGAGATATATGTTTCGGGTGGTGAAAGACCGTCTTTCAGGGTGCGAAAGACCACGATTTGGAAGGTGAGACATATATGTTTCGCATTTAGGGGGGTGTGAAAGGGAAGTGAAAGGGCATGAAAGGGGAGGGAAAGGGACGATAGGGCACGATTTTGAAAGTGTTAAAACGAAAAATCGGTTTTAACACTTTGGCGGGTGAAAGGTATATCTTTCACCCGCCACGTTAACAAACTTTCACATCAATGAAATGGGAACGGCCTCTATAGAAAAAGCTCTTGCTGTCAGTGTGCGCCATAGACCTCGATGTCGCCGATGCGGACGAAGCCGTCGGCACCGCCCTTAGTGACATTCACGCGCACATACTGGGTCTCGACAGGAGAAAACGACACTTTGGTCACGGGCGCAGTGTTGCCGACGTAGCTGCCTATCGTCATCCATGTCTCGCCGTCGCGGCTAATCTGAATCGTGAAGTCGCGGCTGTTGAGCTGAGGATCCAGACCGCCAGCCTCGGCATGGCGCACCACCAGACTGCTAACCCGATAGGGTTCCTTGAAGTCCAGCTGCACCCAGCCTGTTCCGTCGGCGGTTCTGGACTGCCATATATATCCCTGAGAGGGCGACCCGTCGGCGGCGTACTTGGCATTAGTTCTGGACGGAGATGAAGTAATCGCCATATCCTCCAACATGGTAAGGTTGAATGGCAGGTGGTTTGCCTCGCTGTAATAGCTGAACCAGTGGTCGGCACGGACAATCTTAACATTGCCCGGCGAGAGCGCGTTGAGCTTGTCATTCAGGGCGACAAGCTTGTCGGGGCCTACACCCCAGACGGTAACCTGTCCTGTGACGAACATCGGCTCCTCGCCCGTGAATTTCTTAATCTTGTCGTTGAAGAAATCGGCAACGACATCTACGTTATCGGCATACCAGGGGCTTACGGGGGTCATGGGCAGCCAGCCCGACACGATCTGCCCGTTCAGTTGGTTTCTCCCCTGGTCGATAAAGGTCAGTCCGTAGAGGTAGGGGCAGTTCCCCGCAAAGACCGTTCGCTGAGCTGCGCTGATGTTATCCCAGATGGTGATGACGCGCAGACCGGCCTTCTCGATATAGCGCTGGGTGAGTTGGACGTAGGGAACGGTCAGTTTGGCATTGGAATTATAATAGTGCTTGCTGCCCGCATCGTAGGGCATGGCATAGCCCAGGCCGGAGGGCCCGCAGACAAAGCAGTCGTTGTTCGTTGCCTTGTTGTAGTAGTAGTTCAGCATCGAGGGCGAGAAATCGACCAAGGCGGGACTGATGGTCCAGTTCATGGCCATCTTTCCGCGACCGCTCTGCCCGAAAATCTTGGCCATGGCGTGCTGGCAGTACTGGATGTTGTCGCCGTCGCTGATATAGACGGTGGCATACACCTTGTTCTCCAGCTTCGGACGCTTAGGCACAGGATGTATCTTGACGGCTTTGTTGACTGCCGTATAGACCGTGGTGTTCTCGAAGAAGTCGGCGGGCACGGTCGATAGGCCGTACTTCGTGGCCTCGCCCACGCCGGAACGCTCCTCGGGATACCAGCCCAGCACAATGTCGCGACCGGGTGTCAGATCCTGAAGCATCTTGTCGAGCAACTCGCGTTCATCTTTTTCGCGTGGGTCGAGCCAGACACAGGCCGAGCCACAGGCGGCAGCGATGTCGTGCACATAGGGTATGGTGGGGCGCTCGCTAATGAGCAGGCGGTGATTGCAGCGGCTCCAGTAGTTGTCATAGAGGTAGGTGTAAACATCCAGCGCGGTGGTCATCGTGAGCGAAGTGATATCAGCGACAACGGGGAAGTCCATGCCGTTGGCGATGAGCTTTTCCCTGATCTCGGCCGTCACGGGGAGCAGGCGGTCCAGTCCGGCGATGGTGACGGCGAGGTTGGAATAATGTTCGCTTCGGTCGTTGCTGTAGAGCACCAGACCTTTTATTTCATCCTTAAAAAGACGTACCAAGTTATAGGGTTTGCCAGTAGGGATGGTGGTGATATTATCCATATTGAAGCCATGTGCCTCGGGCCAGATTCTTATGTCTTCCTCTTTGTGGTTATAGAGAAGGATGCGCGGACGAGTGCGATTGACGAGACCTTGCAACGTACAGAACATGACGCGCTCCGCGTCGCTGAGCTTGGCTGCGGGCATATCCAACGAGCTGAGTGAGGAGGGAGGGAGGAAGAGGGGCAACAAGCGGTCTTCGGGCCAGCAGAGTTCGGTGGCTTCGAGAATGCGGTCGCCGTTTGCGTTGACATTGTACAACGCATCGGTAAATGTTATCTTTTCCACCTCGCTCACATCGGTACGTACAACAGCACCGTTTTTAAGCTTCATAATCATCTTGGAGGGTTCTTGGGCCATGAGCTGTACAGCTCCTAAGAAGACAGTAGCCAGTAGGAATATCTTTTTCATCTTGTCTTGTCTGATGTTAGGAAAATGAGAATTAAAGTTTTATCTTGGTAGAGAACGTGCCTACCTTCACAATAAAGATGCCTGTGCCCAGTGTGGCACGGTTCAATTGCAGTTCGCCATTGATGACGGAAGGAGCCGGAAGACTGCGCCCGTCGATGGAATAGACGCGAGGACTGGCTCCCTCGGGGATGCCCCGGAGCAACGCACCAGAGTCCTGCACGACAAAGTCAAAGTCTCTCAACGTCCTGATGCCTGTAGTAGTATCGCCGAACACGATTTCGGCAATGTCGCTAATCTCAAACTCAAGGGCATCTGCCGAACTGGGCTTTATCACCAGCTTACCGTTGGCAGCCGTCACAACAGGATTTGTCTCGAAACGTACGGCGGTCGTCCCACCGTCCAAGGTTGTCACGATCAGGCCTTGACCACCTTCTTCCACTGTGAGGAAACTGATTTGGTTCAAATCAGCCACACGAGTCTGGGTACTTGTCCTGTCTGTCTTCAGGATGTTCATGACCTTCTCCTGGGCCTGACACCACAGTGTACTGAGGGAGAGAACCGCTACAAAAAGAATCTTTCTCATTACTAAAACTATCTAAATACTCGTTAATTCCACTTCACTTGGTCTTCGTGTTGCATTAAAGAAACAAGCAAAACATCTGAAAGACATGGCAAATGTACAAATAAAATCGGAAAATCGAAAATAAATTTTCATTTTCACTCACTTAATCGTACCTTTGCAGTCGGAAATCATCACTCGAACACCGTTGTCATGAGAAAAATAATCTCGCTGGCACGCCGCTATCCGTTCTCGTCGGCACTGATTGTGCTAATCTGGGTACTGTGCCTGCTGCCCTTCTTCCCCGAGACACCGCTCAGCCACGTCAAACTGATTGACAAGTGGACGCACATCGTCATGTATATCGGCCTGTGTGTGGTGATATGGGGCGAATACCTCTGGCGTAGGGGAAAGAAAAAGCCAAACTGCCAGCACCTCTTCCTATACGGTTTCGTGGCTCCCGCCCTGATGGGCGGGCTTATCGAACTGGTGCAGGCCTATTGTACCGGCGGTCACCGCAGCGGCGAATGGATGGACTGGGTAGCCGACGTGGCGGGCGTCGTCGTGGGGTGTCTCATCGGTATGCTTCTGGCAGCGTGTCGCGCCAAAGCGAAAAGGGGTACCTGAGCATGTGTTTGTTGTAGAACCGGCGGTCGCCTGTCACTTCAAGACCGATGAAATCGGGCTTTTCAAAAGTTTCATCCTCGGCAGACAGCTCCACCTCGGCCATGACCAACCCCTCGTTATCCCCATAGAACTCGTCAACTTCAAAGGTGTGCTGCCCGCTACGCACAAGATAGCGCGTCTTGTCTATCACCCCGCCACGACAGAGTCTCAGCAACTGCTCGGCCTCTGCGGGCAGTATCTCCTTTTCAAACTCGTACCGAGAAATGCTTCCCGGAGCCGGCCGCCCTTTAATGGTGAGATAAGCTTTCGCGCTGTCGTTATCCTCGCGCAGACGAACACGCACGGTGGCAGTGTCGCTGGGAATGTATCCCTGACGGATGCGACTACTTGAAAAGGCGGCGCGTTTATATGCGTCGCCTTTCTTGACCAGGAACTTGCGTTCAATCTCCAATCCGCTCATTGCACTGCTGTCCAGATGGCAAATGCGAGACCCAGAACGATAAGCACACCGATGATCCACGTCACCACGTTCTTACCCTGCTGTTCCTGTTTCTTCTGATAAGCAACTCGCTTAGCATTCTTCATTTTACTCATAGTTTTTCGGTTTTTTGTTATTATTGTTATAAATCAGGTCGATAGATTCATTCGTCGGCAGTGGGAAACTCCATCAGATAAGCCTTGATGAAATCGTCGAGCTTGCCGTTCATCACACCATCTACGTCGGAGGTCTGATAGTTGGTGCGGTGGTCTTTCACGCGGCGGTCGTCGAAGACATACGAACGGATCTGACTGCCCCACTCTATCTTCTTCTTTCCCGCCTCGATTTTGGCCTGCGCCTCAAGCCGTTTCTTCATGGCGCGGTCGTAGAGCTGGCTCTTCAATAACTTCAGCGCACGCTCCTTGTTCTTCGGCTGGT
>JAFRZC010000124.1 GCA_017442765.1 Prevotella sp. | reverse complement strand
TTATTGGTACGTTTGTCGAGAACTAGAGTAAGTGAACAGTTGTCCACTTTTCCGCACTTGATTGATGTCTTTTCAGCCTTCATAACTATAGTCTGTTGCTTCGTTCATGGGAATCTTGCGAACAATTTGCGAACAATTTGCGAACAAAATGCGAACAAAATCGCCCATTAATTGAGGTTTATTAAAATTTCACTTTTGCGCTGCAAAGTTATAAAATAATTGTGAAACAACAACTTACAAAGCCAAGAAAAATTTTATGAAATCCTAAAAAATTTTATTTTAACAGACTCATAATCTGGAGGTCGTAGGTTCAAGCCCTACCTGGTCCACGCTGAAAAATCAGGCACTTACAAAGATTTTGTAGGTGCCTTTTCTTTTGTTTGTGAACAAGTTCACATAGCACTCGCTTACTCGCGGATTTGCAGTCTATCCGTGTTCTTCCGTGGTTTAAATCTGCTTTCTTAGGGTATAGGTGCCGCTTTTGTATTCCTTGCCCTGGGTATCGCCCGGGAGGATGACGGTGGCGGTGGAGCCTTTGGGCACGGTGAAGGTCCATGTCCACTGGTCGCCGTCGTAGCGCCAGCTGCTATTGATGAGTCCGGCTTTGGAGCGGTATTCGGCATTGACATGCCCCAGTCGCTTGTCGGGCTGGGGCTTCATGATGATATGTCGGAAGCCAGGTTGCGCGGGGTCGGCGGCGATGCCTGCCACGCTCTCCCATAGCCATTGGCACACGGCTCCGTAGGCATAGTGATTAAACGAGTTCATGCCCTGCGGCCCCAAGCCGCTATCGACGGTATAGCTATTCCACCGCTCCCAGATGGTGGTGGCACCGTTGTCGATGGAATAGAGCCACGAGGGGTTCTTGCGCTGAAGAAGCAGCTCATAGGCGATATCGCTCATACCGTTCTCGGTGAGTGTCTGCATGAGGATGGATGTTCCCAGGAAACCCGTCTGCAAGCAGTTGCCGTGGTCGGCGAAGTTCTGACGAAGGCGAGCCAGCATCCGCTCACGGGTCTCTCCTTCAACGAGCTGGTTCTTCAGGGCGAAGAGCGCGGGTGTCTGCATGGTGTTAAGGATGTCGGGCTTGAATGTCCCGTCGCTATTCAGGAAATTCTCAATGAGATAGGCTTTCGCGTTGGCGGCCATGTTCAGATAAGGCGTAGCATCGCGGCCGGTGCTCTTGGCCATGTCGGCCATCATCAGCGCGTCGATAGCCCAGTAAGAGGCACTGAGATAATTCCAGTAGTTGACGGCATCGGGCAGGGGTTTCCCGTCAGCGAAGGCGCGTCCGCTGCAACTCTCCAGCGGCTCGTAGCTGAGCCAGTCGGCCCATTGGTAGTCACCGTTCTCGCCAATAAGCCGCTCGTGGTTGTACTGGTTTTCGTTGACATGGTTGATAAAACGGTTCATCGACTCCCAGTTCTCATCAACGATACCGTTATCGCCAAACTGCTTCCAGATGGTCCACGGCACGATGATGCCTGCATCGGCCCATCCCAAGCGCATCATCTCGCCGCCATACTGTGCGAGCGGAGCCACGCCGGGGAAGCCGCCTGTGGGGCTCTGCGTGTCGCGCATATCGCGCATCCACTTGTGGAAGAAGCGGTCGGTGTCGGCAAAAAATGTTCCCGTCTCGGTGAACACCTGCGTGTCGGCAGTCCATCCGAGCCGTTCGTTACGTTGCGGACAGTCGGTGGGCACAGAGAGATAGTTCGACCGCTGACCCCAGACGGTGTTCGAGATGAGTTTGTTGACAAGCTCGTTGCCGGTAGTGATTATGCCTGTCTCGAGGTGTTTACCGATTGATGTGACGGGCACCGACTCGATGCGCTTGATGTGCACCTCATCGGTGGCGGTGATGGAGACAAAACGGTAGCCGAAGAAGGTGCACTGCGGGCGATAGCTCTCGTAATCGCCCGTTCCGGCAAAGGTATATTCGAGGCGCATACCCGTCTGCCCCATACGAAGGTTGTCGCGATGGACGCTCCCCTCTGGTCCGTCCATGCCACGGCTACGGGCTCCGTTGCCGTCGTTGAGCAGCTCTCCAGGCAGGCACGTCAGTTTTGTTCCAGGCTCGGCCTTGAAGACAAACGACGGCACAGCGGCGCAGTTCTGTCCGAAATCGACGACAAGCGTCTCGCCTTTCCCGACAGTGATTTCTGCATCAGGGGCAAACTCGCTGACGACGACAACCTTGCCAAACTCGTTTTCCCTTGCACCCTGCACACCTTTCCACGTATAAGCCTTTACCGGAGAGAGCGTGAGATCATCGCGCAGATAGACCTCGGCACCATCGGAAGGCAGGATGTCGCCCGAGAACTCAGTGTTCACCTCGGGAACTGTCAGCCGTTCCATGCTCTGGAAGGGCAACGGCTCGCGGGCATCATAGCTCTCGCCGTCGAAAATGGCGGCATGCTTCACAGGTCCGGCAATACCGGCACGCCATGTGTCGGTGTCGGTGCCGTAGTATTTCGTGGTTCCGTCGGTAAAGGTCAACTGCAAGACACCACGGAAGGCACACTTGCGCCCCACCATCCCCTCATGTTCCCAGGGCGTGACAATCTTATCGGCCCACCAGCCGGGGGTGACCTGTACAGCCAGCTGATTTTCCGCGCCGGCTTTTGTGTTGAACAGGGCGGTCACATCATAGGTGAACGACCGCCGTGTCTTATAGGGATGGGTGAAACCAGGCTTTAATATTTCCTCGCCTACGGGCTGTCCGTTGACAAAAAGCTGATAGACCCCAAGCCCCGTCGTCATCCATTTGGCCGATTTCACTTTGGCCTTGTTGGTCACGGTGGACAGGAACCAACTGGCCCCGTCGGCAGCCCGTTCTTTCGCACTGTTGTTGATGCGCCCCTCTATAACGGGGGCATCGGCAGCCGATATCCACTTCGACATGCTCCATGCCGACGCATCGAGGGCATCAGTGCGCTGTTCCAATTGTTGGGTTACTCTGCTACTACTACACGCAACGATGGCGGCAACGGCAACTATTGTCGCCATGCCGACGAAGGGTTTGGTAAAGTTCATAGTTATAGTTTTCTATTACGGTATGTTGTCTGTATTTTTACAGAACGAGTTTGTCGAGCATGTCGCGGGTCATGGTGTCGAGATCGTAGCGGGGCTGCCAGTCCCACTCCTCGCGGGCGCAGCTGTCGTCGAGGCGGTCGGGCCATGAGTCGGCTATCGACTGCTTCAGCGGGTCAACGTCGTACTCCATCTCGAACGTGGGGCGGTAGCGGCGGATGGCCTCGTAGATGGTTTCGGGCGCGAAGCTCATGGCGGCGATGTTAAAGCTGTTGCGATGGATGAGCCGGTCGGGATTGGCTTCCATGAGCGCGACGGCGGCACGGAGCGCGTCGGGCATATACATCATGTCGAGCAGCGTGCCCTCGCGGAGCGGACAGACGAACTTCTCGCCACGCACGGCAGAGTAATAGATATCAACGGCATAGTCGGTGGTGCCTCCGCCCGGAGGTGTGACGTAGGAGATGAGTCCGGGGAAGCGCACCGAGCGGGTATCGACACCGTACTTATGGAAATAATAGTCGGAGAGCAGCTCGGTGGTCACCTTCGAGATACCGTAGATGGTCTGTGGCCGTTGTATGGTGTCCTGTGGCGTGGGGTTGTGGGGAGTTGTCGGGCCGAACGAGCCGATGCTGCTGGGGGTGAACACGGCGCAGTGGTTCTCGCGTGCCACCTCTAGGATGTTCCAGAGTCCATCGACACCGATGCGCCACGCCAGCTGAGGTTTTCTTTCCGCCACAACCGAGAGCAGCGCGGCAAGATTGTAGATGGTGTCAATCTGATGCGCCTTCACGGCCTCGGCTATCTGTGCGCCGTTGGTGACGTCGGCGAGTGCCATCGGTCCGCCGTCGCGCAACTCGCCCGTAGGCTCGGCACCGGGGATATAGCCCGCCACCACATGTTCGTCACCATAGATTGTTCTTAACTCCCGGGTCAGCTCAGAGCCTATCTGCCCTGTTGATCCAATGACCAGAATATTTTTCATTCCTGTATAAGAAATTTAAGATTCGCTGTTTCAAACATGCAAAAGTACAAACATTTCCCGACACCTCCAACAAAAAACCGAAAAGAATTTGCATTTTCGCTCGATTTGCATTATCTTTGCATCTGTAAATTCTAATATCGCTTTATTATGTACGGAAAAATGAAAGACCATCTCTGCCAGACACTGGCTGAGATTCGTGAGGCAGGACTCTACAAGGAAGAGCGCCTGATTGAAAGTCCGCAGCGGGCTTCCATCGATGTAAAGGGACAGGAAGTGCTCAACTTCTGCGCCAACAACTATTTAGGTTTGAGCGATCATCCGCGGCTCATCGAGGCCTCGAAGCGCATGATGGACCGCCGGGGCTACGGCATGTCTTCGGTACGTTTCATCTGCGGCACTCAGGACATCCACAAGGAGCTTGAGGCTGCCATCTCTGACTATTTCAAGACCGAGGACACCATTCTCTATGCGGCCTGCTTCGATGCCAACGGCGGTGTGTTCGAGCCGTTGCTCACCGACGAGGATGCCATCATCTCCGATGCCCTCAACCATGCCTCCATCATCGACGGCGTGCGCCTGTGCAAGGCCAAGCGCTACCGCTATGCCAATGCCGACATGGCCGATCTGGAGGAAAAGCTCAGAGAGGCACAGGCCCAGCGGTTCCGCATCATCGTCACCGACGGTGTCTTCTCTATGGACGGCAACGTGGCTCCGATGGACAAAATCTGCGACCTGGCTGAGAAATACGATGCGCTCGTGATGGTGGATGAGAGTCATTCGGCCGGTGTCGTCGGACGGACCGGCCATGGTGTGAGCGAGTTTTTCAACACCTACGGCCGTGTCGATATCTACACCGGCACGCTCGGCAAGGCATTCGGCGGAGCCCTCGGCGGCTTCACCACTGGCCGCAAGGAGATTATCGACCTGCTGCGTCAGCGCAGTCGCCCCTATCTGTTCAGCAACTCGCTGGCTCCCTGCATCATCGGCGCGTCGCTCGAGGTGTTCAAGATGCTCAAGGAGAGCGACGAGCTGCACGACCGGCTGGTGGAGAACGTCAACTACTTCCGCGACAAGATGATGGCTGCCGGCTTCGACATCAAGCCCACGCAGAGCGCCATCTGCGCCGTGATGCTCTACGATGCCAAGCTCTCGCAGGTCTATGCCGCCAAGATGCAGGAGGAAGGCATCTACGTCACGGGCTTCTACTATCCTGTCGTGCCGAAGGAGCAGGCCCGCATCCGTGTGCAGCTCTCGGCCGGCCACACCCGTGAGCAGCTCGACAAGGCCATCGCCGCCTTCATCAAGGTGGGCAAAGAGCTGGACGTACTAAAATAGAATCATATCAATAATAACAAAAACGAAAGAACTGTGAAGAAGTTTTTAATGCTATTAACAGTTTCGCTGCTTGCCACCCTCGGCGTGGCAGCGCAAGACACCTACACCGTAGTAGGCAACTCAGTCATCCTCAATGGAACAAAAAGCTGGGACCTGAACAACAATGACAACAACATGACCCTGCAGAGCGACGGCACCTATCAGCTCGTCATCGAGAACTGCGGGCTCGAAGCCGGCACCTACGAGTACAAGATTGTAGAGAACCACAGCTACACCAACTCGTGGCCTGCCGACAACGACAAACTCGTCATCACGGAGACTGCCAAGTACACCGTGACCTTCACCTTCGACCCCGACTGGCAGGATGTCAGCTCCGAAGCAGTAAAGACGGGTTCTTACACCCCTGGCGCATCCACCTGGACCATTGCAGGCTCGTCGGTGGCACTCTTCGGAACGTCGTGGGATCCCTCCAACACCGCCAACGACATGACCCTTCAAAGCGACGGAACCTATAAGCTCGAGTTGAAGAACAAGCCTTTGGGCAAGGGAACCATTGAGTACAAGGTAACGAAGAATCACGACTGGGGAACAAACTATCCCTCGTCGAATGCGTCGTTTGCCATTTCCGAAGATGGTGAGTACAACGTGACCTTCACCTTCAACGAGACCACGCATGCCCTCTCTGCTGAGGCCATAAAGACCAGCGACGCAGTCATCACTCACACCTGGACCATTGCCGGAGGACCTGAGGGCGTTGGCGCAAATCTTGATGATGCCCTCCTTGGCAAAACCTGGGACGCAACCATCGCGGCCAACGACATGACCGAAATCGGCGGCAACATGTGGACCCTCACCAAGACCGGCTTTCTCTCGTCGGGCATCTACTATTACAAAGTTTGTGCAGACCATGAGTGGAGTCTCAGGTATCCCAAAGACGGAAATGAACAGTTCGCTATCGGCGAGGCTGGAGTTTACAGAGTCACCTTCACCTTCAACAGTGAAACTACAATGCTCATGGCCGAAGTAAATCCTATCGACCTTGCCATTACCGGGGTGAGGGTCTATGCCGACATGGGAGAAGGTCAGCAAGGAATGGATCTCCCGCTGTCGGGCATGGAAATGTTCGACCAGTCGGATGAGCCCGATTCCAAATTCCGCGTAACGGGCTACACCGTTACCACATCGGGCAATGTCACAAAAGTGACCGGTCACTTCAAGCTAACCACCGAAAACGGCGAAAGCGTAATCCCCGAAAATGGCTACTATATTTTCGAGGCCGTCAAGAAGGATGAAAGAACCTGGGAACCGGAAGAAATGGACATCAATCTGGTAGGCGAGGACATTCAGGACAATGCCATCTACATCTTTGAGTTCTACTTCGAGGCTACCGACGGCACCAACACCTTCAGCTACAACAACGGTGGTGCGAACTACAAAATTAAATACAAGAAGGGGAAGGGCGACCTTGAATTCTACGAGAGCAACACCGCCTCTCTCGGGTTGACCGTGAACGGAAAAAAGAAGAATTTCTCTGTCAACGGCGACAGCTCCATCAGCGGAGAGAACAGCAACCTCGGACAAGTCGGCTCATTGATTATTGACGATATCATGGTGCGGTTCGAGCGCAATGCAAGTCTCAACTTCGAAAGCCAGAACGTCAGTCTGCAATTCTGGGTAGAAGACCAGAAAGGCAGCGACCTGACAGGTTACCTCGGCTCATTGACATGTCAGGAGCAGACTGACGAGGGCGGCGACAAGCACCTCAAGAAGTTCTATGCCACGAACATGGGAGTGGATCTCTTCGACCGGGTGTCAACAATACTCCACGAAGGTCAGACCTATCGCCTGTGCTCTTACTTCCAGCTCATAGACAACAATGGCAAATACTATATGTTCCCCAGAGAGAAACGGGAAAATGCCATAAGACTCACCTTCACCTACGACACCAGCACAGGCATAACGACCCCCTCGTCCCTCATCTCTCATCCCTCATCCATTTATGACTTGCAAGGCCGCAAGATAATTGACAATGGACAATGGACAATGGATAATTTCAATGCGCCAGCCAATTCTCAATTAAAACCGGGTATTTATATCCGCAACGGGAAAAAGATTGTTCTGAAGTAAGACTGGCTAGAATGCCTCAGCATCTACGAGGTAAATCCGAATACACATAAAAACTTAAATCCGAACGGAATTTAGAAAGTTCCGTTCGGATTTATTCATTCCTATATTCTCCGGCATAAATCAAAAAAGTGTAATGGCTATTATGTCAACGAGACTATTAATGACTACAACGATGCTTTCTATATTGCCTCCGACAGATTCTACAAGGCCAACTGCGCACTGACAATGTATCCCCATCGCGTGACGTTCCACGGCGCATGGGCACTGGGCTACGACGGAGCTAAGAGCTTCGGCATCGAGACGGGCAACAGCGATGATGAAGTCATCACGCCATTAAGGAAGCTGAGTTGCGCAAGGACATGAGCGAGGCCGAGGCCATCTACGACATGCAGGGTCGCAAGATTTCTGCATTGCAAAAGGGCATCAATATTGTTCGCATGAACGATGGAACAACTAAAAAAGTAGTCATCAAATAAAATGGATTTGCTTCGCAAAGAAAATATACAAAATTGATTTCAAAAATTATACATTTGAAGCCCCTTGATAAGGGGCTGGCCTAAGCCAGGGATTAATTTCTTCTGAAACTTTATTTTGTTTGATTTTGAATTCTGATTTTGCTAAAATTTCTCGTCGAAGACGATAAAAGAAATAGAGAAATGAAAAAGAAAATATATCAAGTACCCCTTACGGAACAGATTTATATAAATATGAGCTGTCATCTGCTTGACTGGTCAGCACCAGAAGATGAAGGTGGAAACGGTGAAGAGATTGAATCGAAACGGAATAACTTTGACGACATGGACTTCCTCGATGATGAGGATATGATTGAAGGCTTGCCGTCGTTTATCGTATAGGAGTGATGGCCGGAGGCCAAGTGAGAAGTGATAAGTGAATAGTGATTATAGGAAAAAATGTCACTATGTCATTATGTCGAAAAGAAAAATCGTAATATTTATTGAATAGAATTGTTTGATGGGGCTGCCGCTGTCGTGAGGACGGTGGCAGCTTTTTCATGATGAGTCATTGCCCCGAGTATGTGCAAATATTTTACAGTTTTTGTCCCGATTCACAAAAAACATTAAAATTTCCGCAATCCCATAGCCACAACTTGTCAATTATAAAGAAAAAAACTATCTTTGCGAAGCTGGGGTCAGATGGAGAGCACATCAAGCCATAGAAGCCCTATCCTAAACAAAACACTATTCAGGATAACATCACCATTATGAAAAGGAAAATGGAGAAAAACGATTTTAAGGCCATCTTGCGCCATTTCCATCTTCAGGGAACGGTGCAGTCTGTTGCTGCGATGGGTGAAGGGCTTATCAACGACACCTATAAAGTGGCAACAAAGGAGGGCGATGCCCCCGATTACGTGTTACAGCGCATCAACCATCATGTTTTCCAAGACGTTGAGCTTTTGCAACACAACATAGAAATCGTCACGCATCACATCAGAGAAAAGCTGCAGCAATTGGGCGAGCTCGACGTTGAACGGAAAGTGTTGTGTTTCATACCAACCGACAGTGGCAAGACATGGTGGCGCGACGAGACCGGCAACTATTGGAGAGTCTCCGTGCTCATCCCCCGCTCCCATACTCGTAACGAGGTAACTCCCGTCAGTGCCTATCAGGCAGGAGCAGCTTTCGGACGCTTCGAGCAAATGCTCGTCGACGTGAAGGAGCCTTTGGGAGAAACCATCCCCGACTTTCACAACATGGAGCTGCGCATGACCCAACTTAAGGATGCCGTAAGCACCGACGCGGCAGGCCGTCTCGGCGAGGTCGGCGAAGAGCTGAACCTTATCTATCTGTACGAAGAGGAGATGTGCCAGGCCGAGCGTCTCTATCGTGAGGGCAAGCTGCCCAAGCGCATCTGCCACTGCGACACGAAAGTGAACAACATGCTGTTCGACGAAGACGGCAACGTGCTGTGCGTCATCGACCTCGACACCGTCATGCCCAGTTTCGTCTTCTCCGACTACGGCGACTTCCTCCGGACAGCCGCAAATAGCGTGGCCGAAGACTCGCCCGAGTTGGAAAAAGTTCAGTTTCGCCACGACATTTTCGAGGCTTTCACGCGTGGCTACCTCAAGAGCACGTATCAGTTTCTCACGCCACAGGAAGTCAACATGTTGCCCTTTGCCGTTGCACTGTTCCCGATGATGCAGGCCGTGAGGTTCCTTACCGACCATCTCAACGGTGACACCTATTACAAGACGCAATATCCCGAGCACAACCTCGTCCGCACCCGCAACCAGCTGCAGTTGTTCAGACGGGTCAGAGAAAATCAGGAACGAATAACATCATATATTGACAAATGGAAATAACAGCAAAACGCATTGCCAGTCAGCCCCCATCGGCCGACACGGCATCAACCTGGCTGGACCGACATCTGGTTAGCTGGACTAGGATGGCCTCTTCAAATTGGGCAGAGAAATATCCCTACCGCCCCGAGGTGAAATTCAGGATTGCACACACCGGCAGCCATTTCGTGATACAGTTCGACGTGGAGGAAACCAGCATCCGCGCTGTGGCTCTGCACGACAACGGTCGTGTCTGGGAAGACTCGTGCTGTGAGTTCTTCGTCGCTCCCGATGCCGCCGGCACCTATTACAATTTTGAGTGCAACTGCATCGGCACACTGCTTGTTGCTTCCGGCTCCGAACGCGAGAACCGCCAGCTGGCCTCACCGGAAGTCCTATGCGGTATTGCACGGAAGTCCACCTTCAGGCACAAAGAAATACCGCTCTCCCAAGGAGAATACCACTGGCGACTGGAGCTCATCATCCCCGTCAGTTCGTTCTTCTGTCATGACATAGGCACCCTCTCAGGAAAAACCATGCGATGCAATTTCTACAAGTGCGGCGACAAACTGCACCGCCCTCACTTCCTTTCGTGGAGCCCCGTAGGCACACTGACACCCGACTTCCATCGCCCCGATTATTTCGGAACTTTGCACTTCTCGCGTCACTTTCCCGAAATGGTTTTAACTTAAAATTGTTAAGAGGGTGTATCAAAATAAATGAAGTGCGCTATCGCGCAGAAATCCAACAAATCTTTTCAAATCTAACAAATTGATTTTCAACAATGTTTTTTGTAAGATTTGTAAGATTTTCTTTCCCTCGCTTCGCGAACAGAGACCGATGGTTCTCGTCATTAGGGCGACTCCTCTATTTTGACACACCCCCTTTTGACATCTGCACAAGTGAGACAGATGTTTAGTATTGTCCGCTAAAAGCAGCGGAGTTCGTGACACTTACTTCATTACGTTAAACAGGCCGTAGCAGTGTGTGTATTTCGAGCCCTCGTACTGCACCCACACATGCCCGTGCTCCAGGTCAACCTTCACCACCTTAAAGTCCGGCTCATACTCGTCCGAGCTCACACAGCGCACCTTGTCGCCTACCTTGAACTTCTGGTTGAGCGGCAACAACTGACACTCGTCCTTCGTGACACACTCTATGCGATCGGCAAAAACACTCACCAACAGCTTGTCGCCGCTGACCTGCAGTATCCGTCCGAACTTCTTGTTGGTGCCCGTTCCGAATGCCACCTGTGCGCCCGGCATGAAGGTGCCCTTCTTGAGCACATTGAACGAGCCAGCCTTCAGCTGTTCGCCCTTCTGCTTCTCAGCTATGTCTGCCGACTCGGGATTGTCGGGCCATCGGTCGTCCAGGAAGCAGACCACCGGCTCCGTAGGATTAGAGTCGTCCACCACGATGGCACGCATCATCAAGTGATAACGGTCGTGGGTCAGCAGGATGTCGCCCTTTTTGGCTTTGCCGTTCTTGTCTAACGGGATGATCAGCGCATTGGGCACCTCGATGG
>JAFRZC010000123.1 GCA_017442765.1 Prevotella sp. | reverse complement strand
TGGTGACAAAACCAATACCCGCATCTACACCCTTGCCAACGGGTTGAAGGTGTATCTCTCGGTAAATACAGAGAAACCACGCATACAGACTTTCATGGCAGTGCGTACTGGCTCAAAGAACGATCCTGCCGAGACAACAGGCTTGGCTCATTATCTGGAGCATCTCATGTTTAAGGGTACCGACAAGTTTGGTGTCACCGATCCTGCTGCCGAAGCTCCGTTGCTTGCCGAGATAGAGAAACGTTATGAGGAGTATCGCCTTATTGCCGACCCTGAACTCAGAAAGCAGAAATATCATGAGATAGACAGCGTCTCTCAGGTGGCGGCACAATATTTCATTCCCAATGAGTACGACAAGCTCATGTCGGTCATCGGAGCCGACGGTAGTAATGCCTATACTTCAAACGATGTGACTTGCTACACCGAGGATATTCCTTCAAATGAGGTGGAGAATTGGGCAAAGATACAGTCCGACCGTTTCCAGAATATGACAATTCGTGGGTTCCACACTGAGCTTGAGGCCGTCTATGAGGAATATAACATCGGCATCGCCAAAGACAGCCGCAAGATGTGGCAGAGTCTTAATGCATTGCTCTTCCCAACACATCCCTACGGTACACAAAGTACCATCGGAACGCAAGAGCATCTGAAGAATCCCTCTATCACAAATATCAAAAACTATTTTAATAAGTGGTACGTGCCCAACAATTGCGCCATTTGCATGGCCGGCGACCTCGATCCCGATAAAACCATAGCCATCATTGACCGCTATTTCAGTTCATGGAAGCCCGGAAAAGATGTGCGCCAGCCGGAGTTTCCGGCACTTTCCCCCATAACACAGCCTCGTGACACTACGGTCTATGGTCTTGAGGCAGAAACCATGTACATGGGATGGCGTTTTGACAGGGGTAATTCTTTGCAAATAGACACCCTGCAAATTATCGAAGATGTGCTCAGCAATGGAACGGCCGGACTACTTGACCTCAATATCAACCAACAGATGAAAATGCTCGGTGCCGGAGGTGGCGTGATACGTCTTCGCGACCATTCAGCCTTTCTGCTTGCAGGTACACCAAAGGAAGGGCAGTCGCTCGATGAGGTGAAAGCTTTGCTCTTGGAGGAAATTGGGAAACTGCGACGCGGCGAGTTTTCTGACGATCTCCTGCCGTCGGTCATTAATAATGCCAAGCTGCGCTACTATAACTCTTTAGAGAGCAATAGCAACCGTGCCGACATGTTTGTCGATGCCTTCATCAACGAAATACCGTGGAAGCAGCAGGTAGGGTATCTCGACCGTATCTCAGGCATGACCAAGCAGCAGGTAGTAGATTTTGCCAACCGTCATTTTCTCGATAACTATGTGGTGGTTTACAAGCGCCAGGGCGAAGATACGTCGCTTAAGAAAATCGACAAGCCTGCCATTACACCTATACCCACCAACCGCGACCTCGTCAGTCAGTTTGTGAAAGATATTCAGGGCATAGAGGTGGCTCCTATCCAGCCGCGTTTCGTTGACTTCCAGCGCGACCTCACTTTCGGTAAGACCAAGAAGAATTTGCCCTATATCTATGTAAAAAACACAGAGAACGGCCGTTTCACATTGACCTTCCGCTATGAGTTTGGCAATGAAGCTGACCTGCGCTATAATTATGCCGCCGACTATATCGACTACCTCGGCACTGACAAGCTCAGCAACGAGCAAATCAAGCAGCAATTCTACAAACTGGCCTGCAACTACAGCATCGGCGTGGGGCAGCGCAATATCAATATCACACTCAGTGGTCTTGCCGAGAACATGGCTGAGGCAGCTAAGCTGTTGGAGAACCTCCTGCACAATGCTAAGGTCGATGATGAGGCGTGGCAGCAGCTTGTGGCCATGGAGGAGAAGAGCCGTGCCGACGCTAAGCTCAATCAGCAGCAAAATTTCTCGCGCCTTGTGCAGTATGGTGTCTATGGGCAGTACAATCCTGCGCGCCATGACCTCAGTATCGATGAGTTACGCCGGCAGAATCCGCAAGAATTGCTTAATCTGTTGAAGAATATTTCCGAGTACGAGCACACTATATTATATTATGGCCCGATGAGCGAGCAGGAACTTGCGCAAACAGTCACAAAGGCACACAAGACCGCAAAGAGATTGGTTGCCGTCCCCGAGGGTCGTCATTATGAGATGCAGGAAACTCCAAAGAACGAGGTACTCCTTGCACCGTATGATGCAAAGAATATCTATATGCGAATGATACATAATGAGCAACGTATGTGGACTCCCGACGAAGTTGCGGTTAAGGCTCTTTTCAACGAATACTACGGAGGCGGCATGAACACCATTGTCTTTCAGGAGATGCGCGAGGCACGTGGCTTGGCCTATAACGCATACGCCGCCTATGTGGAGCCTTCTTATAAGGAGCAGCCCGAATTTTTCTTTACTCACATCATCACGCAGAACGACAAGATGATGGATTGTATTCATCAGTTCCACCAGATACTTGACACCATACCTGAAAGTCCCGCAGCCTTCCAGATAGCCAAGGATGCTCTTACCAAACGTTTGCAAAGTCAGCGCACCACGAAGTTCAGTCTTATCAATGCGTGGCTGAATGCCAAGAATCTCGGTGTAAACTATGATCTCAACGAGCGTATCTACAAGAATCTGCCTGCCCTTCAACTGAGCGATATCGTAGCTTTTGAACAGCAGCAGATGGCGCGTAAGCCTTACCGGTATGTCATCCTTGGAGATGAGAATGAGCTCGACATTGAAGCCTTGGAGAAGATAGGCCCCGTCCGCCATCTTACCACAGAGGAAATCTTCGGATATTAATATAAATAAAAAGAATATGAAACCATCATTCAAGTACGCTCCCATGTTTCAGTTAGGAGCTGACACTACCGAGTATCGCCTTCTGTCGAAAGAGGGCATCAGTATTAGTGAGTTTGAAGGCAAGGAAATAGTGAAAGTTTCGCCGGAGGCTCTTGCGTTGTTGGCTCAGCAGGCTTTCCACGATGTGGAGTTCATGTTGCGCCGCGAGCACAACCGGCAGGTGGCTGCCATTCTCGACGACCCCGAGGCCTCGGAGAACGACCGCTACGTGGCTCTTCAGTTCCTGCGCAATGCCGAGGTGGCCGCACGTGGCGTGTTGCCCTTCTGCCAGGACACGGGAACGGCCATCATTCATGGTGAGAAAGGTCAGCAGGTATGGACCGGGTTTGAGGATGAGGAAGCCCTCTCACTTGGTGTCTATAACACCTTTACGCAAGACAATCTGCGCTACTCGCAGAATGCTCCGCTCAACATGTATGACGAGGTGAATACCCGCTGCAACCTGCCCGCACAGATTGACATCGAGGCATGCGAAGGCGCGGAATATCGTTTTGTGATGGTGGCCAAGGGTGGAGGCTCTGCCAACAAGACCTATTTCTATCCGATGACCAAGGCTACTATCCAGAACGAGGGTACGCTGCTGCCCTTCCTCGTTGAGAAGATGAGGTCGCTGGGCACGGCTGCCTGTCCGCCTTACCATATCGCCTTCGTCATCGGTGGCACGTCGGCAGAGAAGAATCTGCTTACCGTGAAGCTCGCCAGCATCAAGTACTATGACTCGCTGCCCACGACGGGCGACGAGACGGGCCGTGCCTTCCGCGACATCGACCTTGAGGAGAAACTGTTGAAGGAGGCTCAGCGCATCGGTCTTGGCGCACAATTCGGCGGCAAGCATCTTGCTCATGACATCCGTGTCGTCCGTCTGCCCCGGCATGGAGCCAGCTGTCCCATCGGTATGGGCGTGAGCTGTTCTGCCGACCGCAATATCAAGGCCAAGATCAATCGTGATGGTATCTGGCTCGAGAAGATGGACGACAACCCCGCCGAGCTTATCCCTGCCCGTTATGCGCAGCCGGGCGAAGGAGCTGAAAGTATCGTCATCGACCTCGACAAGGGCATCGACGCGGTAAGGGCGGAGCTTACGAAGTATCCTGTTTCCACTCGCGTGAACCTCAAGGGCACCATCATCGTGGCCCGTGACATCGCTCATGCCAAGCTCAAGGCACGTCTTGATGCAGGCGAGCCCATGCCAGAATATTTCAAGAGCCACCCTGTGCTCTACGCCGGTCCGGCCAAGACACCCGAAGGTTACCCCTGCGGCTCGATGGGTCCGACCACGGCCAACCGCATGGATCCATACGTTGATGAGTTCCAGTCGCATGGTGCCTCGCTCGTGATGATAGCCAAAGGTAACCGCTCGCAGCAGGTCACCGATGCCTGCAAGCGCCATGGCGGTTTCTATCTCGGCAGTATCGGAGGTGTTGCGGCTGTGCTCTCACAATCGAGTATCAAGAGCATCGAGTGCGTCGAATACCCTGAGCTGGGTATGGAGGCTATCTGGAAGATTGAGGTGGAAGACTTTCCTGCCTTCATTCTCGTCGATGACAAGGGCAATGACTTCTTCCAGCAGCTCAAACCGTGGTGTCCACGTTGTCAGGTCGGGGAGAATAATGGGAAATAAAGGGTATTGATTACCAAGAGTTTACTTTACTGATTCTGAAAGACCGTCTTTCGCAGAAAATTCCCTAGGGAATTTCTTCCGAAAGACGGTCTTTTGGAATGCGATAGCTTAGCTTTTGCCGAACGATATCAAAGGTTTACACCACAACATAGAGGAATGCCACGACGGCAATGATAAGCACGGCCAGTACGGAGAGTGTCAGGAATAGAAAGTTAGATAAGAACTTTTTGCGCTTCTTGGCATTCTTGTTCTTCTGCCGTACAATCTCAGCCTCGTCTTTGTGGCGATGTTTGTGATGGCTGTGATGGTGGCTGTGCCTGTGCTCATCGGCTATGGGGGTTCCTTGTGCAAAATCAGTCATTTGAGAGTTGATAGTTAAGGATTAAAAGCTAATGATTGTGGGTGGAAATGATAATTGAGAACTGAGAGTTGTCTCGCTGTCAGCGAAACTGATACTCTCAATTCTCAATTACTTTGTTTGATTAGATGAAGGCTACGGTGAGACCTGCCATGACGATGCTAACCATCGACATCAGTTTGATGAGGATGTTGAGTGAGGGACCGCTGGTGTCCTTGAACGGGTCGCCCACTGTGTCGCCCACGATGGTGGCCTTATGGGCAAACGAGCCCTTGCCGCCGAAGTTTCCTTCCTCAACGTTCTTCTTCGCGTTATCCCATGCACCTCCGGCATTTGCCATGAAGACTGCCAGAGTGAAGCCGCCGGCCAGTCCGCCGACGAGCAAACCGAGTACACCGGCCACGCCGAGCAGACAGCCTACGATGATGGGGATGGCGATGGCGAGGAGCGACGGGAAAATCATCTCGTGCTGTGCGGCACGGGTGGAGATCTCAACGCAACGGCCATAGTCGGGAGTGCCTGTGCCTTCAAGGATACCGGCAATCTCTTTGAACTGGCGACGCACCTCAACAACCATCTTCTGTGCGGCACGTCCTACGGCTTCCATTGTGAGTCCGCAGAACAGGAAGGCTGCCATGGCACCGATGAAGGCACCCACGAGCACTTTCGGGTTCATCAGGTTCACCTGGAAGAAGTTCATGAAGTCGGGGATGGTGGCTTGTGCGGCACTGATGACTTCGCCCTTCACATTGGTCATCATCACGTTGGCACGATCCATGGCAATCTTTATTTCCTCAATGTAGGATGCCAAAAGTGCAAGTGCGGTGAGCGCGGCCGAGCCGATGGCAAAACCCTTACCCGTGGCGGCGGTGGTGTTGCCGAGGGCATCGAGTGCATCGGTGCGATGGCGCACTTCCTCGCCCAGCTCGCTCATCTCAGCGTTGCCGCCGGCATTGTCGGCGATAGGACCGTAAGCGTCGGTGGCAAGGGTGATGCCGAGCGTAGAGAGCATGCCTACTGCGGCAATACCCACGCCATAAAGGCCATGAGCCAGACTCTCCGAAGTCATGGAGAGGTCGAAGCCGTTGGCGCACATGTAGCTCAGGATGATGGCCACACCAATGGTGATGACGGGGATGCAGGTGGAAATCATGCCCGTACCGATACCCTTGATGATGACAGTGGCGGAACCAGTCAAACCTGCTTCAGATATTTTTTGAGTTGGTTTATAGCTATGCGAAGTGTAGTACTCCGTAGCCTGTCCGATAATCACACCTGCGGCCAGACCTGTGATGACAGAGAAAGAGAGACCTTTCCAGTTCTCCACACCCAAGAGATAGAGGATGACAGGTGTGGCAATGGCGATGAGGATGGCCGAGACATTGGTTCCCAGAGAGAGCGATTTCAGCAAGTCGCGCATGGTAGCGCCTTCCTTGGTGCGTACGAGATAGATGCCGAGAATGCTCAGGAACACGCCGACGGCAGCGATGAGCATCGGAGCGATGACGGCTTTCAGCTGCGACTCGCCTCCTGCCACAGCAAAGGCGGCAGCACCGAGTGCGGCGGTGGAAAGGATACTTCCGCAGTAGCTCTCGTAGAGGTCGGCACCCATACCAGCCACGTCGCCCACGTTGTCGCCAACGTT
>JAFRZC010000122.1 GCA_017442765.1 Prevotella sp. | reverse complement strand
CTTACCTGATTTCTTGATTTTCCCGATGTGCTCGGCTACAGTGCGGTTGGCCAGCAGCATAAACTCCTCGATGAGTTTGTTGGCATCTTTCGAGCGTTTGAAGTAGCAGCGCGTGGGATGTCCCTCGTCGTCGATGTCGAACTTCAGCTCCTCGCCCTCGAACTGCATGGCACCTCCGGCCATGCGCTGCTTGCGCAGGAGCTTGGCAAGGCGGTCGAGCGTGATGAGCTGCTCGGCATTCTCGCCCACGTAGGGGTGGTTCTTCGTGGGGGGTGGGGCAGGTTGTCCGGTACCGTCAACGACACCGTTTAGCTCAAGCAGTTGCTGCACTTCCTCGTAAGCATAGCGGCGGTTGCTGCGGATGATGGTGTGCACGATGCGGTATTTCTTCACGACAGCCTTCTGGTCGAGCGTGAGGATGACGCTGTAGCAGAGCTTGTCCTCGTCGGGCCGGAGCGAACAGACGAAGTTGCAGAGGTGCTCGGGCAGCATGGGGATGGTGCGGTCGACAAGATAGACGCTTGTGGCGCGTTTCTGAGCCTCGCGGTCGATGACGGAACCCTCGGTGACGTAGTGAGACACATCGGCAATGTGGACACCCACTTCGTAGAGTTGATTACCGGACTTTCCAGATTTCCCGGGTTCTCCGGGGTCGATACTTCTAATGGAAAGCGCGTCGTCGAAGTCCTTGGCATCGTGGGGGTCGATGGTGCAGGTCCACACATCGCGGAAATCCTCGCGCTCCTGCAAGTCCTGCTCGGTAATCTCGCCCGTGATTTTCCGGGCAGCATCCTCTACGTTCTTCGGATACTTGTAGGGCAGCCCGTATTGTGCCAGGATGGCGTGCATCTCGGCGGTGTTGTCGCCCTGCGGTCCCAGGATGTCCACCACCTCGCCGATGATGTTCTTGTGCCCCTCGTCGGGCCATTGGGTGATGCGCACAAGAGCCATGTCATTGGTCTTTCCGCCTTTGAGTTTTTTCTTAGGGACGAGGATGTCCTTGGTGAACAGCTCATCCTGTGTGACGAGGAAGGCAAAATCGTGGGTGACGCGCAGCCGCCCCACAAATGTGTCCTTGGCCCGTTCGAGGATGGCAATGACCTGTGCCTCCTTGATGTGGCGGGCGCGGCGGGCCATGAACGAGACGCGCACGCGGTCGCCGGTGAGTGCCGACATCGAGTTGCGCTCGGCCACGAAGATGGGCTTGTCGGAACCGTCGGAGATGAACGAGTTTTTGCCGTTGGCCTTACGGATGAAGCGCCCCTCCTGCACCTGTCCCTCGGTGTTCAGACGATAGCAGTTGTCCGATACCTTGGCCAGAATATCGTCCCAGGCCATCTCCTCCATCGTGTTGATGGCGAGCATCTTGGCCGGATGGGTGGTAAGGCTCAGCAGCCGGAAGATGTCCTTGAAACTGAAAGTGCGGTCGGGTTGTGAGGTGAACAACGTGGTGAGCATTTCGCCTACCTGCCGCTTGGTGAGACGGTGCTTGCCGCCTTTTTTCTCTTTTGTCATAATGCTTTTATTTTTCTGCAAAAATACAGAATAATTATCAATTATCAATTGTCAATTGTCAATTATTTAGTATTTTTGCAGAAAATTTAGCTGCACCCGGCAAAATTGGAGCAAGCTCCTTTTGTTCTCGTTGGCAAAATTTTTATAGAAATTTTATTGATGTGCATGGAGAAAATACTTGTCACGGGCGCGAGCGGCTTCATCGGCAGTTTCATTGTCGAGGAAGCATTGGCGCGAGGATTTGAGGTGTGGGCGGCGGTAAGGAAAAGCAGTTCACGGGTCTATCTGCGCGACCCCCGTATCCGTTTCATAGAGCTTAATCTGGATTCGCGAGCGCAACTCGTGGAGCAGCTTCGCGGTGCGGAGACCACGTTCGATTATGTGGTTCATGCGGCAGGTGTGACGAAGAGTCTGCACAAAGACGATTTTCATCGTATCAACACCGAAGGGACCCGCAACCTTGCCGATGCGCTGCTGGACGTGGAGATGCCGCTCAAGCGGTTTGTCTATCTGAGCTCTCTCAGTATCTTCGGTGCTATTCGTGAGACGCAGCCCTACGAGGAGATTTGCGAGAGCGATACTCCGCAACCCAATACCGCCTACGGACAGAGCAAGCTCGAGGCCGAGCACTATCTCGACAGTCTGGGCGAGCGGCTGCCATGCGTCACACTGCGCCCGACAGGAGTCTATGGACCGCGCGAGCGCGACTATTTCCTGATGGCAAAATCCATCAAGGGGCATGTGGATTTTGCCGTAGGCTTCCGCCGGCAAGACATCACCTTCGTCTATGTCAGCGATGTGGTGCAGGCGGTGTT
>JAFRZC010000121.1 GCA_017442765.1 Prevotella sp. | reverse complement strand
GGAGGCTTTGCGCCTCCTGCCGCTCGGGCAAACCTCCGCAGTGTTTTTCATGATTTTAAGGCTTAAGCCACACTACAAATTTTGCACTTCTATCTTGAACTTAGGGAATCCTTTCGCTCCTTTAACAGATTTTCACACCGCAGAGAGCCTCGGATTTGGTGGATAGAGGAATTAGCCGTAACTTTGCAACGTACAAGAAGACCCCACCTAGCCTCCCCCGGGCTTCCAGACGATGGACAATGGAAAATGGATAATTAGCCTGCCGGCTTGAGTATTCAAGATGAAAAGGTATTGTCCAAACTCCCAAACTCCTAAACTCCCAAACTCCTTAAAGCTATTGTCCAAACTCCCAAACTCCTAAACTCCTCACTTGAGCAGGCCTCCACTCTCCTGAAAAAAATCATCTGGTTGTGAGCAAAAAAAGAATCCCCAGGAGGAAGCAACTCCTCACCAGGGACTCTGAATATGAATGGACGAATCAGGTTTTATTTGTTAACCTGGAATTTCGTGTCGCCATCGCGGAAGAAGGCGTTGATCTGACGGGCAGCAGCGATGCCGGCGTTGATGTTAGCCTCGGCAGTCTGAGCACCCATCTTCTTAGGTGTTGCGAAGTAGCGGCCCTCGAACTGAGCGAAGTCTGCGTCGGCATCGGGCTTGATGTCGGTGACGAACTTCAGGTCGTCGCGCTCCTGCATGAGCTGGATGAGCTCGGGCTCGTTGATGACTTCCTTGCGGGCTGTGTTGACGAGCACGCCACCCTTCTTCATCTTGCCCACGAGTGCGCCGTTGATGCTCTGCTTGGTCTCAGCGGTGGCTGGGATGTGGAGCGACACGACGTCGCAGGTCTCGAAGAGAGCGTCCTGGTTGGCAACGGCGTGCACACCAGCGGCCTCGATGACCTCAGCGGGGCAGTAGGCGTCGTAGGCATAGACGTCCATGCCGAAGCCCTTGGCGATGCGGGCCACGTTGCGGCCTACGTTACCGAAGGCGAGGATGCCGAGCTTCTTGCCGAGCAGCTCAGAGCCGCTCTTGCCATTGTAGAATCCGCGTACGGCCATCACGAGGAGTCCGAACACGAGCTCGGCCACGGCGTTGGAGTTCTGGCCGGGAGTGTTCTCAGCCACTACGTTGTGGGCGGTGGCGGCGGCGAGGTCGATGTTGTCGAAACCGGCACCTGCGCGCACCACAATCTTCAGTTGCTTGGCGGCGTCGAGCACCTCAGCGTCGCACTTGTCGGAGCGGATGATGAGGGCGTCGGCATCTTTCACGGCCTCGAGCAGCTGGGCCTTCTCGGTGTATTTCTCGAGCAGCACGAGCTCGTTGCCGGCTGCCTCTACTTCCTTGCGTATGCCCTCTACAGCTGCAGCTGCGAAAGGCTTCTCTGTTGCTACAAGAATCTTCATAATTTTCAATTATCAATTGTCAATTATCAATTATCAATTAGTGCTGTGCCTCGAACTCCTTCATGCAAGCCACGAGTGCCTGGCAGCCCTCGATGGTCTGAGCGTTGTAGCAGCTGGCGCGGAATCCGCCTACCGAGCGGTGGCCCTTCACGCCCACCATGCCCTTAGAAGTGGCGAAGTCGAGGAATTCTTTCTCGAGCTCCTTGTACTCGTCGCTCATCACGAAGCAGAGGTTCATCACCGAGCGGTCTTCCTCGGCCACGGTGCCACGGAAGAGCTTGTTGCGGTCGATTTCGCCGTATACGATCTCGGCACGCTCACGGGCTAGCTTGTCCATAGCCTCAACACCACCCTGGGCCTTCATCCAGCGCAGGTTCTCGAGTGCGGTGTAGATGGGCACCACAGGAGGAGTATTGAACATAGAACCCTTCTCCACGTGGGTGCGGTAGTCGAGCATGGTAGGAATCTGGCGGTCAACCTTGCCCAGGGCGTCGTTCTTCACGATGACGATGGTCACACCGGCCATAGAGAGGTTCTTCTGGGCACCGGCATAGATGGCGTCGTATTTGGCAACGTCGACGGGACGGCTGAAGATATCCGACGACATATCGGCAATCATGCGCACGGGCACATCGAGGTCTTTGCGGATCTCGGTGCCGTAGATGGTGTTGTTGGTGGTGATGTGCAGATAGTCAACATCAGTGGGGCACTCCCATCCCTTGGGGATGAAGGTGTAGTTGGCATCGGCCGATGAAGCCACCTCTACCACCTCGCCGAAAAGCTTAGCCTCTTTCATGGCCTTCTTGGCCCATACGCCTGTGTTCAGGTAGGCTGCCTTGGTCTTGAGGAAGTTGTAGGGAATCATACAGAACTCGAGCGAAGCACCGCCGCCGAGGAAGAGCACGGAATAGCCCTCGGGCACGTCGAGCAGTTCTTTCACCAGGGCCTCGGCCTCGTCGATGACGGGCTGGAAGTCCTTCGATCTGTGGCTGATTTCAGCAAGTGACAGACCGATACCGTTAAAATCTAAGATTGCCTGTGCAGTCTTCTCGATGACTGAGCGATCGAGGATGCAAGGACCTGCGTTAAAGTTGTACTTCTTCATTTTGACTGATATGTTTTGAGTTGTGAATAATATATGTTCTGCTACCCGGAAGTTGCAAATATTGAATGTTCCGCTACCCGAATGTTGCAAATATTGAATGTTCTGCTTCACGAAAGCGAGTGCGAAATTACACCTTATATTTCGTTTGGGCAAATGTTAGCGCAAAAAGTTTACTCATCTGCGCGTTTGATTGACATTTTGTCGGGCAAACGACCGTCGTCAATGTCTATTTGACAACTTCACATAGCGTTTTGATACCCTTAATCTTCGCGCCACGGGTGTTGCTGATGACCATCGCTAGCTTCTCGCGGCTGACGGCGGCATAGGCATAGCGGTCTTTCACATCGATGCGGCCGATGTCGCCACTGGTGAGTCCGCCCGTCTTACAGAGGAAGCCCACGATGTCGCCCTTCGAGATTTTGTCTTTCTTGCCCTTGCCGATGTAGACCGTCGCCATGCGGGGCTGGGGAATGGCCGTGCCGAGAGGCTGCTCGGAGAGAGGAAAGCGGTGTATGTCGGCCTGCACGTAGGCTGGCACCTGCTCGCCGGGGGCAAGGATGAAGAACGCCCTACCCTGCTTGTTCCAGCGGGCCGAGCGACCCACGCGGTGGACGTAGCCCTCTTCGCTCTCGGGCAGATGATAGTGGATGATGTTGTCGACGTCGGGAATGTCGAGACCGCGCGAGGCCAGGTCGGTGCTCACGAGGATGTTAGCCGAACCGTTGGAGAACTGATAGAGGGATGCCTCGCGCTCCTTCTGCTCCAGGCCCCCGTGAAAAGAACTGACGTAGAATCCCTCGCCACGCAGGTAGTCGGCGGTACGCTCCACACTCTCGCGATAGTTCAGGAACACGATGCTGCTCTGCGAGCCGAAGGCAAGGAGCAGGGTCTTGAGCGTCTGCAACTTGTCTTTCTCAGGACTTTCAACCGTGAAGACGCCCACCCGCTCGGGCACCTGCTCGTCGGCAATGAGATAGTCGAGCTTCAGGGTGCGTCCCATCTGCACGAAACGGGGAATCTCCACGGCCTCGGTGGCCGAGAGCAGTATGCGGCGGCGCAAAGCAGGCAACTTGCGGACAATGGCATCCATCTCGTCGCGGAAGCCCATCTCCAGACACTTGTCGAACTCGTCGATGACCAGCGTCTGAATAGCGTCGGCAAGGATGTTGCCCTTGTCCAGGTGGTCGTTCAGACGGCCGGGAGTAGAAAACACAATCTGCGGCTTCACCACCCTCATCTGCCGGTGCTCGTCCATAGCGGGGCGCCCTCCATAGAGGCTCATGGCACGCAGGCCGCTACCCATGTCACCCAGAACGGTGGCCGACTGAAGGGCCAGCTCGCGACCGGGCACCAGCACCACCACCTGCACATTGTCGGAGGAGGCGTCGATGCGCTCGACCAAAGGCAACAGGTAGGCCAGCGTCTTGCCGCTACCCGTAGGCGAGAGCACCACCACGTCTTTGTCACTATGCAACAAAGCATCAGCAGTGGCCTCTTGCATCGCGTTGAGCGAATCAATGTTGAGCTTATCGAGTATTTGTTGTGTTTTCATGCCGCAAAGATAATGCAATTCAACATACCAACCAAATAAAATGAGGTTAAAAATAGCAAAATGTTAGTGAAAAATAAGTCTTAACGCTTATTTCTGTTTTTCATCCTACAAAACCCACCCGATTTTGCCGTCGCCAGGTTGCAAAATGTAAACTCAAAGAAGATGTATAGACGGCTTCCATGAGACATCTGCCATAGCTGGGGATGGAGAGCACCAGCCGACCTCAGGCAGACTGATAGCCAACATCTTACAATAGTTACCCAGCATCTTAAAATAGATAGCCAACATCTTAAAGTAGGTACCCAGCATTTTAAAAACAGATACCCAGCATCTTAAAAACAAAGAGCGAAGCCTCATCTGACTTCGCTCCCTGCTCTTATTTCCTCAGTTCCCAATCGACGTCGAACTCCTTGCCGTCGTCGGTGGCTTTCACATCGTAGGTGACCGGCTGGCCGTTGAGTTGGCCTTTCAGGACTCCTTTGTACTGACCGTCCTTGTCGTCGAGCGTGAACTCGGTCACTTCCAAGCGGTTGCCCTTCGACAACTCATCATCGACGATGGCCTGCTGTACTTTCTCGGTGAGTTTCTTATCAGAAACGATGCAACTATTCAGGGCAAACAGGGCTGAACAGGCAATCACCAATGATACGATAAACTTTCTCATCACTCACATTTATTGGTTGGTTACTTCTTCTCGGGAACGGCATAGAAATCGCCCGTCTGCTCGACCAACTTCTTGCTATAGGCCTCGGGGAAGCCGGGACGCTTGGGAGTAGCTCCCAGTCCGTACTTCGACTTGGCAAAGCGGCCGTTCTCCTCGGGCTTCACGGTCATGTCGTTGTACTTCACAATCAGATAAGTGGCAAGCTGCTTCCATCGTGCCAGCATCTGCTGAGCCTGGCGGTTGCTATAGTCGTTCAGATAGCTGATGGCCTGCTCGGGGTTGTCGGCATAGAGAGCCTTGGCCTTGTCCTCGACGGCTTTCTGCTGGGCAAAGTAGCTGTTCTCGAGCGAGTCGCGCACCTCCTTGAGCGAGGGGAACATCACCGAATAACGGGGATAGACCATGTTGGAGACCCAGTTGCACACCCAGAACGCATTCTTGTCGGAGAAGGTCACGGCATCGGCACCGGGCGTGTTGTAGCACTCGGGCTGCACTCTGTTGCCGCAATAGATGGGCGTGTAGGCCACCATGTTGCCGTCGTCGTTGCCAAACCAGAAGCAGCCTCCAATCTCGCGGGGCAGCCATGAGCGCATCTGACTGACGAAGGTGAAGCCGGTCTGCTGAGTGCTGATGGGACGCTCGTTGAAGTAGCTCTTCTCACCCACCTTGAATGAAAGGGGCGTGGGACGGTAAGGCATGTCCCAAATACCGCCGCCCAGGTCTTTGTCGAGTGCCAGGGCGGTGCCCTCGTAGTGGTCGCGCATGCAAGTCATAATGTCCTGGACGCTCACCTTGCGCGGTGCCTTGATCCATAGCGGCATGCGCTCGCAATTCTCGAGCGGCTCCTTGCCCATGACGAAGGGCAGATACTTGTCGAACGACTTGTCGAAGTGGCGGAAGAACGACCACACACGGGCCTCGCAATAGCGGCGGCCGCCAAAGTCGGGCTGGGCATAGGCGTCGTTGTAGCTGAACTCAGCGTCCTTGCCATCGAACCACCCCATCTTGCGGGCATACTTCACCACGTTCTTCGAGAAAAGCACGTTCTGCTTGTCTTTCATGTTGAAGGTAGTGATGCGGCTTTGGTTGGCATGTGCACAGATGGCGTCGTCGGGAATGCGGATAGCCACCCATACGGTGCGCTCCTTCGAGAGCTTGCGGTCGCTGGCACATCCCATCATCTCCATGATCCACGCCTCATTGGGGTCGCAGATGGTGAAGGTCTCGCCCTCTGAGCAATAGCCATACTGCTCTACCAGCGTGGTCATCACCTGAATGGCCTCACGGGCGGTCTTCGAGCGTTGCAAGGCAATATAGATGAGCGAGCCGTAGTCGATGATGCCTGTGGTGTCGACCATCTCCTCACGACCGCCGAATGTGGTCTCGCCGATGGTCACCTGATACTCGTTGATGTTGCCGATGACATTGTAGGTCTCGGGAGCCTCGGCAATCTCGCCCAGGTACTTGTTGGTGTCCCAGTCGTAAACGGGGCGCATGGTGCCGGGCGCATGCTTGCCGGCTGGAAAGTGATAGAGTCCGGTGAACATTCCGTAAGAGTCGGCATTGTAGGAGCAGATGACCGAGCCATCGGCTGACGCATTCTTGCCAACAATAAAGTTTGTACATGCGCTGGCATAGCTAGCAGCCAGCAACATAACGGCCAATAAGATTTTTTTCATAGTGCTTAGTATTTTTAGTGTTTATTTTCTAATTGATAAGAGAGATGAACTTGTCTTGACACGAGAGACCTTTCTATCGATGAAGGATGAACTTGCTTCGACATGAGAGACCAGTTGACGCCATCGAGAGATGAACTGAATAACAAGACGGCTACCTATATTATAAAATAGGTGTCGGACTAGTATTTGACGAGTGCCTCGAACGTTCTTTGGTTCTGCCGGTTGTCGGTGGCGATGAACTTCAGACGATGCATCTTACCATTCTTCTTGACAGGGGTCTCGCTCAGCTTGCATCTCACCCACTGGCTCTTGGGCACCTGCTCGAACAACACGAACTCATCGTCGATAAAGGCTTTGTAAGAGCGGAGTCCGCTATGTTTGTCGACCATGCCGATGGTGATTTGCTCACCCGTACTCACCATGTTGACGAGTGGCGGCTGGTCGTCGTAAGCCAGTTCGTAATCAACGCCGAGGTCGCGAATAGTGGCCGTCACCCAGCCATCCTTGTAGACGCCTCCCAGATACTTGGGACTTCCCAGATGGCAAACCACATAAAGCTTGCTGGGGTCGGCCACATGTTGCTTGCATCGCAAGGAAACAGAGGCTCCCGTGAATAGTGGGTAGCTGGTGGCATAGAACCGGTAGACGTCCGAATAGGTGCCTCGCCGCATGAGAGGGCGCAACTCCACATTGTCGGGCAATTGCCGGGTGGGAATGCGAAGACGCATGCCGGGAAGGTTGTAGTAGTTGGTACGGTCCCAGCGCATCAGCCGCATCGCATTGACGCTCTTCTGCCCGGGCAGGGCCTGGCGGTGCCCTCTGATGGTAAACGAATACTCGCTGGTGTTATTGGCAAAGTCGCTGATGGTATAGACCACCTGATAGTCGCGCTCCTCGTTGAAGTTGATGATGCCACGGTTCTCATCGGCATGAAGCATGGGCAGATAGTTGCCGGGCTCCACAAACGACTTCAGATACCAGACGTTGGAGCGAAGCTTGTGGGCATAGTCGCCCCATGAGTTCACCAGCCTGTTCATATCGACTGGGATGTTGCTCACATCGCTCCAGAACACCTCGCGGCCGTCTACCTTCAGTTGCGTGTAGCGAATGCCATAGTGATTGTAGGTGGCCTCCATATAGTCGTTCGCCCACAAGGCGAAACCCACCTTCCCCCACGCATAGAACTCACGTTGCAGATGGTGGCTGGAAAAGCCGAAATTCTGCTTGTTGGAACCGCCGTTGAACACGCCCTCTCCCTGCACCGGACAAGCCATGAAGCCATGAGCCTGGGGCGGCATCTTGTCAGCCACGTAATCTTTCAGGTAGTCGAGCGGGTCGAGCATGTTCCAGGTCTTCGTGTCGTGAATCTCGAGATGCAAATGAGGAGCCTGCGAAGAACCTGTGTTCCCGCTGGTGGCTATCACTTGTCCTTCGGACACAGGGCAATCGGTAGCCTTCAGCCGCACATCGGCCGAATAGCTCTGATGCTGATATTGCCAGCGCTTCACGGCAGCAGCTATCTGCGGCGAGAATCGCTTCAGATGACAATAGACGCTGGTATAGCCTCCCGGGTGTTGCACATAGACAGCATTGCCAAAACCATAAAGGCCGACGGTCACGCGCGAGACGTAACCATCGGCTATTGATAGAATAGCCTTCCCCTCTACTCCACCCGTCTTCACATCTATTCCCCCATGGAAATGATGCGGACGCGGCTCACCGAAATTGCCGGCCAGCGTAATGTCATAGTTCACCGGCGAAGTAAAGTGAAGTAATGCTGCCAGAAACAAACTGCCTAGCATGCTTTGAAGCTCATGTCGAGTCCCTTCACCGAGTGCGTTAGTGCTCCTACCGACACAAAGTCGACACCACACTCCGCATAGTCGCGAATGGTATCAAAGGTGATTCCGCCACTCGACTCGGTCTCGTACTTGCCACCAATCATCTCGACGGCCTTACGAGTGTTCTCCACGCTGAAGTTATCGAGCATGATGCGGTCGACTCCACCGACCTCCATCACCTGACGTATCTCGTCGAACGAGCGCACCTCGATCTCGATCTTCAAGTCGAGGCCTTTCTCCTTCAGGTAAGCATGGCAACGGTTGATGGCGTTGGCAATGCCGCCCGAGAAGTCAACATGGTTGTCCTTGAGCAGAATCATGTCGAACAAACCAATGCGGTGGTTTACGCCTCCGCCAATCTTGACGGCTTGTTTCTCGAGCATGCGCATGCCGGGAGTTGTCTTGCGGGTGTCGAGCACACGGGTGTGCGTACCCTTCAGGCGCTCCACATAGCGGTTGGTCATGGTGGCGATGCCGCTCATGCGTTGCATGATATTCAGCATCAGGCGCTCGGTCTGGAGTAATGAGCGAATGCGTCCGCTCACAATCATGGCGATATCGCCCTTCTTCACTCTCGAGCCATCGCCCATGAGCACTTCCACCTGCATGTCGGGGTCGAAACGTGCAAACACTTTCTTGGCCACCTCGACACCAGCCAGGATACCATCTTCCTTGATGAGCAGATGGCTCTTGCCCATGGCGTCCTCGGGAATACAACAGAGCGTGGTGTGATCGCCGTCGCCTATATCCTCTGCAAACGAAAGGTCAATGAGGCGATCCTCTAATTCGTCAACTGATAGCATAATTCTTTTTTATCGATGATTGTATCTGTTTATGGTATGGTTTCCCAACGTGCATGCTTGTTATCACGCCGGGAAACCAGTTTTATTCTCTAGAAGGTGTAGCCGAAGCCAATACGGAAACCAACGCTCGAGTAGTCTTTATGACTCTTGAACGACTGCTGGTAGTACAACGCCGGCTCGATGGTCACATGTCCGTCGATGAAGAAGGCATAACCCACCTCCACACCGGGCATCACATCGTTGTAGTTATGATTATTGTGCAGATACTTGGCGTTGACACCCAGGTAGATGCCGTTTTGCTCAATGTAGTAGCGCATACCGGCTCCAAGCAGGAAGTCGTTGGTCTTGGCAATACCGTTGCGTTGGTACTCGAAATCGCCCAACACCATGAAGTCGTCGAACAAGAAATAACCCAGCTGGGCACCAACACCACCGCTGAACTTCTTGGCTCCGCTATAACTAAAGTCCAGTCCCGTCAGATTGGCTCCGACATACGACTTACCTTCCTCAAACTGAGCATAACCCGATACTGCCACCAGGGCAGAAATCACCATTAGTGCGATTCTCTTTTTCATAATCTTTATTTGTTTTTTAATGAATAATTCTTGTTGTTGTTCACTTCTGAACCGATGAGCGGTTCTTCTCCTGCTGATACCAGCGGAAGAACCAGGCCAGCGAGATGATGAGGGCGGCACCGCCCACCCCATAGCCGACCATCATGTCGAATCCGAAGGCATTCTTCGAAATCATCAGGAACGAAGAGCAGACGACGGTCATGAACACGGCCGGAAGGAAAGTAATCCAGTAGGGCTTCTTCGCGCGAACCAGATAGACGGTGATGGCCCAGAGGGTGAACACAGCCAGCGTCTGATTGGCCCAGCCGAAGTAGCTCCAAATGACATTAAACCCGTCGGGATTCTCGATGTTAAAAAACAGAAGCAGCATGGTGGCACCAAACAGGGGGATGCAAATCCAAAAGCGCTTGGCCACGCTCCGCTGGTCGAGGTGAATAAACTCTGCGATAATCAGACGGGCTGAGCGCAAAGCGGTATCTCCGCTGGTGATAGGAGCTGCCACCACACCCAGCAAGGCCAGAATGCCGCCGAACGTGCCCAACCAGCCCTGACTCACGGTGGTCACCACCTCGGGAGCTTGCAATGTGGCTGGCACACCCAGTTCCTCGGCTGCTCCGCCATAGAAGAAATACATCGAGACGGTGGCCCAAATGAGCGCCACAAGACCCTCGGTGATCATCGAGCCGTAGAATATAGGACGGCCCATTTTCTCGTTCTTCAGGCAACGGGCCATCAAGGGCGTCTGCGTGGCATGGAATCCGCTAATGGCTCCGCAGGCAATGGTGATGAACAAGGCCGGGAAGATGGGCGAGCTATATCCTTCGCCGTAGATTCCGTCGGTCAGCTCAGGGAGCGAAGGCCATTTGACAAACAACACCACCATCAGCGCTACGGCCATGAAGAGCATCGAGACGGCAAACAAGGGGTATATCTTACCAATGATCTTATCGATAGGAAGCATGGTGGCGATGAGGTAATAGGCAAAGATGATTCCACACCAGATGTAAACCCACATCAGTCCGTCGCTACACATCTTGCCAAGTATCAAAGCGGGGCTGTAAACAAACACGGCGCCTACCATCATCAGCAGGAACACCGAGAAGACCAGCATTACGCGCTTGGTGGTATGACCCAGGTAAAGACCTATCAACTCTGGTTGACCGGCACCGTCGTTACGCATAGAGAGCATACCGCACAGATAATCGTGAACTGCACCTGCAAATATACATCCCAGCACTATCCAAAGGTAAGCGGCAGGTCCGAACTTTGCGCCCATGATAGCTCCGAAGATAGGGCCAGTTCCGGCAATGTTCAGGAACTGAATCATGAACACTTTCCAATTGGGCAGAACAATAAAATCAACGCCATCGGCCTTCGCAACAGCTGGGGTGATACGGTCGTCAGGTCCGAAAACGCGCTCTACAAACTTGCCGTAAACCATATAGCCTACGACGAGAGCGACAAGACTAATCAAAAATGTTATCATTTTACTGAATTGTTTATAAACATCTCTGCAAAAGTAGCGAATTTATTTGAAATAAGGAAAAATATCAGTAACTTTGCGCAGAAATTAATTGAAAAAGTATGAAAAGATATATTTTCCTCATCGCTATCATCTGTCTCACATTCATAGCCAAGGCCCAAACAACATTTCCAAAATACGAGGTCAGGGCGGTGTGGCTCACCACCATCGGCGGGCTCGACTGGCCACACTCCTATGCCAACAACACACATGCCATTGAGCGGCAGAAGCAGGAATTGTGCAAGATTCTTGACCAGCTGAAACATGCCAACATCAATACGGTACTGCTCCAGACGCGTGTACGCGCCACCACCATCTACCCCTCTTCCTACGAGCCTTGGGACGGCTGCCTCTCGGGCAAGCCCGGAGTATCTCCCGGCTACGACGCTCTCCGGTTCGCCATCGACGAATGCCACAAGCGAGGCATGGAGCTGCATGCGTGGGTGGTCACCATTCCCGTGGGCAAATGGAATGCGCTGGGGTGTGCCCAGCTGCGCAAGAAACACCCCAAACTATTGGTGAAAATCGGAGAAGAGGGCTACATGAACCCCGAGTCGGCTCAAACGGGCGACTACCTGGCCAACATGTGTGGCGAAATCGTGCGCAACTACGATGTCGACGGCATCCATCTCGACTATATCCGCTACCCGGAGACTTGGAAGAAAAGAACGAACAAAAGCGTGGGGCGCTCCCACATCACCCGCATCGTAGGCAGCATTAGCCGTACGGTGAAAAGCATCAAGCCGTGGGTGAAGATGAGCTGCTCGCCCATCGGAAAATACGACGACCTGACGCGCTATGCCAGCCGCGGATGGAATGCCAACACCACGGTTTGCCAGGATGCACAGGGATGGTTGCGCGACGGACTGATGGACGCGCTCTTCCCCATGATGTACTTCCGCGACAACAACTTCTTCCCGTTTGCCATCGACTGGGCAGAATGCAGCTACGGCAAGATTGTTGCCCCCGGCCTTGGCATCTATATGCTCCATCCGCGCGAGCTCAACTGGCCGCTCGAAGTCATCACCCGCGAGCTGAACGTGCTGCGCCAGTATAACTTGGGGCACACCTCCTTCCGCTCAAAATTCCTGACCGACAACGTGAAGGGAATCTACCGGTATGTGGCCGACCACTTCGACCGCTACCCAGCCCTTGTGCCGCCCATGACATGGATGAGCAGCAAGAAGCCTCTTATGCCACGCCGCCTAAGCATCAACGGCGACCAAATCGCATGGAGCTCGCCTCACGCCAACTACCGTCAGACGGATGGCAACACCTTATTATATAATATATATGTCAGCCGAAACTATCCTGTAGATGTGAACGATGCCCGCAACCTGACGGCCACACGCTATCAGCAGACCACAATCCGCATTCCCGACTTCACGGAGAAAGGACTATACGTGGCCATTACCGCCACCGACCGCTATGGCAACGAGAGCGATGCACTCCAAATGGAGAATGGCGCACAGAGAACCGTCTCGAAACGAATGCTGAAGAACGACGGAAAGAAAGTGATGCTTCCGGAAAAGGGAAAGACCCTCGACGCCGATTATGTCGTCATCGAAAGCATGGCTGGCAACATCATCGCCACCAAGCCTTACCGCAACACCTTCGTCGATATTCACGACGTGCCGAATGGAGTCTACAACATCAGAACCGTCGGACGGAAAGATGTCACACACAGGCTGGGCACCACCATCATCAAACGATAACCATTTCCTTTCTCGGGCGACACACATCATCACCGGCAGAGTATCAACAGCTGCCGGCGGTGATGGGTTTACCTCATGACTCATAGCGAGACATGACGAAGGGAGAGACATGATGAAGAAAGAGACAAAGATGCAAACATCACTAATGAAGATAGTGACGATTCTTCCAGAAGGCTACTCTGGCAACACAGAAGGCTACTCAGGCAACGCAGAAGGCTACTCTAGCAACACAGAAGAGCCCTCCACCCAAGCAGAGTGAAGGTTTATACGGAAAACTGTACAATATGCATCCGCAGACTCAAGCGGGATGTATAAAACATGACACTTTGATGCAACAAAATGTAAAAAATACGAAGGAAAGTAAACGTTTACGCAGATTTTTATGTTAAGATTTGTAAAATAATTACCATTGTGCGCCCACACACCGATTTTTGAAAAATTTTATCAATAAAATGTTTTGGTAGTTAAAAAAATTGCCTTATCTTTGCAACAGTTATCCTGAAAACAATCTTTTTACCTTAAAAAAAACTAATACCTATTGAAGATATAGAGCGATTACCTGTGAAGGCGATCGCTTTATTGTTTTTAAAAATAATCGTCAAAATCCTTTGTCAATTCAATAAAAAGTAGTACCTTTGCGCCCGATTTAGTCCGTTCGGGCTCAAACAAGCATGCGCACGGTGCGCATCGCCTAGCGGAAAAACCCGTTTTACAATCATAAAATCAATGTACGCAATTGTAGAAATTAACGGTCAGCAGTTCAAAGTAGAGCAGGGACAAAAGCTCTATGTCAACCGCATCAAGGATGTTGAGGCTGGTAATACTGTTGAATTTGGGAAAGTGCTGCTCGTAGATGCTGACGGCGCAGTAACGGTAGGCGCACCCACCGTAGACGGTGCAAAAGTAGTGTGTGAGGTAGTGAACCCGCTCGTGAAGGGCGAGAAGGTGATTGTTTTCAAAATGAAGCGTCGCAAGGGCTATCGTAAAAAGAACGGTCATCGCCAGCAGTTCACTCAGGTAGAAGTAAAATCAGTAATCGCTTAAAAAAGGAGGACTAAGAAATGGCTCATAAAAAAGGTGTCGGTAGTTCGAAGAACGGACGCGAATCAGCAGCTCAACGACTTGGTATTAAGATTTTCGGCGGTCAGAAGTGTGTAGCAGGTAACATCATCGTTCGCCAGCGCGGCACAAAGCACAACCCTGGTAACAATGTTGCCATCGGTAAGGATGATACGCTGTACGCTCTCGTAGACGGTACTGTAGAGTTCCACAAGGGACGCCACGACAAGAGTGTGGTAAACGTAATACCCGAGGCTGAAGCTTAAATAATCAGAAAACTATTCCAAACAAACAACAAAAATCCCATTTCTCCGAGGAGATTTGGGATTTTTGCCTTTTTATAGCCTTGTTCCAAAAATATTTTTGTACTTTTGCACCCGAATGAGCGAAAGGGCATCAGCCGTCACTCTGACAACAAGGAAACATCAATTAAGTAACAATAATCATTATGCTTACACTAAAACTCATCAGTGAGGAAACTGAACGCGTGATTCGCGGTTTGCAGAAAAAGCACTTCAACGGTGCGCGCGAAGCCATCGAGAATGTTCTCGCCGTAGACAAGCACCGCCGCGAGACTCAACAGGCATTAGACGCCAACCTTTCGGAGGCCAAGAAGATGGCAGCCCAGATTGGAATGCTCATGAAACAAGGCAAGAAAGAGGAAGCTGAGAACATCAAGGCCACCGTGGCTGAGATGAAAGAGACCAATAAGCAGCTGGAGGCTGAGAAGTCGAAAACCGAAGACGAGCTCACCACCCTGCTCTGCCAGATTCCCAACATTCCCTACGATGAAGTGCCGGAAGGTGCTGCCGCCGAGGACAACCACGTGGTGAAGAGCAACCTCAGGGAGTGTGTCGAGGGTGACACCGTAGGCAATTGGACCACCAACCCCGAAGTGGCTGAGGCCAAGCTTCCCCATTGGGAACTGGCAAAGAAATACAACCTGATTGACTTCGACCTGGGTGTGAAAATCACAGGCGCCGGCTTCCCCGTATACATCGGCAAGGGCGCCCGCCTGCAACGTGCGCTCATCAACTTCTTCCTCGACGAGGCTCGCAAGTCGGGCTATACCGAAATCATGCCGCCCACCGTGGTGAATGCCGCCTCGGGATATGGTACCGGCCAGCTGCCCGACAAGGAGGGACAGATGTACCATTGCGAGATTGACGACCTCTATCTCATTCCTACCGCCGAGGTTCCCGTGACAAATATATACCGCGACGTGATTCTCGACGAGAAAGACCTGCCCATTAAGAACTGCGCCTACACCGAGTGTTTCCGTCGTGAAGCCGGCTCATACGGCAAGGACGTGCGCGGCTTGAACCGTCTGCATGAGTTCTCGAAGGTCGAGATTGTACGCATCGACAAGCCCGAGCACTCGAAAGAGAGTCATCGTGAGATGCTGGAGCACGTGGAGGGCCTGCTGAAGAAGCTCGAGCTTCCCTACCGCATCCTGCTGCTTTGTGGTGGCGACCAGTCATTTACCTCTTCCATCTGCTACGACTTCGAGGTCTACTCTGAGGCCCAGAAGCGTTGGCTGGAAGTATCGTCGGTGAGCAACTTCGACAACTATCAGGCCAACCGACTGAAGTGCCGCTTCCGCAATGCTGAGACGAAGAAAACCGAGCTTTGCCACACGCTCAACGGTTCTGCTCTTGCCCTGCCGCGCATCGTGGCTGCCCTGCTGGAGAACAACCAGACAGAAAACGGCATACGCATTCCGAAGGCGCTCATCCCCTATACCGGCTTCGATATGATTGACTAACAGGAATATGCGAGTGCCTTTGAGCACCATACCATATTTACCATCAGGCAAAAGAAAACGGCTGTTTTCTTTTGCTTTTTTATTTTGATTTTGTACCTTTGCACACAAAATGAAACTAACACAAAGAGATATGAATAGAATTATAAGGAAAGAACAGTTTTCTGAGAAGGTTTTCCTTTTCGAGATCGAGGCTCCGCTGATAGCCAAGAGCCGCAAGGCCGGCAATTTTGTCATTGTGCGCGTCGACAAGAAAGGCGAGCGCATGCCTCTGACCATTGCCGGTGCCGATATTGAGAAAGGAACCATCACTCTCGTTGTCCAGCAAGTGGGTCTCTCGTCGAAGAAGCTCTGCATGCTGAACGAAGGCGACAACGTGGCCGACATCGTGGGGCCTCTGGGCAATCCCACTCATATTGAGAATTTCGGAACCGTGGTTTGTGCCGGCGGAGGTCTGGGCGTTGCACCGATGCTGCCCATCATCCAGGCGCTGAAGGCAGCTGGCAACCGTGTGCTCTCGGTCATGGCTGGCCGTTCAAAAGACCTGATCATATTGGAAGACAAGGTGCGCGAGTCGAGCGACGAGGTGATCATCATGACCGATGACGGCTCGTATGGCGAGAAAGGCGTGGTCACCGTAGGTATCGAGAAGTTTATCGAGCAAGAGCATGTTGACAAGGTGTTTGCCATCGGTCCTCCCATCATGATGAAGTTCTCCAACCTCACGGCTCAGAAACACAATATTCCTTGCGAGGTAAGCCTGAACACGATTATGGTCGACGGTACGGGCATGTGCGGAGCTTGCCGACTGACCATTGGCGGCAAGACGAAGTTTGTCTGCATCGACGGTCCTGAGTTCGACGGTGCCCTGGTCGACTGGGACGAGATGTTCAAGCGCATGGGCACATTCAAGCGCGCCGAGCAGGATGAGCTGGAGCACTTTGAGGAGCACTTGTATCATGAGGATTCAGAGGCTGAAGCCCATGTAGCCGGTCAGAAGAACGAGGCTGGCTCGACCCGTGCTGCCGACGACCCCATCGAGGTGCTCACCGACCGCAACGCCGAGTGGCGCAACGAGATTCGTAAGAGCATGAAACCCAAGGAGCGCACGCAGATTGAGCGCGTGCAGATGCCTGAGCTCGACCCCGTTTATCGTGCCACCACGCGCACCGAGGAAGTGAACATTGGCCTCACACCCGAAATGGCCATGAAAGAGGCCAAGCGCTGCCTGGATTGCGCTAAACCAACCTGTGTGGAGGGTTGCCCGGTGAATATCAACATACCTGCATTCATCAAGAATATCGAGCGCGGCGAGTTCCTGGCTGCCGCCAAAGTGCTCAAGCAGACCTCTGCCCTGCCAGCTGTCTGCGGCCGTGTTTGTCCGCAAGAGAAACAATGTGAGAGCCGCTGCATACATCTGAAGATGAACGAGCCCGCCGTGGCCATTGGCTACCTGGAGCGCTTCGCCGCCGACTACGAGCGCGAGAGCGGCAACATCAGCCTTCCAGAGATTGCTCCCGCCAACGGCATCAAGATTGCCGTCGTGGGCTCAGGTCCCTCGGGCCTCTCGTTTGCCGGCGATATGGTGAAGATGGGCTACGATGTCTACGTATTCGAGGCTTTGCACGAGATTGGCGGCGTGCTGAAATACGGCATTCCCGAGTTCCGTCTGCCCAATGCCATTGTCGACGTCGAGATTCAAAACCGTGCCAAGATGGGCGTGCATTTCCAGACCGACGTGATTGTCGGCAAGACCATCTCTGTTGACGATCTCGAGGCCCAGGGCTTCAAGGGAATCTTCGTCGGCTCGGGTGCCGGACTGCCCAACTTCATGAATATCCCTGGAGAGAACAGCATCAACATCATGTCGTCGAACGAGTATCTCACGCGCGTCAACCTGATGGATGCTGCCAACCCGACCACCGATACGCCCATCAATCTGGGCAAGAATGTACTGGTAGTGGGCGGCGGCAATACGGCCATGGACTCGTGCCGCACGGCCAAGCGTCTAGGCGGCAATGTGACGTTGGTCTACCGTCGTTCGGAGGCCGAGATGCCCGCCCGTCTGGAGGAGGTGAAGCATGCCAAGGAAGAAGGTATCAACTTCCTGACCCTTCACAACCCCATCGAGTATAAGGCCGACGAGAATGGTGCCGTATGCAAGGCTATCCTCCAAGTGATGCAACTGGGCGAGCCCGATGCCAGCGGCCGCCGGTCGCCTGTGCCCATTGAGGGACAGACCGTCGAGCTGGATGTCGACCAGGTCATCGTAGCCGTTGGCGTGAGCCCTAACCCGTTGGTCCCGAAATCCATCGAGGGACTTGAGCTGGGCCGCAAGAACACCATCGTCGTCAACGAGGGTATGCAGTCCAGCCGACCTGAGATTTTTGCTGGTGGCGACATTGTCCGCGGAGGTGCCACCGTCATATTGGCCATGGGCGACGGCCGCCGTGCTGCCGCTAGCATGGATGCTCAAATTCAAGGTAAATAAATGAACGGATTATATACGATTATCTTGCTCGTACTAAGCAATGTCTTCATGACATTTGCCTGGTACGGGCATTTAAAATTACAAGAGAACGGCACCTCCAGCCATTGGCCGCTCATAGGTGTCATCGTCTTCTCGTGGGCCATCGCCTTCTTCGAGTATTGTTGTCAGGTACCGGCCAACCGCATGGGCTTCATCGGCAACGGTGGTCCTTTCACCCTTGTGCAGTTGAAAGTAGTTCAGGAGTGCATTTCGCTGGCCGTTTTTGCCGTTGTGGCCAACATCCTCTTCCAAGGTCAGAACCTTCATTGGAACCACATCCTGGCATTCCTGCTCATCATCTGTGCCGTCTATCTTGTCTTTATGAAGTGAATGCAACTCGGAGAAGAACAAAAACTTGAGCGCAGAATCGTAAGTCGCTTTCGCAAAGCTATTTCCGACTACCGACTTGTCACCGACGGAGACCGTGTGCTGGTGGCTCTCTCAGGTGGAAAAGACTCGCTCTGTCTGCTCGAGTTGTTGGCCCGTCAGGCACGTGTCTACCGCTCGAAGTTCCACGTCGAGGCCGTTCATGTGCGCATGCAAAACATCCACTACGAAAGCGACACATCCTACCTTGAGCACTTCTGCCAGCAACATGGCGTCAAACTCCACGTTCTCTCCACCCGATTCGAAACAGGCCTTCAAGCCGCTAATTCCGAAGAAGCTTCTGCCGGCAAACAACCCTCGTCTGCCGAAACCCTGAGAAAGCAGAAGACGCCCTGCTTTCTTTGTTCGTGGTACCGGCGCAAGGCCATCTTCAACCTAGCCCAGGCTGAGAACTTCAACAAAATAGCCCTCGGCCATCACCAAGACGACATTCTTCACACAACCCTTATGAACCTGTGCTTTCAAGGCCGGTTCGATGGAATGCCCGTGAGCATGCCCATGCGCCGCATGCCACTCACCATCATCCGTCCGCTCTGCCTCGAGCACGAGAGCGACCTTAAGGCTTTTGCCCTGCTACGCCACTACGAACAACAACTCAAGAGCTGTCCCTACGAGCATGAGACCCACCGTGCCGAAATTGCCGGCCTTTACCAGCAGATTGAGGAAATGAACCCTGAGGTTCGCTATTCCATCTGGCACGCACTCCAAACTGCCGGAAAGCTCGTAGAGTATTAAAATGAATTAAATTGTCAGCAGCCAATCAACATTTGTCAATAAAAAAATGTATCTTTGTCTATTCAAAGAACGAACATAAGAACCATGTATAGAATCAGAATCTCACTTGCCGCCCTGCTTATCATAGCTGCCACCATCCCTTCGATGGCGCAAAAGAAAAAAACAGCAGCCAAGACAAAGGCCAAGACCACCGTACCGGCTCCCCCGCAAAAGACGGCAGCCGACCTGCTCTACGAGAACATGCTGCCCAACACCCAGCGCGTATTCGTCATCGACAGCATCGTGGTCGACAAAAGCCAGTTCCTGGCATGCATTCCCTTGCAACGCGACAACGGTACCATCCAAGCTTACAACGATTTCTTCGGCACCGACGACCAAGACGGGCAATACGTCTTTGTCAACGGATTCCGCAATAAGTGTTTCTATTCAGAAGCTGACACCACCGGCCATGTGCGCCTCTTCACGCGCGACAAGATTGCAGGTAAATGGTCTAAGCCACAACCGCTCGACGGGCTCGATGAGTTCGCCCCCGACATGGCCTATCCCTTCATGATGCCCGACGGAACCACCTTCTATTTCGCAGCTAAATGCAAAGAAAGCATAGGCGGATACGACCTCTTCGTCACGCGCTACGATGCCGAGAACGCCCGCTACCTGAGGCCCGAGAACATTGGCCTGCCTTTCAACTCGAAGGCCGACGACTTCATGTATGTGGAAGACGATATGAACCGTCTGGCGTGGTTCGTCACCTCACGCAACCAACCTGAAGGCAAGGTGTGCGTCTACACCATCGTCACCTCCGACAACCGTGAGAACTACGACATTAGCGACATCGACGACACGCGCCTCAACCAGCTGGCAGCCATTACGCGCATCCGCGACACATGGCCTTCTGTTGCCAAGCGCAACCAGGCCATGAAAAAGCTCAACGAGCTCAAAGACAACAACTCCACCTCAAGCCAGGGTGAGGCCATTTACTTCCCCATCAACGACAAGGTAGTCTACCGTTCGCTCAGCGAGTTCCACAACATCGAGAGCCGTACACTCTTCGAGCGCATGCAAGCCCTGAAGGCAGAGGTCGACAAAGAAAACCATCACCTGGACCTCATCCGCAAAGAGTATCGCAACACCAGCGGAAGCACCCATCAGCGGCTGGCCGACGATATTCAAGACTACGAGCGCATCATCCAGCGCCAGCAAGCAGAGCTGAAGGCGATGGCCAAACAAATACGCAATGCCGAGAACCAGGCAATGAACTAAAAATCCATATATGTATGAAGAACAAGAGATTTTTCCCCGAGTCAGAACTCATCATTAATGCCGATGGCTCGTGCTTCCACTTGCACCTCCGTCCAGAGCAAATGGCCGACCGCATCATCCTCGTGGGCGACCCAGCCCGCGTCGACACAGTAGCCGCTCACTTCGACTCACGCGAGTGCGAGGTCAGCAGCCGCGAGTTCCACACCATTACCGGCACCTATAAAGGTAAGCGCATCACCTGCCAAAGCCATGGTATCGGATGTGATAATATCGACATCGTGGTCAACGAGCTCGACACATTGGCCAATATCGACTACACCACCCGCCAGGAGCGCGAAGAACATCGCACGCTCACCCTCGTGCGCATAGGCACCTGCGGCGGATTACAACCCGAGACTCCCACAGGTAGCTTTGTGGCATCGGTCAAAAGCATCGGTTTCGACGGTCTGCTCAACTATTATGCCGACCGAGACAAAGTGTGCGACCTGCAACTCGAGGAGGCTTTCAAACAACACATGCAATGGGACCCCAAGAAAGGCTCACCCTATGTAGCGGTTGCCGACCCGGAGCTTACCAACCAAATCGCACAAGACGACATGGTGCGTGGCTACACCATCTCGTGCGGCGGATTCTACGGTCCGCAGGGACGAGTGCTCCGCGCCGATATCGCCGACCCGCATCAGAACGAGAAGATTGAAACCTTCGAGTATGAGGGCATGAAAGTGTGCAACTTCGAGATGGAGTCGTCGGCAGTAGCCGGCATGGCCTCGCTCCTTGGCCATCGCGCTACGACCTGCTGTATGGTCATCGCCAACCGCTATGCCCAGAAGATGAACACCGAGTACAAAAACTCCATCGACACGCTCATCGAGAAAGTGCTCGACAGAATATGATTATTCGGAACATCTTTGTTGGTATATTAGCCATCCTCTTTCTCGTCCTTGCTGTCATCTTTCTGATGGGCAAGGGCGACAAACTTATTGCTGGCTATAATACTGCCAGCGAGGAAGATCGGGCAAAAGTGAATATTAAGCGTTTGCGCTTCCTGATGGCTACCCTTTCTGTGATAGCAGCAGGCTATGTAAGCATTCTGCCCTTCATTGGTAACAATCCCCAGAATCAGATGGGGGCACTTTTCATTTTCTTTGCAATAACAATAATATTCATCATATTAGCAAATACATGGGCAAAGAAGAAATGACAATCTGCGCACTTGCAACAGCTCCAGGTGGAGCCATCGGAATAATAAGAATCTCAGGCCTTCAAACACTTGAGATTCTTTCACACGTTTTTTCTAAGAATCTTACAGACGCCAAGCCCTACACCATTTACTACGGGCACATCAAAGATGGTTCAGAGGTCATCGACGAAGTCCTCGTCAGCATCTTCCGTGCGCCCCACTCATATACTGGCGAGGATAGCGCGGAGATCTCCTGCCACGGTTCTCGCTATATATTAAATAAGGTATTGAATCTTCTAATAGAGAATGGCTGCCGACAAGCCAATCCAGGCGAGTTCACCCAACGCGCCTACCTTAACGGAAAGATGGACCTCTCGCAAGCCGAGGCCGTGGCCGACCTCATCGCCTCCAGCAACAGAGCCACCCACCAGATAGCATTATCACAACTACGAGGGCATTTCTCGTCAGAGCTTGGCACCCTTCGCGAGCAACTCCTAAAGCTCACTTCTCTATTAGAGCTAGAGCTCGACTTCTCCGACCATGAGGACCTGGAGTTTGCCAACCGAAACGAGCTCTATCAGTTAGCGAAAATTATTGACAATCGCATTACCCGTCTCGCCCGTTCCTTCGAGACCGGACAAGCCATCAAGCAAGGCATACCCGTAGCCATCGTCGGCAAGACGAATGTTGGCAAGAGCACCCTTCTCAATCAACTCCTCCACGACGACAGAGCCATAGTGAGCAACATTCACGGCACCACCCGCGACACCATCGAAGACACCATCGACATTCGCGGCATCACATTCCGCTTTATCGATACAGCCGGCATTCGACAGACCTCCGACGAAGTAGAGAAAATAGGCATCGAGCGCACCTACCAAGCTATCGACAAAGCCCGCATCGTGCTTTGGATAATCGACGATAGCCCATCAACCAAAGAAATAAGAGACATTACTCAACATTCTGAAAACAAGTCGCTTATCATCGTTATCAACAAAATAGACAAGAACGACTCGCTCCCCTACGCCACAATCTCGAACCTCGGATTACCCACCATCAGAATTGCGGCCAAATACGGTCAGGGAATCGACGAACTAGAACAGGCCATCTTCGCTTCGGCCAACATTCCAGCATTAACAGATACCGACATTATCGTCTCAAATGCCCGTCACTACAATGCCCTCGTCCACGCCCACGAAAGCATTCTGCGCGTCATCGAAGGCATGGAGCAAGACATCCCGGGCGACCTGCTCGCAGAAGATCTCCGCCTCACCATCAACCATTTGGCAGAGATCACCGGAGGTCAAATTACCCCCAATGAAGTATTAGGAAATATCTTTAAGAATTTCTGCGTGGGAAAGTGAAGCCACTACAAAGAAAATAATAAAATCTGCAAAAATAAGCCCGTAACACCCTTATTTTCAAGTGTTAAAGTTTGTGCTTATCTTTGCAGATTTTTGTTTCGGGTATTGTTTATTTGCAGATTT